>JAEUIP010000041.1:284-25512 GCA_016795075.1 Planctomycetaceae bacterium | reverse complement strand
TCGGACGGGTGCGCTCTGCATGTCGTCGCTTCGTCGATCGCAATCGCTTGAAGAGCTTGTCGCTTTTCACGCGCTGGATTGAATTTTTTGAGAACGCTTTGCTCCACAACACGTACCATGGGGTGAATGGTTGCTGAAGCGGTTACCGATAAAGTTGAAAGGAAAGAACCATGCAGATGTTTTGGTTGGGATGTTGGTGCCTATGGGCTGGTGCCTTGGGTGCCGCAAACGAAGAAAAGGGTGAATTAGCAGTGACGACAACAGCGGTTCAGGATCAGGAGGTCGCTCAGGACGATCCATTCCTTTGGCTCGAAGACGTGGGGGGGGAAGCGGCACTGGATTGGGTTCGCTCGAAGAATGCGGTGACCCAGTCCCATTTTGAATCCGACCCCGCGTTTCAAGCATTGCAGAATGACTTGTTGGCGATCCTGGATTCCGATGCTCGCATTCCCATGGTCTCGAAGCGTGGCGAATACTACTACAACTTCTGGCGCGACAAGAAAAACGTTCGAGGGATCTGGCGCCGGACCACTTTGGAACAGTATCGGAAGGCAGAACCCCAGTGGGAAGTGCTGTTGGACTTGGATGAGATCGCGGACCAAGAACACGAGAATTGGGTTTGGAAAGGCGCTTCTTTATTACGACCGGACTATCGACGTTGTCTGATCACCTTGTCGCGTGGCGGTGCGGATGCTTCGGTTGTCCGTGAGTTCGACATGGAGACTCGGCAGTTCGTCGCCGATGGCTTCCAGTTGCCCGAAGCAAAAGGTGGCATGACTTGGATTGATCAAGACCACGTTTATGTGGCGACCGACTTTGGTCCAGGTTCGATGACGACGTCGGGTTATCCACGTTTGGCCAAGCGGTGGAAACGTGGCACACCGTTGGAGCAAGCCGAACTGATCTATGAAGGCCAAAGCGACGACATGTCGGTGTCGGCTGGTTTCGATGATTCGCCTGGCTTCGAGAGACATTTTGTGAATCGAGCGATTCGCTTTTATTACGACGAAATGTTCATGATCACCAAAGAGGGGCTGGTGAAGGTCGACGCGCCGAACTCGGCGAACAAATCGGTTCATCGCGAGTATCTCTACGTCGAACTTCGCGAGCCATGGCAAATTGGCGATGCGACATACGTCGCGGGAAGTTTGTTGGCGATCCCCTTCGACCGCTTCATGGAAGGTCACCGAGACTTTGCCGTTCTGTTCACCCCGACGGAAAACTCGTCGTTGGCAGGATACAGTCCGACCAAGGACCATGTGATCTTGAACGTGTTGGAAGACGTCAAGAACAAACTCTTTGTTCTAACGCCGGGCAAAGCAGGCTGGTCCAAAACCCCGTTGCAGGGCGCTCCTGCAATTGGCACGGTTTCGGCGGGACCCGTCGATTCGGACGAATCCAATGCGTACTTCATGACGGTCAACGATTACTTGACCCCCACGACCTTGTGGCTGGGAGAAATTGGGGCCGACCCCGAACCATTAAAGAGCCTACCAGCTATGTACAATGCGGACGGTTTGGAAGTGACCCAGCATTTCGCCGTTAGTAAGGACGGAACAAAGGTGCCGTACTTTCAGGTGTCGCGCCAGGGTTTGGAATTAAACGGCCAACACCCGACTCTCCTGTATGGTTACGGCGGCTTCGAGATCTCGCTGACGCCCAGCTACAATCCGGTGGTTGGTCGGGCTTGGACCAGTCAGGGTGGTGTTTACGTCGTCGCGAACATTCGCGGTGGCGGCGAGTATGGACCACGTTGGCATCAGGCGGCGTTGAAAGAGAACCGCTTGCGGGCCTACGAGGACTTCGCAGCAGTGGCTGAGGACTTGATTCGACGTGGTGTGACCAAATCCGGAAAATTGGGAATTCAAGGTGGGTCGAATGGCGGATTGTTGGTGGGCAACATGGTCGCTTTGTACCCCGAACTGTTCGAAGCAGCGGTTTGCCAAGTCCCATTGTTGGACATGCGGCGATACCATCAACTGTTGGCAGGAGCGTCGTGGATGGCCGAATACGGGAACCCGGATGATCCGCAGCAATGGTCGTATATTAAGAAATTTTCACCATATCAGAATATTCGGCCCGACGTGAAGTATCCCGAAGTGTTGTTTACGACCTCCACGCGGGACGACCGAGTCCATCCTGGTCATGCCCGCAAGATGTTTGCCCGCATGGAACAGCAGGGGCACACCGTTCGATACTTTGAAAATATCGAAGGCGGGCACGGCGGAGCGGCCAACAATCGGCAAACCGCTTACATGCAAGCGTTGGCATTTCGGTTCCTGAGCGAGAAGCTGTTTGATTCGGCTAGGTAACAAGACTGCTTCATTGCTTGCTGGTTGGTTGGGCCGGTTTTATAGTGAGTTAGATACGGGGGCCTCCCGGTAACGGGGTGGCCCTCGTCTTTTATGGTCCGTTTTGCAAGAGACTTTGGAGATACGAGTGTCATGGTAAGTGCGACTTCAGCGGCTCCCGCGGGCGCCAAACTGGTTCAAACCAATGTCGATTACGACCCAAACATCGTGATCGAAACGCAAAACCTGACCAAAATCTACTCCGACTTTTGGGGTCGCTCCAAGGTTCGGGCACTAAAAGGTCTGGATTTGGAAGTTCGCAAAGGCGAAGTTTTCGGTTTGTTGGGGCCCAATGGGTCCGGCAAATCCACCACGATCAAGCTGCTGTTGGGATTGCTATTCCCATCAGGCGGTCGGGCGACGATTTTTGGAAAGCCCACGACCGAAGTTTCGAAGAACGAACGAATTGGGTACCTGCCGGAAGAGTCGTACCTTTATCGCTTCTTGACGGCGGAAGAAACCCTGGATTTTTACGGGCGTCTGTTTGACATGCCCAGTGAAGTGCGGCGGGAACGGGCCGCGAAACTGATTGAAAAAGTCGGCCTAAAGTGGGCGCGGCGACGTCCGCTCCGCGAGTACTCGAAGGGGATGACGCGGCGGATTGGTTTGGCGCAAGCTCTGATCAACGACCCCGATTTGGTCATGCTGGACGAGCCCACCAGTGGTTTGGACCCGTTGGGAACTCGCGAAATGAAGGACTTGATCATCGAGCTCAAGGAGCAAGGCAAAACGGTGGTGATGTGCAGTCACTTGTTGGCGGATGTCCAGGACGTTTGCGATCGCATTGCGATTCTCTATCAGGGCGAGCTTAAAGAGCTGGGGCGCGTCGATGAACTGCTGGAAGTGACCAACCAACAGCAGATTCGCGTCGAGGGTCTGACCAAAGATGCTCAGGCGAAGATCGCGGAGATCTTGTCCCAAAGCGGTGGCAAGATGTTGGATGTGTCCAGTCCGAAGAATACGTTGGAGAATTTGTTCTTGGACATTATTCGCGAAAGCCAAGCCCGACCTGGTGCTCGGGGCATTATCGGCAGCGGCGACGACAACGGCACCCGCTAAGACCTCAGGAAATCCAGGACCTTAGGGAACCGTGGTGGTCCTGAGGTGACCGATTAGAAAGATCTGACAGGTAGATACGAAATGGTTGTCGAAGAATTTCGCTCATTTTCTGATTGGTTGTTGAACGACGGCGCGCTGTTGACGTTTGTCTTTGTTACGGTCATCTGTGCCGTGTCGGGACTGCTGTTGGGCTTCGTCGTTTCGAGCTTTCGCCACGGTCCCGGCGAGGCGTTTTATGCAGTGTCGCAGACGGTCTTTCAAGCGGTTCCCGATTTGTTTGGGATGAAATTTCGTCGAATTTGGGCCATTGCTCGCTTGGCGATCAAAGAGAATTTCCGATTGTTTGTCGTAACCTTGGCGATCTTTGTGGCGGCGTTGGCCATCGCAGGCTGGTTTATCGGCGGCGGAGGAAAAAATCCGGAACGCAGTTACGTCGCGTTCCTGTTCTTTGCAGCGCAAGTTCTGATCTCGATTTTTGCGGTGTTGGTCAGTGCCTTCAGCTTGCCCAACGACATCTTGTCCAAGACGATCTACACGGTGGTCACGAAGCCGGTTCGGGCCAGTGAAATCGTGTTGGGGCGGTTTGTCGGTTTTGCCGTGATTGGAACCGTTTTGCTGGCGATTGTGGGCGGCTTGAGCTATGTGTTTATGGTTCGCGGAATCGACCATACTCACGAACTCAGTGAAGAAATCACCGTCGATAAGTGGTTGCCGATTGTGGACGGCTTCACGCCTGATGGACGTCGACCATTTGATCCGAGGGCCGCGTTTGAGTCGTCGGTGTTCACGACTCGCAACAACGATCACGTGCATCGATTGGCGATTATTCAACTTCCCAATGGGGCGTTTGATGTGGTTGCGGATGAGACCGCGGGGCACACGCACGATGTCGAAGTTGTGGAATCGGATCCCGTAACCCAACACCCGAAAATGGTTCGTTTCGGTCCGCCGCGAGGAAATCTCCGAGCCCGTCAGCCGATCTACTCATCACCGCGCGGTGATTTGGCCGCGTTGACACTCACCGATGAAACAGGCTCTCCCGCCACCGGTGTCAATGTGGGTGAAGTTTGGGACTATCACAAATACATTCAAGGCGGTACCCAAAGCACGGCCACGTTTCGGTTTTCGGGTTTGACACCGTCGAAGTTTTCAAATGCCGACCAAGTCAATTTGGATTTGAATTTGGCGGTGTTCCGCACGCACATCGGTGATCTCCGTCGACGGATCGAAGCCGAGATCGAACTGCGGAATGTCGTCGACGTGGCCGAGACGGAAACTGCCCAGGTCAAGTCGGTGAAGATTCCATTTGAAACCGAAGAGTTCAAAGTTCAGACGTTGACGATTCCGCGCAAGTTGAAAAATGGCACGATCCGAGCCGTTGGACAACCGGACCGCACCAATCAAGAGTTGGACTTTTTTGAAGACTTGGCCACCAACGGCGAACTGGATCTCATCGTTCGTTGCATTGATCAAAAGCAGTACGTGGGAGTGGCCCGGGCCAGTATTTACTTCCATGCCGGTGACACGTCCTTCGGTTGGAATTACGTACGCGGGTTCTTGGGTATTTGGGCTCAAATGTTGGCAATCATCGCTTTGAGCATCGCCCTCAGTACCTTCCTCAAAGGTCCTGTCGTGTTGATCAGTTCGGTGGGCGTGGTCGTCTTTGGTTACTCGGCGAATTTCATCGTATTCGTGGCGAATTCCGTGTTGAGCACGGATAAACTGGCGAACATGTGGGGTGGCGGACCATCGGAAGCGCTTTATCGGTTGGTCACTCAGATGAATTTGCAACATCCGTTGCCGCCCGGGTTGGGTACGGAGATTCTCAAATTTGTCGACAAGCAATTGTTGTTGCCAGGCTTGAAAAGTCTGTCCTTTGCGGTACCTCGTTTCGAGAACTTCAATCTGGCGAATTATTTGGCTTACGGCTACACCATTGATAATCAACTGTTGTTGATCAACTTGCTGACGGCATTCACGTTTGCCGCTGGTATGATGGTGATCGGTTACTTCTGCTTCAAGACCAGGGAGATTGCGGCCGCATGAACTTTGCACCTTCCCATTATCGCAAGGCGATTTACGGTATTTTGGCAGCGATCCTGTTGGTGCCGATCTCGTTTTTGGCTCGGCCCAATCAGATTAGCAAGGACCCCAATCAAGCGGGTGAAGCCACGGGTGGCACTATTTCGCAACTGCGCTCGGAACACAATCTGTCTCAAGCCAGCTTGAGCAGTATTGATCCCACCAGCGAAGTGATGAAGTTGGCGTCCATGGGTCTGCATGGAATCGCGGTCAACGTGTTGTGGAACCAAGCCAACGCCTATCAGGAAAAGAAAGCCTTTGACAAAGTCTCCGGCACTGTCGATACCCTGGTATTGTTGCAGCCCAATTTCATTTCGGTGTGGGAGTTCCAAGGGCACAACTTGGCCTACAACATTTCCCGCGAGTTTGACGATTACCAAGATCGGTACTTTTGGGTCAAAGAAGGCCTGAACTTTTTCACCAAGGGAGTCGCCTACAATCGACGAGATCACCGCATTTACGACAACTTGGGCTTGCATACCGGGATCAAGTTCGGCGTTTCCGACGAAAAGAAACAGTTTCGCCAGATCCTGCGGAAAGACCGTGAGTATGTGGACACGTTTATCAGCAAGTTTATCAACCCGGAATTGTTTGATCGCCCGGAAGCGGGTGGATTCGATTCTTGGATGTTGTCGTACTGGTGGTACGACAAGTCCTACCACATGCGAGAAAACTTGGGTGTTCCCAAGCGCACCAGCGATTTGATGTACTGGGTCAAAGGTCCTCAGCAATTGCGTCAATACGCGGAATCGCTCTCGGTCGATTTCCGTCCTGGTGAAGCAACCCGCCGAGCTTGGCGAACCGCCTATGAAGCTTGGACGGATCGGGATCCAATTAGTGATCGGCAAGGATTTGGCAAGCGCGATATCACGACGAGTTTTGGAGCGGTCATCCGCCTCGAAGATCTCGAACGGCAAGTGGAGTTTCAGCAAGGAATCGCTCGACGAATGGACGAACTGGCTCCGGGCGTTCGGCAAGAAATCACGAAGGAAAAAGTCGCCCGCCTCAGTCCGATGGACCAACAAATTCTCAACATGCCGGAAGCCGAGCGGCAGTACAAAGAGATGATGGAAATGGTGCGGATCGAAATGGACATCCGTGTCTATGAGCAAGAAGTTGCCGCCCGTGCTCCCGCCGAGAACCGGGTGAAAGCCGACAACCTGTTGCGGGAACTGGCCGATGGCGAGTTCCTGGTTAGCCAGATGGACAGTTATCGCTACACGGTGAACTACAACTATTGGCGAGACGTCACGAACATGGAATCCACCGTGCCGGGCGTGTTGGCCCGCCAAGCAGCTTATGAAGCGGCAGAACTGGTGCGACAGGGCATTCTGGAGAGCTACGAAGAAGAAGTCACTGACGAAAACGGCGTAACCAGCTTGGTCAAGCGAGACGGTGCCATTGATGCCTTGACGCGGTACTTCCAACATACCAGCGACGCGTTGAAGCCCTATCCCGGACTTCATGATGGTGAAAGCACGCTGATCGAAGACCTGATGCAAGAGTTCACGAAGTTCAACGCCCACTTGAAAGACGTGGGACGGGAATGGCCTGATGACTTCCCAATGCAATGGTTTATCGACGAACGCGTTCGCCGTTACGGCCGGGCCAACATCAAGAACCTGATGACGACCCAAGACATTGAAGCCCGCAAACGCGAAGCCGGACTGCTAGAGGAGAAGTCGGATCAGACCGATCAGTCGGATCAGACAGATCAGTCAGATCAGACCGATCAGACCGATCAACGTTAGCCTTCCCGAACTTTGGGCCATCGATTATGATGGAAGCGGCCGTTGGAAGGTAAGCGAATGGCTAGCGGCTTCATTGGAAATGAAGTGCCCCGCAAGGGGTTGCGGGTTCGATTCCCGTGCCTTCCGCTCTTGATAGCGTTAACGTAGCCGGTCCAAGACGTCCGGCAATGTCGCCAAGAATTGTTCGACCTCTTCGATCGTGTTATAGAGGTAAAAGCTGGCGCGCACACTGTTGGCTAGGCCAAGGCTTTGATGCAAGGGCATCGCGCAGTGGTGTCCGGCTCGGGTGGCAATCCCGCGGAAATCCAAGAATCTCGCCCAATCTTGCGAGTTCACTCCATCCGCCACGAACGAAACTACGCCAATTCGCTCACCGGTGGTTGCCCCCAAGATGCGAATCCCTGGAATCGCCGACAAGCCCGCGATGCATCGCCGAGCCAAGTGTCGCTCGTGCGCGTCGATTTGTTCCAATCCAAGCTTTTCCAAATAGTCGATAGCGGCACTCAGGCCAATCGCTTCGACAATCGGTGGCGTGCCCGCTTCGAACTTTGCCGGCAGACCTGCTGGCTTGAATCCGGCTTGTTCCACGATATCGATCATGCTGCCGCCACCAAGAAACGGTGGCAACGTGTCCAACAACTCTTCTCGTCCGTACAAGACCCCTATGCCGGTGGGACCTAACATCTTGTGGCCGCTAAACGCCAAGAAGTCGCAGCCCAATTCCGCCACATTCATGGGCATGTGTGGGGCCGCTTGGGCCGCGTCCACCATGACCACTGCACCGGCGGCATGACTCCATTGGCACAACTGTTGGATCGGATTGATCACGCCCAACACGTTGGAGACCATGGTGATGGCCACCAAGCGCGTCCGAGAATTGAGCGTTGCTTGAAACTGTTCCAGATCCAAAGTACCGTCATCCCGGAGTCCGACCCAACGCAGCACAATCCCTTGGCGAGCCGCCAATTGCTGCCAGGGAACAATATTGCTGTGGTGTTCCATCAGGCTGAGGACGATCTCATCGCCGGCTTGCAGTCCCGCACCAAAGCTGTGGGCGACCAAATTGATTGCCCCCGTGGTTCCGCTGGTGAAGATGATCTCATGCGAATGCCGAGCCCCCAAGAACCTCTGGACTTGTTGCCGAGCTTGCTCAAAACGCACCGTCATTCGCTCGCTCAGCGTATGAATCCCGCGATGCACGTTGGAGTAATCGTGGCGATAACATTCCGCCATCGCTTCAATCACCGAATTGGGACGCTGGGTGGAGGCCGCATTATCAAAATAGATCAACGGGCGATTGCGATGAATGGATTGGTGCAGAATCGGAAAATCCTGACGTATCACCTGCGGGTCAAAAGTAGCCATCGGTTCTACGAACATGTTTTTCCTATTCGTGACGGACTGCTGGAGAAGTCGACTGAGGCGGTCTGGGTTCTGGTCCATTGGGCCACGAAACATTGGAAACGCGGGCGAGTGCCAACAGCAGGGCCTGTGTTCCGTTTCTTTCCCACCCAGCTGCTGCCGTTGCCAAATAGAGTTGTTCGGCCAGGGCCAAGCCTGGTAACAACAGCCCCATCCGCCGCGACTCCGCCAAAGCAATCCCTAAATCCTTGATCAAGTGCTCGACGAAAAAACCGGGGCGAAAGTCACCGGATAACATGCGCGGGGTCAGGTTGGAGAGCGACCAACTTCCCGCCGCTCCCGCCGACACGCTCTTCAGAACCGTCTCCAGGTCCAAGCCTGCTCGATAACCGTACAACAAAGCTTCGCAAATACCGACCATTCCGCTGGCGATCAGGATTTGATTCACCATTTTGGTATGCTGACCACAACCGGCGGGCCCTTGATGCTGGATCGTCCGCCCCATCAACGAAAACAGGGGCAAGGCCGTTTGAAGTACCTCAGCCTTTCCACCCACCATGATTGATAATGCGGCCGCGCGGGCTCCAATGTCGCCGCCGGACACCGGGGCATCCAAGGCCTCGCAACCTTGCTCTTCGGCGCGAGTGGCGATCTCTCTGGCCAACGCGGGTTCGCTTGTGGTCATGTCGATGACGATCCCGCCCGGCTTCAATCCCGCCAAAACCCCTTCGACCCCCAGGATGGTTTCGCGCACGTCGCGTGGGTAGCCGACCATCGTCACGACAATATCACTTTGTTCCGCCACCGCACGAGGGCTGGTTGCCCACTGGGCACCCGCTTCCACCAATCCGTCCGCTTTGGACTTGGTGCGGTTGTAGACGCGGATCGAATATCCTGCATCCCGCAAATGCCGACACATGCTTTGCCCCATGACGCCGGTTCCAACCCATCCGACGCGGGTTCGGTCGGGCGAAGCCACAGTGTCGTTGGCAGCAGTTGCGGAAGAATCGGTGGTGCTCATTGCCTATTTCGAGTTGTTAGATAACTTCAGTCGGAACAGCACCCAATCCGCCAAAGACTCGATTGCCGTCGGCAACAGCGTAAATCGTGGCGCGGTTAATGTCAAAGATGCGTCGGTGACCACCACCTCGACACCCGGATCGTTCTGGTAGATGGGGTCGGTGCCAAGTTCTTCTCGCCAAACCTCGATCTTGGGAGCCGTCGCGGCTACGTTTCCTTCCACGATGACTAGGTCGCAGTCGCTGTACAGCGGTGCAATTTCGTTGTAGCGGTCCTCGGAATCTGCGGCACCGTTGACCGGCAAAAACACCGCACTCAGTTGATGCGACAACACGCCGACGCGGATCGATCCCGACTGGCGATGTTGCCAAGAATCTTTTCCCGGCGTATCCAATTCATGTTGATGATGGGTGTGCTTGATCGTGCCCACCCGCCAGCCACGCTTGGCGAGATGCCGGACCAATTCGGTCACGAGCCGAGTCTTGCCGTGGTTCTTTCGGCCAATGACATGAACTCGTTTCATCGTGAGCACCTCGATCTGCGGTCAATTCACCAAAGTCGATAGGTATCGTTGAACCACCAACGCGGCATCGCGACCTTCTCGCATGGCCCACACCACCAGGCTTTGACCGCGTCGGCAATCACCCACGGAAAACACGCCTGGGACGTTTGTTGCAAATTCACCCAAGTTGGCTTGAATGTTGCCTCGACGGTCCAAGGTTAGCCCCAGTTGTTCGGCGATGGTGGCGTCGGGTCCGACAAAGCCCAAGGCCAAGAACACCAAATCCGCAGGCAGCACTCGTTCGCTACCTTCGACTGCCGAAAACGGTGCCCCGGGGGCTGGCCGAGTCCAATCCACTTGCTGCACGCGAATGCCGGTCAACTGTCCTTGGTCGTTGCCCAAAAAAGCCAACGTTTGCACGCCGTACTGTCGCGGATCGTTGCCAAAAATCGCCGCCGCTTCCTCGTGACCATAATCCACGCGAAAGACGCGCGGCCATTGCGGCCATGGATTGTTGGCTGCTCGTTCCGCCGGCGGACGAGGAACGATTTCCAAGTTGACCAAGCCGGCGCAGCCATGACGAACCGAAGTGCCCAAACAATCGTTCCCCGTATCGCCGCCGCCAATCACAACGACCTGTTTGCCGCTGGGATCGATAAACTTGTGATCGGCAAACTGCGAGTTCAACAAGCTCTTGGTATTGCCGACCAAGTACTCCATCGCAAAATGGACACCGTGCAGGTCCCGACCAGGAATCTTGAGGTCCATCGGCCGAGTGGATCCGATCGCCAACACCAGGGCGTCGTGATCGGCCTTCAATTGATCGGCGGACAGGTCCTTGCCGATCTCCACACCTGTCACGAACCGGACGCCTTCGGCGGCCAGTTGATCTACGCGCCGTTGAACAATCTGTTTGTCCAACTTCATGTTGGGAATGCCATACATCAGTAGGCCTCCCACTCGATCGTCTCGTTCGTAAACCGTGACGTCGTGCCCCAGACGTCGCAAGCCCTGGGCACACGCCAAGCCAGCCGGTCCCGCTCCCACAACCGCGACTTTTTTGCCGGACGATTTTTGAGGTGGCTTGGGAGTTACCCAGCCTTCGTCCCAGGCTCGATCGATGATTTCGCATTCGATCGATTTGATGGTCACCGGTGGCTCATTAACACCCAGGCAACAAGATCCTTCACAAGGCGCCGGGCAGACACGTCCGGTAAATTCAGGGAACGGATTCGTTTGATCCAAACGATCGTAGGCAGCCGCCCACGAATCGCGATAGACCAGATCGTTCCATTCGGGAATCAAGTTGTTCAGCGGACAACCGGCAGCCATGTTGGCGATCATGCCACCCGTATGGCAAAACGGAATGCCGCAGTTCATGCAGCGCGCGCCCTGCTGTTGCAAAACCGGCAACGATAGTCGATTCTCGAACTCGGCAAAATCTTGCACGCGTTGCTCAGGGGTACGCTTCTTGGCAGTCTGACGAGCGAACTCCATGAAACCCGTAGGTTTTCCCATGTTGTATCCTTTGTTCCCACTTCGGATTAGCGGACCGGTTCCAAGTTTTGACGCGTCGCAACGCCTTGTTGCATCGCCTTCAGATAGTCGATGGGCATCACACGGCGGAAACCCGCTAAGACACTTGGCCACTGGTCCAAGATGCGCGACGCAACCTCCGAGCCGGTATACATTTGATGACGGCGAATCAGCTCACGCAACTCCGAGATATCTTCTTCGGAACTTACTTCTTCGATTTGCACGGTTTCCAAATTGCAGTTTTTGATGAGCTGCTCGTTGGGATCGTAAACGAACGCGATCCCCCCCGACATCCCAGCTGCAAAGTTGCGCCCGGTGGGGCCCAACACCACGACGCGCCCGCCAGTCATGTACTCGCAGCCATGATCGCCAACGCCTTCGACCACGGCGATCGCGCCACTATTGCGAACTGCAAAACGTTCGGCAGCTATGCCACGGAAGAAAGCCATTCCGCTGGTCGCGCCAAACAATGCCACATTACCAATCAAGATATTGTCTTCGGGAACGAGAGGTGATTCGGTGGGCGGATAGATAATCACGCGTCCGCCACACAAACCCTTGCCCACGTAGTCGTTGGCATCACCTTCAACTTCCAGTGTCACTCCACGAGTCACCCACGCCCCAAAACTCTGGCCGGCGGACCCATAAAACTTGATATGCAACGTCCCATCCGGCATACCCAAATCGTTGTAACGTTTCGTGACCTCGTGCGACAACAAAGCGCCCGTCGTGCGGTCCGTATTGTGGATGGGCAATTCGAATCGCGTGCGGCGGTATTGGAGAATGGCGTTTTTGCCCATCTCCTGCAGCCGCACGTCCAAGACGGTTTCTAAATCATGTTGCTGGCTCTGCGAGTGGCAAACGTTCAAGTCTAGGTCTGTACCATGACCCAAAACGGCCGACATGTCCAATGACTTGGCTTTCCAGTGGTCGATACTGGTGTCCCACTCCAACAAGTCGCTGCGTCCCACCATTTCCTCGATCGAGCGAAAGCCCAAATCCGCCATCCATTGGCGAGCTTCCTCGGCGACCATAAAGAAGTAGTTGATGACATGTTCCGGTTGTCCAGCGAACTTGGCACGCAGCTTGGGGTCCTGCGTAGCAATGCCGACCGGGCAGGTGTTTAGGTGACACTTTCGCATCATCAAACAGCCCAACACAATCAACGGCGCGGTCGCAAAGCCAAACTCTTCCGCGCCCAATAACGTCGCAATGACCAGATCTCGTCCGGTCTTCAATTGCCCGTCGGTTTGTAATCGGATTCGACTCCGCAATCCATTGGCCACCAACGCTTGGTGCGTCTCGGCCAAACCCAACTCCCAAGGTAGGCCCGCGTACTTGATGCTCGTCAACGGAGATGCACCGGTACCACCATCCGCACCCGCGATCAAGATATTGTCGGCTTTGGCTTTGGCAACACCGGAAGCGACCGTGCCCACACCCACTTCGGACACCAACTTTACGCTAACGCGCGCCGAGGGATTGGTGTTCTTCAAGTCGAAGATCAGTTGAGCCAAGTCTTCGATCGAATAGATATCGTGATGCGGAGGTGGACTGATCAAGCCAACCCCCGGAGTGCTATGACGAGTCGCCGCAATCGTCGTGTTGACCTTGTGTCCGGGCAGTTCACCACCTTCACCCGGCTTGGCACCTTGCGCGATCTTGATTTGCAACTCGTCCGCGTTGGTCAAGTAATACGCGGTAACGCCGAAGCGACCACTTGCGACTTGCTTGATCGCCGAGCGACGGGAATCGCCACCCGACAGTGGCAAGAATCGACGCGGGTCTTCGCCACCTTCGCCGGTGTTGCTCTTGCCGCCGATCCGATTCATGGCCACCGCCAAGCTCTCGTGGGCTTCGGCGGAGATCGAACCAAAGCTCATCGCACCCGTACAGATTCGCCGCACGATGTTCTTGGCCGATTCCACTTCTTCCAACGGAATGGGAGAACGCTGATCCTTGCGGATGCGGAGCAAACCGCGCAAATGACAGGCTCGGTTGGTTTCTTGATTGACCCGTTCGGCGAATCGCCAATAGGCATCGCGATCATTGCTTTGAGCGGCTTGCTGCAAGTCGGCAATATTGAACGGCGTCCAAGCGTGTTGTTCCCCATCGCTGCGCCAATGGTAATCGCCCAAGTTTGGCAACCGACCGGATGCCGCCTGCGACCGAGGCCCGTAGCCAAATTGGTGCCAAATCGCCGCTTCGGTGGCCAACACATCAAATCCCACGCCAGAAATTCGACTTGCCGAACCCGTAAAGGCACGGGTCATGACTTCCGCGCTCAAGCCCAACGCTTCAAAGATCTGCGCACCCTTGTAACTGGGCAACGTGGAGATCCCCATCTTTGCCATGACTTTCAGCATGCCCTTGCCAATGGCGTCGCGAAATGCCGAAACCACACCGGTGGGGGACTTCACGGGCAACTGCCCAGCTTCGTATGCCGACGACAAAGCTTGATAAGCCAAATAAGGATAAATCGCGTCCGCGCCATAGCCGACCAACAAGCAGAAGTGGTGAACTTCACGCGCTTCACCGCTCTCGACGATCAGACCGACTCGGTTGCGCAATTGCCGCTTGATCAAATGTTGATGGACAGCGCCTAAGGCCAACAGGGAGCTGACGGCCACGCGTTGCGGTCCGACCGCTCGATCGCTGAGCACCAAAAACGAGACACCCTGCAAGACCGCATGTTCGGCCTCATGGCACAAACGATCCAAACATTGTTGCAACGAAGTACCTGCGGGACGATTGGCTTGTGGCCGATCCACCATCAACGTTGCTGTCTGTTCTGCGGTGACCGGGTAAGTCATATCCAGCGTCTGCAAGCGCCATGGTCGCATGCCTTCGCCGTTCGCTTGGCTGCGAATTTCAATTTCGCGCAGGCAAATAAACTCGGCGGGTGACAGGATCGGGTGCGGAATGCGGAGCCGTCGCGCGTGTTCCGGCGAGACCGCCAGCAAGTTATGCTCGGGGCCAATGTGGGCCTCCAACGACATCACGATCTCTTCGCGAATCGAATCGATCGGAGGGTTCGTGACCTGAGCAAACAATTGACGGAAATAATCGTACAGCAGTCGTGGCTTGTTGCTCAAACAAGCCAACGCCGCGTCATTGCCCATCGATCCGATCGGATCCTTGTGCTGTTCGATCAACGGAATGAGCACCATCTCGACCGACTCGCGAGTGTACCCAGCAGCCGTCATCCGCTGAGTCAATTCCGTCGCCGAGTAAACCGGGGAGTCTAGCAACGCATCGCGTCTCTCGCGTCCTGCGTCCGTACTTCCACCTTGGGACTCGTGTTCGGCGGCCAAATCCGCGATACAGAGTCGTTGGGTTTTCAGCCATTCGCCGTACGGTCGTTGGGCCGCCAAATCCGCTTTGAGTTGTAGGTCGTCAATGATCATGCCTTGTTCGAAGTCCACCAGGAACATACGCCCTGGCTGCAGTCGACCTTTGCGAACCACGTGTCGTGGCAGCACATCGACCACGCCCACTTCGCTGGCCATGATGACGCGATCGTCGGATGTGACCCAGTAGCGACTAGGGCGGAGTCCATTGCGATCCAAAACGGCGCCGATGTAGCGGCCGTCGGTAAAGCTGATACTGGCCGGGCCGTCCCACGGTTCCTGGATCAGCGAATGAAAATCATAGAATTCTCTCCGCGCGGCAGCCATTTGTGTGTGATTCTGCCAGGCCTCCGGGATCATCATCATCACGGCTTCAGGCAACGAACGCTGGGTCATCATTTGCAACTCCAGCGCGTTGTCGAAAGCTCCGGAATCGCTGACATCGGGTTCAACGATGGGGAACAACGAAGACAACCGTTCGCCGAACTGCGGGCAGTGCATCAGGCTCTCCCGCGACCGCAGCCAATTCTTGTTGCCTTGCACCGTGTTGATCTCGCCGTTGTGGCACATCCAACGCAACGGTTGGGCACGATCCCAGCTGGGCAAGGTATTGGTCGAAAAACGCGAGTGGACCATCGCCAAATGGCTGCGATAACGGGGATCGACCAGATCCGAATAGAAGATCGGTAATTGTTGGGTCGTCAGCATTCCCTTGTAGACGACGACTTTGGTTGACAGCGAACACAGATAGAAGCTCTTGCCCGGCGCGGCGCCCGCTTCGTTGAGCCGGTGGGCCGCTCGTTTCCGCAACGTGTACAACCGCCGTTCGAGTTCCCCGGCTTCCAGGGATTCGTTTCGTGCCGCGACAAAACATTGATAAATGAGCGGCATGGCATCGCGAGCCGTACGGCCCAGGTCCGCCGCGTCGGGACAGGTCGGGACCGGTCGCCAACACACAACCCGCAAACCCAACTCCTCCGCATAACGCTCAAACACTTGCGAGCAATATTGGCGGGTGGGATCGTGGGTCGGGAAAAACACTAGCCCGCAGCCGTATTGATCGGCGGGAGGCAATTCCACTTGTAACTCTTCCCACAACTTGGCTCGATAGAACTCGTGTGGTTTGGCGGTCAGAATACCAGCACCGTCGCCGGTGTTGGCTTCACAACCGCAACCGCCACGATGGTCCATGCGATGCAGCATGGTCAGCGCATCTTTGACGATCTCGTGGGACCGCTGTCCCTTGATATGAGCAATAAACCCAACGCCGCAATTCTCGTGTTCCCACTGCGGATCGTAGAACTCCGGAACCGGCTGACCCCGATAAACTTGACCACTCATTCGACACAAACAATCTGGTTAATTTGACGCGAGCCACAACCCCAGGGGGCAGCCGTTGCGGCGCGGCTGCCTGTTTTGTTCCAATGGGACAACCCTACCCCGCAGCATAAAACTGCTGGTATTGCGATACCATTGGATGTCAAAACCCATGAGATTAAGGTGCAGATTCCGTGAAGTCAACGATTTTGTTTCGCGTGGTCATCCGCTTGGACAGGCCCAAGACACGCCACTGATCCGTTAGGGAACAATCGGAACCACTCCGGCCGAATAGGGCAAATTCGAACGACACAACCGCCGAAAAAATTCGTGCAACTATTTTTAAACGGACGGTAGGGCCACGCCAGTCATGCACCGCGCGAGATGGGGAAACCGCAGAGTAGACCAGGACCGATCGAAATGCCGGATAACGTCGAATCTGGCCGAATTGGTTTGGCTTCGCGTGGCGGTCCAGAAGAGAATGCACCGCGCGAGATAGGGAAACCGCAGAAAAGACCAGGACGGATTGAAATGCCGGACGACTATGGCTCCGACCGAATTGGGTTTGGCTTCGCGTGGCGGTCCAGAAGAGAATGCACCGCGCGAGAAAGGGAATACGCAGAGAAGACCAGGACGGATTGAAATTCCGGACGACTGCGGCTCCGACCGAATTGGGTTTGGCTGCGCATGGAGGTTCAGAAGAGAATGCACCGCGCGAGATGGGGAATACGCAGAGAAGACCAAGTGGGATTGAAATAGCGAACGACTGCGGCTCCTTTCGAATCGAGTACCGCGGCGAATGGAGTGAATGTGAAGCTCGTTGTGGCGAAACCGCTTTTTCTGGTGAGGCCCGACGATCCGCGATTGGGCACTGGAGGTCCTGTCAAGACAACTCCTCGCGTCCGCACCTACGGTTTGCTTGCTTGGTTCAAGATCGTTGGACTAGAATTAGGGCCGGTAAGGTTCACGGCAGTAATCGATTAGTGGTGACAATCGTGTTGGCAGTCTTCACACACATATCCCGAAATCATGCGGCAATCTTCACCAAGGATGCCGAACCACTTGTTGACCGCTATTCCCGCATCGCACGCGGTTTTTGCTTCTAAGATACGGCGTCCCATGGTTTCGAAACAACCGTCAATAAAAACGCTTTGTGTATACGCACTTTTTCTATCAGTTGCGATGTTCATGAATAGGATCGAGTTCGTTTACATCCTTGGTTGGCACTATTACTGGATTATCGCAGTTTATTTTGCCAACAGCTTTGTGGCTGGCTTGCCCCGCCGGAAACGATTTCAAATTGTGGCATTTGCAATTCTTCCGGTAAGCCATTTGATAGCCACGACGCTTATTTGGCTAACTTATTCAACGGCAATTTGGTCAAGTTTCATTGTCGGAGTCTTCGTTCTGTTTGTTCCTGTACTATCAATTTTGATTACGGATCTTTTCGAAACAAAAATCTGGATAACCTACATACGTTATGGGATCGAGATCTTTGTTGTTTTCCCGGCATTTATGCTTGGACTTGGACTTTGGATTTGGTCGCTTGGATGGGTATCTGTGTGATTTCCATGTCCAAGAAAGGCGATCTGCATTTTGTGATTAGGATTGAAGTAAAGTCGATTCAACGGCATTCAGGACCCAAAACGGTCGAGGCCGCAATTAACCAAACGATCCATTGAATCAAGTTTGGGGGATTCGGATCGTCGAGCGAGCGCCCCGATCGCACTCGCTCGTGCTACAATTTGGTCGATAGCTCAGGTCGGAATTTTGAAGTCATTTCGATGATCGCGGTTCAGCGAAAAGCAAGCGCCGATGTTGTACCTGCTCCTTTGTTACGCTCTGTTGTCACCGAAGACGGTCCTGAATTCCAACCTAGGTTTTCCGATTGGACAGGCATTTGTGGCAAGTGCCTTTTGGGGCTTTTGGTACGCTCCTTGGATTCTGCGGTGCTATCAGGTTCGGCAACGGTTAAAGGCTATATGGGGTTGGCCCCGGTTTAACGTCGTCGATCTACTGTCGTTGTCGGTTTGGATTGGGCTAATCATGGCGTTGGCTCGCAACGCCTGGCAATTTCACACCGTTCGATACTACGAGTACAATGGACAGCAAACCGTAAAATTTGCGACCGTGCTGGCCGTGTTCTTTTGTGTGTATCTGTGGTTTCGCGCGACGTGGTTTTTGCAACAATGCGGATCGGATCATCCTCTGCGCCGAATGGTTTTGCTGTTGGTGGTATTACCGGCGGCACTATTATGCAATGTCGATGCCGCGATGTTATTGGTTTTTTGTCTCGACAAACTTTTTTCGGGGGCATCGACTCAAGAAGTCTGGCCGTCCGTTTTCGTTGTCGTTTTCTTGTTCGAACTCATCTTGCTGACTACGATAATTCATGGTGGCATGCGTTATGTATTGAACGACACCGAACACCCGTCAGAGTGTAGTGGTTCGCTCCGCGAACCGATGTTGGAAAGTAGTGGTTCGCTCCGCGAACCATTCCCGAATTGTAGTGGTTCGCTCCGCGAACCAGAATTGGATCGCGGAGCGATCCACGACAATGCCCCAGCCACTGAAAGTAAATCGTCATGACTTGTTCCTTTACTTCCTTCGTTCGCAACGATTGGTTTTCATGGCTTGGCCTATTGCTTGGCAGTTGGACGTTGGTGGATCCGGTCTGCGCCCAGCAGGTCATCACGCGGGTTGCGCCTCCCGAAGTCAAGACGTCCGCGGAAATATCAATCGCCATCAGTCCTCTCAACGTCAACAACCTCATTGCGGGCAGCTTGGTTCGCGGCGAAGGGCTTTCCGCTTCGAACATGACCTACCTCTCATCCGATGGTGGCAAGACGTGGACCGCGTCGGCTGTTCCCAATATCGATCAACGGACCCAAGGTGACGACGTGGTCTTGTTCGATGCCAGTGGCCGCTGTGTGCATGCGTTCATTTCCTTCCAGGGTCTCTGGGAAGATCGACCGACGGTGGCCACCAACGGGATTGGACTCACGACCAGCGACGACGGTGGAAAAACTTGGGGGCCGCGCACCATGATCGTTGATCATCTCAACACCAAGACACCGTTCGAAGACAAGCCCTGGCTGGTCTTTGATCGCCATCGCCGCTCGCCGCATGTCGGCAACCTCTATGCTTCTTGGACGCGATTCGATGTTTATGGCAGCAAAGATCCAACGGACCACTCGCACATCTTCTTCTCACGAAGTACGGACGGAGGAAAAACGTTTGCGGGACCAATTCGAATTTCAGATGCGCCCGGGGATTGCGTCGACGATGATGGAACGGTCGAAGGCGCTGTTCCAGCCGTGGGGCCTGACGGCTCGGTCTATGTCGTCTGGGGTGGACCGCGTGGCTTGGAATTTGACAAGTCGACCGATGGCGGAGTCACCTTCGGAGTCGATCGCATTTTGTGCGAAACGCCGGGAGGCTGGGCTTCGGATGTCGAAGGTGTCTCGCGCCATAATGGAATGCCCGTCACGATCGTCGATGCGTCACGCGGCCCATCGCGTGGAACGATCTACGTGAATTGGATCGACGAACGCAACGGCAACAAGGACGTGTTCTTGATGTCGTCGACCGATGGTGGCGCGACTTGGACGCCGCCGCGGCAAGTCAACGACCCCTCGACCGACAACGGTCGCGATCAGTTCTTTACTTGGATGGCCGTGGATCCGGCTGATGGCTCCGTCAACATTGCGTATTACGATCGGTCGGCCACTACCGGGACTCGCACGCGGTTGACTCTGGCCCGAAGTCTGGATGGTCACAAGTTTTCCTACATTCCGGTGGACGTTCCCGAGTTCGACTGTCGGCCGGACGTTTTCTTCGGTGACTATATCGGGATCGATGCCTTGCAAGGTCGTGTTGCCATCGGCTTCATGCATTTCCCGGAAAGTGTCGACCAATCTGCCGACGTGCAAGTCTCCTCGGCAGTACTTGATTTTGAGCTCGGAACAACCCAGCTGATTCCGCACGGTTCGCGGTTTGTTGGACCGGATGTCATCACCGTTCAACACATTTTGGTGGGCTTTCGAGGATCGGTGCCCGGAAAAGAAATCGAACGAACCAAGGAAGAGTCTCACGAGTTGGCCCACAAGCTCTTGGAGCGGGCTCGAGCCGGTGAAGACTTTGAGCAACTTGTGCAGGAGTTTACGAATGACCAATCGCCGGGAATCTACTCGATGTCGAATTTTTCAACGGAAGTGGCGCCTGAGGCAAGAGAAAACGACGACCCCAACGGGGCAGTTTATCCGCGCGGCGGAATGGTTCGTTCGTTTGGCGATATCAGTTTCGGGCTGGAACCCGGCGAAATTGGCATGACGGAATACGACGCGACGAACAGCCCGTATGGCTGGCACATCATCAAACGTGTGAAATAGACTCGAGGTCACACCATGTGGTGGCCAAGGTCGCTACGAATCGACCGTGAATTCTTTCGTTGCTAGCACTTGCATCGGGAGGAAAGCGGAACTCGGCAGATTTTTACGGAAGCGTAAGCTGTGGAGCTTGTCGTAACGGCCGTACGGGATTCGCCAATTCGAATCAACTTTGGCATCCCGAGTAGCCGAAAGTTGACTGGGAAAAGAAACTCACCACTCTTCATCGCCGGGTAGAGTTGGGATTTAGGTCCGTCGCTTCGCAGGCCGCGTTTGGTCGACGAAGGACCATGGGCAGCAATGGAATGCTGCGGTAACGAAGGTCATTGAATGCCTCGATTGACAATCATCGTTCCCTTGATGGATCAAGTGGACAAGTTCGAAACGACGCTGGCCAGTGTCTTGCGATATGCGGGGTCGCAGGTGGAAGTTCTGGCGGCCATCGCGGGCGACTACCAGGATCAATACGGGATCCTGGACGAAATCGGCTCAGTGTTCGTCGATTTTCGGTTGGCCTCCACACCGCTGGGTCGAGTAGCCTTGGCGGCTGATTCGGCCACTTCTACCTGGATCTATTGGTTGTCCCCGGGCATTGAAATGACGGAGGACGCCTTAGAAGGTGCGTTGAATTCGATTCAGCAGCGTGATCTGGGACTTGGGTCGCCTCGAATTGTTGAGCGGACAGGGACCACGGAAGGATCGGGTTGCGAGGGAGACGACTCCGGCAGTCGCTGTCTAGCTAGCAGCGTCGTGATGACCGATCGCTTTCACCCGGTTTGCTTGGAAGATTTGGTTGGAGAGCAATGGACGGCCGCGGATCTCTCTCCGCAGGTGCACGTCGTTGGCCCGACGGGTTGGGCGGGTTTGGTGCAGCGTCGGCTCCTCGAACAGTGGGGTTCGACCGGAGGCCTTCGTCTGCCAAGCGGCTACATCGAGCTTTCGTTGGGGTTGTTTGTGCAGCAAAACGGTTGGTCTCACCAGTGGATCAGTGGGAATCTGTCGGCCAATGAAATCATCGCGGCGGACATTGAGGCCGGCTACCGGTTGTGTGGACGTTCCTCGAATCGCATCCTGCATTTAGCGAACACGACGCCGCGAAGTTCGCTATATTGGCGTGCGGTTCGCGTCGGTTTGGCGGAAGTGGCTCGCGGTTGCTTGTCTCCTCAACTATGGCGAGTGGCCTGGGAGCGACTGTCGGGGCTGCGTTCGCTTCGTCAAACAAGCCTGCATGGTCGGGCGCTGGATGGCAGGGCGATCAGCAGCGGAGAACTCGTTAGCGACGGAGACGAGTCGGGCGCTGAGGACGTGAGCCGAACCAAATCTTCGACTCCAACTTCGGCGGTTCCAACCAAGAAATTCCGTTCGGCCGCCTAATTTTCCGCCGAACCGTCGGATTTCCGGCATTCGTGTAACTAGGGTTTGACCTCCAAGGGATCCGTACTGGGTCACCCGCTTCTTAGCGCAAAGCCTAGACAGACTCATTTCCGTCATGCATTTTCACGCGCTCCCAAGTGGCAGCAAAACGGAGCGGAAATCAATCAAGGATTGGCCAACTGCGGTTCGCGAAATGAACGCCTTGGATGGCGCCGAGAATCGGTTGGATTTCCGATGATTTAGGGCCTTCGCCTTCAACTGCGGTGCCGTTCACAGCCCAGGTTACCGCCGATTTTGCTAATTTTATGTAACTTCTGCTTGAATTATTGAGAGATTATCGATTCGAATCCGGATAAAATAGGCTGCCACCAATTTGGTTGCCGAAAACAGTGGGTGTTGGACGAATGCACCAGGGCTGGAGTGGCAACTTTGACCTGTCAGGCCTCGCGATATGTGGGACCGACGGGTGGAGTCAGCCGCGGGGCGAATGCGCGAAACTCCGAGTTTGTCGTGGGGTTAGAGGTCCAAGCCATTTCCGAAAGACATCCCATGTTGCGGTTTCCGATCAAATCTCCCTCAAACCCCCTGGTGGTTCGAAAGAACTGTCTCGCGAGCACTCATGGGCGGCCGCAACGTGGCCGCGCTCTTTGGCTTCGGGCGTTCCCAATCGCGTCGGTGTTGATTTTGACCGGGGCCGGAATTTTCGGCCTTTCCAAGGTGGATGCCCAGTCAAAAACCTCCACCCCAACGTCGATTGGCTCCTTGGAAGAATGGCGAAAGCGGGAAGCGGCCGTTCAACAAGTCGTGGAGGACGTTACGGACGCGGTGGTGGCCATTACGGACGGAGAAAGCTACGGCAGCGGCGTCATCGTCAGCCCCGATGGCTTGGTCCTCACGGCTGGCCACGTCATTATTTCGCAGGCGACCGAGTTCACGATTCAACTGCCGAACGGCCGAACCGCAACGGCCAAGCCATTGGGCAAAAACTTGAACCAAGACGCCGGCATGTTGCAGATCCAAGACGAAGGTCCTTGGCCGCATGTCGAGTTGGGGGATGCCAATCGACTGCGACGAGGCGAGTGGGTGGTCGCCCTCGGTCATTCGGGTGGTCACGACTTGGGTCGGCGTCCTCCGGTGCGAATTGGTCGCGTTATTCAACTGGAACGTGACGCGGTGACCTCCGACTGCCCGATTATTGGTGGCGATTCCGGTGGTCCCTTGTTTAGTTTGGATGGACAAGTCGTTGGTATCCATTCTTCGATTGGCGAGTCCATTGCGGAAAACCGCCATGTCTCGATTCAAACGTTTCTACGTGATTGGGATCGCTTGAAGGGTGGCGAATCTTGGGGGCATTTACCGGGGACTCGGCCGCCGGATTCGGACGAAGGGGAGACCCCGCGCGGCCCACGTCGCCCGCCGCGAAGCCAACCCGATAACGCGGCCGATCCGGACAAGCCATCGGTTGGTTCGGCGGTCTTAGGTGTGGAGATGGACTCGGAGGACTCCCAACCCGTCTTGCGAGTGATCAAACCGAATTCGGCCGCCGCTCGGGTCGGATTGCAAGTCGGCGACATTGTCGAAATGTTCAATGGAATCCCCATCACGTCGCCCAAAGCTTTGGTCGACCAGATTGGCACCAAACGGGCGGGGGATTCTGTTAAGATCGTCGTCCGTCGCGGTTCCGAAAAAATAGAATACCAGATCATCTTGGGGCAACTGGAAACCAAGTAGAATGTCGGGAATCGATCCGTCCCGTAAAGGAGATTCAGTACATGATGTCAAAAACCAATAACCCGCACTCGATTCGTGCCAAGCGCAGTATCATCGGAAGTTTCTGCTTGGTTGTGGTTGCCTTGTTGGGCATCACTTTGGACGTCTTGATCCCCGCGGTTGCATTTGGACAGAGTGTACCAACGCCATCACCGGCACCATCACCGACACAGGTTCCGGTCGAACCTTCAATTGACGACCCGCAAGACACGCCGGAAATACTGCAACGTTTGCAAGACAATCGGGGGCGACGGAGCCAGCAGGAACTGAATGCGATCCGCGATCGCCGGATCGGCACCTACGAACGAGAGAATCCGTCCGTCCTCCGCGAACTTCACCCAGTGGTTTCCGGGGTTCGCGCGTCCACTTTTGAAGTCATCAATCCCACGTATTGGGTCTCTGTTGGAACGGTTGTGACCAGCGATGGTTACGCGATCACGAAGGCGAGCGAACTGGAACAAGACCAGCCGATCAAGGCTCGCTTCGGACGAGACAAAACGGTTTCGGCCACGATTGTCAAAATCGACACGGACAACGACATTGCGTTGCTGAAGTTGGAAGAAGGCACCTATCAACCAGTTCACCTTCACGCGGCAGAGCCCCAGCCAGGGCAGTTGTTGCTGTCGGTTGGCGTGCGGGAACCGATCATGACCCTTGGGGTATGTAGCTGCGAAGCTCGCAGTTTACTCCAACGCAATCGGGGGCAGATCGGTGTCGTCCCTGAAGAGGCTCCAGACGGAATTGCGATTTACAAAGTTCAGAACGCGGCCTACCGAGCTGGCTTACGCGATGGTGATGTCATCGTGTCGGTTCAAGGTCGCGAAGTCAAAAAGGTTCCGGAATTTGTCAGCTTGATCCGCAAGTACCGAGCGGGTGACGAGTTGATCGTCAAAACGAAGCGAGGCGATTCGATCATGGATTTTACGGTTCGCTTGGGAAACTCGCGAAACATTTCGGTCGATGCGCCGCGGTTCGAGGCGATGAACTTGTTGGGAAGTATCAACAGCCAACGCGCGAGTTCGTTTCCCTGGGCGATGCAGCACGATTCGCCTTTGTTGCCGGAACAGTGCGGCGGACCTCTGGTGAATTTGTCCGGCGATGTTGTGGGTGTCAATATTGCTCGAGCCGGGCGCACGGCGAGCTATGCGTTGACCGGTGAGCATTTGGCCGAAGTACTCCGGCAGCTCGAAATTCCTGGCTGGCCAACAGCGGCCAAGTAGCGATGGTCGTGGTTCGCTCCGCGAACCCACGTTGGATCGCGGAGCGAAGCAAGATAACGGCCGATTCGTTAGTCGTGGAACCCGCCTCGATCCAACGTTGGATCGCGGAGCGATCCACGACCATCGTCGAACCAAAGATTCGGATC
>JAEUIP010000041.1:0-274 GCA_016795075.1 Planctomycetaceae bacterium | reverse complement strand
CTACCCGTGGTGTGCCGGGGGCGCCACCCACGACCATCGTCGCCCAAACGCTGGGGCTCGCGGCGCGCCCCACGACATTCGTTAAGCCAAAGATTCGCATCGCGAAAGAAGAAGAACCACCATGTCTACTGTTCTTCGACGAGAGTTTTTGGCAGGTTTGACTTCGAGCAGCTTGGTCGCGGGATTGTTGGCAAAGCTCCCGTTGCCCTCAAATAGGCTCGATGGTCCCGGTCGCTGGCGAACCGACCACGTACGCTTTAACGAGGAAATGGAG
>JAEUIP010000419.1 GCA_016795075.1 Planctomycetaceae bacterium | reverse complement strand
TAGTCCCGACCGAGCCCAGCAATTTTTGACCGCGAACAAAATCCAAGCGACCGTGTTTTTGGACCAAGAAGGTGATGCGGCTCATTCGCTGCGATTAACTCAATTGCCCGCCGTGGTGGTGGTTGGCGCGGACCAAAAAATACTTGCGATCTTTCAAGAGGTAACTGCCGAAACCCGCCCCGCCATTCTGGCGACGCTCGAGAAAACACTGGCGGAGTCGAAGTAGCGAACCCAGTCCCGAATGGGCCAATACAACCTCTGCCGGCATGCGCGAGCCAACGTTAGCGTAGACTCTCGACCAGAATAGGCCCGAATGGGCCGACACAACCTCTGCCGGTGTGCGCGAGCCACCGGTTAGCGTAGACTCTCGACCAGAAAAGGCCTGAAAGGCCGGCACAATGTCCATAGATTGGCAGGTTAAAGTCCGTCACGGCGTCGATCCGTCAGCCCGAACACCCAAGTCCCACGCTGATCGCGTCCCGTCTTCATCCGCAGAACGGCATTGCCATCCGCAGGCAATTGCCACGCAACAACCAACGAGTCACATTTTTCGAGGGCAGGTCCCTTTGCACGGCGTTGACGAGGTAATTTCTTCGCGACGGGCGCCTTGGGGGATTAGTTCTTAAAATCGAGTGTATAAATCGTGTTGGGCGCCACTTCGCATTCGGCCCAGCAACCGGCACACGCGCGAACCCATTGCCGCTGCTCTTGGGCAGAAACGGACTTCCAGACCTCCGCAAACGACTGTCGACGCAGATTCCCAACGACCTGACTATTGAATTGGCAAACAGGAATGTCGCCGTTGGGAAATAGTCGCAAGTGGGCGTGCAACGCTTGGCACGCGCGCGGCGAATCGGACTGACCGCGCAAGATTCGCTTTGCAACCCCGCGCAAATAGTGGAGTCGCAACTGGCGACGGATCCAGGGTAAAGACTTGGCCTGAGCTTCCGCGCGGCGCAAGACTTCACTTAACTTCTCCGCTGATAGTTCCGAGAACGTCGCAAACACCGATTGGTCGATGCGCCGTTCTCGATCCAAACTGTAGGTCGCGCTTTCCGCGTAAGCGACGATCAAGTGATGTTCGACATCCAATAACTGCAAACGTTGCTGCAACAGTTCGTACTGATCCAACCCTGCGTCATTCACGACCGTTTGATTGACGGTTAGATGCAAGTGAAGTTCCTTTTGCCGTTTTGCCAACTCCGTAAGTGTCTCCCACGCCGAACGAAACGCCGAACGATTCCCGCGAATCTCGTTGTGATAGTCATCGACTCCATCCATCGAAATTGCCAATTCCAATGGAACCGTTGGATCTCGCTGTTCGCAGAACTCCACGATCCGGTTGGTCAGAAAGCCATTGGTGCTGATATGCAAGAACATTGGCCGCAGATGCTGGATGGCCGAATGATAGATATCCAACATGTCACGGCGAACAAAAGGTTCGCCACCCGTCAAACGCACCGCGTCCAGCGGCGGCAATTGACGATAGATCCCGTCGATTTCTTCCCACGACAAATCGCCGGCGGTTGGCAATTGCCACGAATCGCACATCACACATTTTGCGTTGCAACCGAATGTGACGGTGTGCGTCAAGAGCCGCGGCGGAAGTAGCGCTCCCTGCCGGGCTTGATATACGGTCCGTGGGAATCGCATGGCTCGAAAAAACGCCGTGCGCCAATATTTCCATCGCCCCCAAACCATCGGCGAAGGACTTGACTTGGACGTCGACGCCGCGACACGATCGTCATTGGCGACTGATTCCGAGACGGCCTTGTGCTCGATCGGCTCAGGATCATTGGGCAACAAGGGGAGCACGGGTAGCTGCGAACGTTCGGGCTGCGGTTCGGTAATCTTGGGCACTTCGGGAGTGGGCTCAAGCGAGGTAGTAATGCTCACGCTTCCGCTCCCACAGTTGCCACTTCGACCTCGGGTAGAACTTCGACCTCCGGTACAAATGTGGTTTGGGGCGTCGTCATGGTTATCAAGTGCTGGATTTGTCGAACGACTTCTTCGTTCCCGGACGGGTTGCGCAAGCCAATGCGTTCTCGGAAGAAAGGCAATGCTTCTAAGAAGTCGTAAAACGCTCGCCGGGAAACCTGCTGCGGTAACAAACAGCGCCCCAGGCCACTCGCTTGCAAAAAGTGGCCGTTGATTTGTTGTTCGAAGTTCCCGTACTCGGGGATCGCCAACACGGGTTTCCCAACGGCTAATGCCTCGCCAATCAATTGATTGCCGGCGGTCGAGATCAGACTTCGACAAGTCACCAAATCGCGGATGAATTCCCGCGACGAGATCTTTTTGAAGTACAAATTTCCTTCAACGCCATCTCGATCCATTCCGTACACAAAACAGGGCTCGCGTAATTCCGCCAACTGTTGCAGCCAAGGACCCGCGTGTTCGCGCCGTAAGTAGACCAGCAGATGTTCCCCAACATGGCTGGCATGATGTCCCAATTCCTCGCGAATCAAGACACCCACTTGTCGATAGTTGCTGGCCTCCGGTCGTTGTGGAAACTGATAAAAGGAACTGATCAGGTAGGCGTCGGCCGTGGGACAAAACAGTTTGACACTTGGTTGCAGAAATCGGGCTCTCATCCCCAGATTCCAGGGCAGTTTACTGAGATCCATCGCGGCCAAAAAGTGCTGGTGATCCAAACTCAAAGTTCGTATCCCCAGGGATCGAGTGACACGCGACAACAAGGGTTCGAAATCCACAATCGCCAGATGTGGATTGAACTCGTCGACCACCTGGCTCAACCACCGCAAGTAACCGCGCAAATGATAGAGAAACGGCATTGCCGACAGACACGACTTGACATAACTGAGCTTGCCGCTGCGATCGTACGAAAAATTTAGACTAGGGATAGCCAGCAATTGGACATGCGACTCGTGCCAAGTGGCCTCTTGCATCCAAGACAACATATTTCGCGGACACAACACCAGGAGCTGGTGGCCACGCAATTCTTGCACCAAACTGAGCGTGCGGGCCGCATGTCCACGGCCTTCTCCGGAAAAGCTAATCACGACCCGTGCCATCTGGACATCCTCTCCCTAGTTTCCGTGCCGTTAGGTGACATCGTGGTCGCCGACTTTTTTTGTTGCGGAGAGGTTAGCAGGCTTCTGTTAACTTTTGATTTAAAATAGAAACGGTTTTGATGATGATTTGAAGTGGTTTTTGTGTAGAACCGAACAGATAAGCTGGGCATCTGGAAAGAAAAAGTTCATCGGGCTCTCACAGTGGCTTCATCAATACTTCAATAACTTGGGATAGACTCACCTTCTGTGGATGCCGTCATCTTGATCGCCATGCCTCCGGAGGCTCGCCCATGTCCCAGACTCGTCGCCAGTTTCTCAATCGGATGTATCAAGGCGTCACGGCCGCCGCGATAAGCTCGGCGTTTCACGAACTATCCCTTCGCCTTGGTCATGCGGGGCATGCACCCCACGGTGCGGAACATTACCGGAAACATGGGCCACACGCCCCGCGACTAGCCTATGGTCCCCTAAGTGAAACCACCGACGGAAGCACTGGGTTGCCACTCCTTCGCTTGCCCGAGGGGTTCCAGTATTGGTCTTATGGGTGGACAAATCAGCTGATGTTCATGGAACAGAAAACGCCATCAAATCACGATGGCATGGCCATCATCGCGGAAGAGGGTTCACGCATTATCTTGTGCCGAAACCACGAACTGCCCGATCCAGGGCCTGCGTTTTGGGAACACGCGTACGATCCCTTCGGAGCTGGTGGTTGCACGAACTTGGTGTTTGATCGCGACACCCGGAGTTTTGTGGATTCACGTCCCAGTCTTGCTGGGACGGTCAACAACTGTGCGGGTGGTGCGACGCCGTGGCAGACATGGTTGAGTTGCGAAGAAACGGTGGTTGGCCCTGACACAAAATTGGAGCGGAAT
>JAEUIP010000418.1:3688-3933 GCA_016795075.1 Planctomycetaceae bacterium | reverse complement strand
TGGCAAAACAGAATGCTGCCATGTTGCAATATCGCTCCGTCTCGTTTGCGTTGGGCACTGCCCAGCACCTTATGGCCGTTGACTTGATCCACAGAAGGACCATGTTCTCGAGTCGGCCACAGAATCAAATCTCCTTCGGCCCGGCGTTGGAAGCATAGAAACGGCTCCCGACGCGGTGAGCCACCCGTACGATGGCAATCGACTTGTCGATCATGAGTCGCGGTTGCAGTCGCGTCAGCCGGACG
>JAEUIP010000418.1:0-3678 GCA_016795075.1 Planctomycetaceae bacterium | reverse complement strand
GCAACTTCGCAACCAAACGGTGTGTCGCCAATAAATCAGCCACCGTTTCGTGAACCAAGTTGTACCACTCCGAGGACTTGGCTTTATTCAACGTAGCCGGAAAAGCCAAACTGTAGGTCAGTTCGGAATCGTGCAGAATTGCCCCACCACCCGTCGAACGGCGCAACACTGGGCAACCGCGACTTTCCGCATGCTGCTCGCAATCACGCACTGCCTGAAAATAACCCAATGACAACGTTGGTGCGTCCCATTGGTAAATGCGAAGAACCGGCCGAGCGACCAAGTCCAAAAGTGCTTGGTCGACCGCCATATTCCACCCACCGGCAGCAGGCGGGTCGAACAATACTCGACACTTCACGATCGCCCCATTTTCATGATGCTGCTACTCGCGAACAAACCAAACCTGTCCATAAACTTCCTAACGACATTTACCGGACCGCTACTCGTTCCGCAAACAGCCGCCTGCCGCGTCGCACAACTTTCTAGCAACATGCGGAACTAGCTCGCCGGAAGTTAGTGCGAATCGCACTGCTTCTTGTAGGTCGCATAGTCCAGCAAACCTTCGCTAAGCGAATCCACTTTGACTTTCAACAACCAACCCTTTTGGTAGGGGTCATCGCTTAGAACGGACAAATCATCGACAATCGCGGTATGAACTTCGACGACTTCCCCGTTCACGGGACTGTACATGGAACTCACCGCTTTGACGGACTCGACCTCTCCAAACTCCTCACCAGCCGTCACCGAGTCGCCAACAGACGGCAACTCCATATGAACAATGTCTCCCAATTGCTCGACAGCAAACGCTGAGATGCCAATCGTCGCAATTTGTTGGCCATTTTGTTGGGCAACCGAGACCCATTCATGCGACTCGAGGTATTTTAGCTCTTCCGGTTTCACGTTACGGTTCTTCCTGTTTTTGAGATGAAGAGGGGCGACTCTGGATGCTTGCTCAAAAATCGTCTCATATCAAGGGCGAGAATAAAAGGGGAGTTTCACCACGGTCGCGGGATGAAGTTTGCCACGTATGTCCACGTCGACCACCCGGCCAACCTCCGCATACGCAGGCTCGACATAGGCCATCGCGATGGGCTTTTGCAGCGTCGGCGCAAAGGTTCCACTCGTGACCATTCCAACAACTTGCCCGGCCATCATCACGGGACAGTGCTCGCGAGCCGGACGACGACCTTCCAACTCCAGGCCCACTCGTCGGCGAATCCCTGACTCCTTCTGAGCAGCCAAGATGGCATCTCTTCCCACAAATTGCCGGTCTTTCAAATTGATCGCAAACCCGAGATCGGCGTGAGCCGGATTCAACTCTTCACTGAGTTCGTGTCCGTACAACGGCATCGCCGCTTCCAACCGCAGGGTATCGCGGGCCCCTAAACCGGCCGGGCGAAAACCAGACGCGGCTCCCTTCGCCAAAATCGCTTCCCACAAGGATACCGCATGTTCCGACGGTGCAATCAACTCGACTCCATCCTCCCCCGTGTAGCCGGTTCGAGAAACCAATAATGGGTAACCCCGATATTCAACAAATTGACCCGTATAATAACCCATCCCCGCGACGTCAGCTCCGAGCATTTCATGCACGAGAGGCACTGCCAACGGACCTTGCACTGCAATCATTGCCGTCCCCAATGTACGGTCTTCAAGCCCTGCCTGGTTGTGGGGATCATGACGCTGCAACCAAGCAATGATCTTCTCGCGATTGCTGGCGTTGACCACCATCCAGAATTTCTCACCACCATCTAATTCGCGTAAACGGTACACCAGTACATCGTCGAGAATGCCGCCTTGCTCGTTGCACATCAAGCTATAGCGAATCTTACCAACTGGAGTTCCGGCGATTTTACGCGTCGTCAAACCTTCCAACAGGGACTCCGCAGCCGCGGAGGCAAATCGCAAACGCCCCATATGCGAAACATCAAATAAACCAGCCTGACACCTCACGGCGGCATGTTCGGCCATGATCGAGTCGTATTGAACAGGCATTGACCACCCGGCAAAGTCCACCATTTTGCCGCCATGGGCCGCGTGCCAATCCGTCAACGGTGTTTTCTGCATCATTATTCCTTGCTAAATAGCTTGCTCAGCGATTCTTTATGGACACCGACAAATCGCAGCAATTGCGCAACGACCTCGGTACACCGTTGCTCGATGACCAGCGACGGTCGCCACAATCTACCGTCCCAACCGCAAGAACCCAACCCGTACCCCACCATTCACAATGGGTGCCGTCCATCTATTGTCTGAATTTTCTTGTGGTTTACAACTCACCTAATCCGAGCGAAAGCAACGGTCGATCGTTTAGAGGATCAGACCCGTGAAGATCGGTTTCTAAAAGTTGCACCACAGGCATTCGATCTTGGTTTCTTTGACTTTCCCCGCGGCGGCTTTGTTGTCGATTTTGCAGTCGTGACGCTTCCACCCACAATTTTTTTGCCATTGATCGTAAAGCGGGCTCGGGTAGCCACTGAGCATGAACTTTCCTTCAATCTGCGTCAGAACCTGGAGTAATTCCCGATGCTGTTCTTCGCTCATTTCGAAGTGATACTCGCCGGTGGTAGAGCGAGTTTCATGCAAGTAGGGTGGATCGCAATAGAACAGGGTCTTTGGCCCGTCTTGCTTTCTTATGACGTCGCAGGCGTTTTGGTTCAAAATAACCACACCGCGCAGACGTCGATGAACATCTGGGAGACCCTCGACCACGCTGAGCCAAGCGGAGGCTTGCTCGCTAACACGAGACCGAGTGCGATTGCGCGACAAGGTTGCAAAATCTCGCATGACCCCCTGACGCGACTGGCGGGCCAAGATAAAGAATTGGACCGCGCGTTCGACGGACAACTCGTTCGTAGCGGCCGTTGAAGGCGTCGCAAAGAGTCGGGCATTGGTTGCCGCGGCGGCTTCGTTGAATTCGAATTCACTGAAGGGAGTGACTTCCACGCGACGACGAAAGGCCTCAAACGTTTCCGTCGATTGCAGAACTCGCCAGAAATTCGTTAATTCGCCATGAACGTCATTGACGACCTCGCTGCACCCCTGTTCGGCACCCGCCAGCCGATCCTCGGAGGCGGCCCACCAATCTCGGTTGGGGTCACGTGCGAGAAAAACACTACCACCACCAAAAAAAGGCTCCACATAATGCAAGTGTGGAGGCATCAGGCCAATAATCCAGTTTCGCAGGTAGTACTTGCCGCCATGCCATTTGAGTGGCTGGGTCAAATTCGTCGTCATGGGAAACTCGGTCGATGGAATCTGCTAGAAGTGGCACCGCCCAATTGTGCCATGTGTTTGGCAAATCGAGAAGTCGTTGGTTATCCGGAATGCCGAATGGTTGCCTAGGCTGGTCGATGGTTGTGGATTAGACTGTTTTTAGCCTGAAAACGGTACCGGTCGCGAGAGAGACCTTCTCATCGATCGTCGCCTTGGTGCAGCCCAAAAAAGTGCTTGGGCGATACGTTGCTCGTTTCGCATCCTAATGAGGGGAACCCGCAGATGAAATCGAAAACTTGGTTGTCGTGTTTGGTGGCGTGTTTGTGGTTCTCAACTCCGCTGTTTGCGGACGAAACAATCGAAGTCACGAGCCAAGGAACGGTGGAAGTTGTTCCAGACATGATTTGGATTGAAGGTAATCTATCAGGCAGCGGTGATGTCGCCGAGGCTCAGAAAATTGTT
>JAEUIP010000417.1 GCA_016795075.1 Planctomycetaceae bacterium | reverse complement strand
AAGGTGGTCGTCAATAACCGGGAGAGCCCATTAGCAACCGACCTGACTGCTCCTTTGGCGTACTATTTGAATGACCCGCTCTACCGGTCCAATCTATTGGCCCACGTCTCGTTGATCAACTCCGAGATTGGAGATGAAGTTCGTGGGCTCTACATGCTGGAGCCGTACGACCCCGCAAAGATCCCGGTCGTGATGGTGCACGGGTTTTGGTCCAGTGCCATCACATGGACCGAAATGTTCAACGACTTGCGCGCGAATCCCGTAATTAATCAACGGTATCAGTTCTGGTTTTACATGTATCCTACCGGCCAACCCTTTTGGGTAAGTGCGAAGCAAATGCGCGAAGACCTGGCCGACGTTCATCAGACGTTGGATCCGGAAAGCAAGTCGTTGGCGTTGGATCAAATGGTTTTGGTCGGACACAGCATGGGAGGTTTGATCTCTTATCTGCAGACCGTTGATAGCGGCGATCAAATTTGGAAACTGTTGAGCGATCAACCTTTTGAAAATCTGCAAGGCGATCCGGAGGTCATCAACGACCTGCGAAAAACATTGTTCTTTACGGCCAATCCACAGGTGAAACGAGTCGTGACCCTGGCTATGCCGTATCAAGGCAGCGATATTGCTAATCCGACGACTCGATGGCTGGGCCGATCGCTGTTCAAGCTGCCGCAGCTCTTGATTAAAGGCAATAGCGAGCTCGTCAAACAAAACCCAGGCCTGTTCCGCAACGAGGATTTGTTGACGATCGACACGAGCGTGGATTCGTTGGCGTTGGATTCGCCGTTCTTTGTGGCCTTGAGCCAGGTACGACCCGCGCCTTGGACTCGGTATCACAACATTTACGGTCGATATCAACCCACCAGTGCTTACGAACGCTGGGAACAGTATGTCTGGGGAGAAGGTGACGGAGTCGTTGACGTGGAGAAGGCTCAATTCCCTTATGCGCACAGTACTGATGAGGTGGATGGGCGCCACATGACGATCCACCATTCTGCGAAGAGTATTTGGATTGTTCGCCAAGTCCTGTTGCAACATTTGGCGGATTCGGCACCGCCACAGCTGCAAGATCCCCGGTCGCGACCGCCCATCATGATGGCGGAAACGCCGAATGTTCCTCTGCCGGAAAATTTGCCCAGGCCGTTCGCCAAGCTAGATGCCCCGATAGAGGAAATGGCCCACGGTGACTTGGACCTATCCACCGTGCGGCCGGCTTCCCATGCCGAATCGGCCGTCCCGACCCACGAGCCCCCACCAGCGATTCGCCAGAGTTCTGGGCGCTTTCTGCCAGCCATTCCCGACGCAGCGAGATTACGCTAACGCCGCTGCTGCGGCGTGTGGCGATGCTCACGAGAGCTCGGAGAATTGGAAATAAACCCCACGCTTTGGAAAGCGTCGCTCCGAAGACACCCTTGAATTTTCTCTGGGCCCAAGTACCGTCGTGACATCGGCGCGGTTGGAGACGCTCACTAGCGTATGGAAGTCGAGGGATAACGCCTGACGTTCTGGCGAGTCTCGCTCCATAGGCAGGCATGAACTTCCGATGCGAAAGAAATTAGAGAGGAAAATCCTTGTTTGATGTCATTGTGATCGGAGCCGGCCCGGCCGGATTGCTGGCGGCGATTCGCAGTGCCGAACTTGGTCGCCAGACGTTGTTGCTGGAAAGAAACCGGAAATTAGGTGTCAAAATCCTGATGTCTGGGGGGACTCGTTGCAACGTCACGCATCAGACCGATCGTCAAGGGATCGTGCAAGCCTTTGGTCCGCAGGGAAGGTTCTTGCATTCCGCTTTGACTCGATTTTCCCCATCGGACGTCGTGGCGATGCTGGCGGCGGAAGGTGTGGGGATCAAGACCGAACCAAATGGCAAAATTTTTCCGGACTCGGATCGAGCACTCGACGTGCAACAAGCCTTGATTCGTCGACTCGAACGCACTCCCTGCCAAGTCGAGAATCTCTGTCGCGTCACGTCCATCGAACGACTCGAGCAACATTTTGCAGTGCACTCCGAGTCCGCCATTTTTACTGCCACTCATTTGATCTTGGCCACGGGCGGACAATCTTATCCCGGGTGTGGAACGACGGGCGATGGTTATCGTTGGGCGGAAAAATTGGGTCATACGATCATTCCGCCGCATCCGGCACTGGTTCCATTGCGGTCCAATGCGACATGGTTGCCGACTTTGTCCGGAATCGCGCTGCAAGATGCTCATGTCTTCGTTATTGATTCGCAGCAGCTCCCGCCCGAATCCGACTTTTTAGGACGCCTCGCTGCCGTAAAGAAAAAGTGCCTGCTGCAACGTCGGGCGCCCATGTTGTTCACCCATCTTGGATTGTCTGGTCCAGCCCCAATGGACGTCTCGAAGGCTTTTTCGTCAGCATCCGACCCACTGTCGTTGCGCTGTGTGATTGACTTGTTGCCGCAATGGGACGCCGCGAATCTGGAGGCGCGGTTCGAACAAGGCCTGCGGCAACATAGTAAAAAGCAAGTTGCCCGAATGTGTCAGCAAGTTTTGGCGGAAACCGAAGTGCCCCTGCGACTGATTGAAGTTGTACTAAACTTGGCTGACATCGACAGCGAGAAACCGGCCGGTGAATTCAAGAAAACGGAATTGCAGCGACTCATGGCGTTACTCAAGTCCTTGGCCGTTCCAATCAGCGGAAATTTAGGGTTCGAAAAAGCTGAAGTAACGACTGGCGGAATCAAGCTGGACGAGGTCAACTCCAAGACCATGGCCAGCAAGCTTGTGCCGGGACTCTATCTAGCCGGCGAAGTTTTAGATTTGGATGGATGGATCGGCGGTTACAATTTCACGGCGGCGTTCGCAACTGGCTGGGTCGCCGGAGAATTGCTCGAGAGCTGAGTCACGTTTGACCAGGGACAAAAAATGGACTCCGAACGACGCTCCGGAGGAGCGTCGTATCGGAGATCCAATCTCGTTCAGATTAGGGGACGGCAAAGATAATCATGCCGTCGCTTAGTTCCGCAGTCACAATGTTGATCGCCATCGGCGTTTGCTTGGCCTTGGGATCGATCGAGATCAGCACGGGCAGTGCTTCCCCGACGCTGCCAATCACGCGGGTGGCACCGGCTTCCAGCAAGCTTCGGCACCAGCCCTGTTGTTCGGCATCCCGCAGTCGCAAAGCATCGCCCGGAACCAAATGGTAAGCAATCGCGCCTGGTTTAAACGTGCAGGAGTCGATGTATTTACCCAGCGAATACCAGCCCAAATAAATCAACGTGTCCGGGCATTGCCCTGATTGGAATAGTTTCGCGGTGCTTTCGACTTCTACCTTCAGTCCATTGACGGCTTTCAGCTGTTCACCGACGGCCTTCAACCAGTTTTCGGTCTGAACCAACATCGGGTCGCCCGATTGGATTCCACGCAAGTCCAGGAAGGCGTTGCCTTGGAAGTCGGTGACGGATTCGGCCGCGCGGGTACGTTCGATCAATTGTTTGGCAACGGCGGCAGATGGTCCATCGATCCGCGAAACCCGCAAGGTTCGATAGGCGTTTCTTAGCGGCGAACCATCAAACGCAGGGTTGAGGAAATTGGGGACCGCACCGATTCGTCGGTAGTCGCCCCAGAAAAGTAGGGCCAACTCACTGTCGAGACTGGCCATCGAGTCGTTCATCTGGACCAAGTCCATCTGCCGCTGCAACCAAGTCAGCACGTCCAATAACCCGCCGCCTTGTTCTAACAAAGCAATCATCGTCGCTTCTCGCTCGAACGAGGCTGGCATTTTCTCTAGGTATTGAATGGTCTGTGTCAGTACCTCGCTTCGGCCCCGCAGATACTGGAGTTGGTTTTGGATGGCCGCCGCATTGTCGCCAGCCCCGGCCTGGATTTGTTGTTGGAGACTGTTCATGAAGGGGAACAATCCTGCGACCGCTTGGACTTGGTTTTGCAGTTGAGCCATGAGCGGCGGTTGTTCTTCAGCTGGTTTTCCAGCGGTCGTTTTTTGAGCCAACTCAATTTGTTGCTG
>JAEUIP010000416.1 GCA_016795075.1 Planctomycetaceae bacterium | reverse complement strand
TCCGCCCGACCAATTGCTGGGCCTGGCTCTAGCATTGATTGGTTCTTTCCTGCTGGGTTTTGCGATGGAAGCGTGCCTGGGGTTGGTAGCTTTCTGGCTGCTGGAAGTCACCAGTCTCGCGTTTATTTTTATGCTGCTGAGTTTCTTTTTGTCCGGACACATGTTCCCTCTGGATCTCATGCCGGCACCTTTGGATTGGATGATCGGATTGCTGCCGTTTCAATACCTGGCGTATTTTCCTTCGGCCGTCGCGTTAGGCAAAATCAGCGGCAACGAACTTGTCTGGGGTCTCGTGATTCAATTTGCTTGGGTCGCTGGATTCTGGATCTTGTGTCGAATTCTGTGGACGCGCGGATTGGTGCGATACGGAGGTTATGGTGGCTAAGGATTCGAAAAACGCGGCGAATGTGGACTCGGTAACGGGTCCCATCCACTCAGAAGGGGTGGGGGCCTCCGGCACAGGACCATTGGTCTATTGGCGAGTCTTTCGTACGTTCATTCGTAATTCGTTGGTTCGCTCGATGGGGTTTCGGGCAAATTTTTGGTTGGAATGCGTTTCTTCCGTGTGCTGGACGATCATGAACCTGGTGTTCTTCAAAATTGTCTTTTCCTACACGGATTCGATCGGCAGAAATACCGGCTGGGGTGAAAACGAGTTCTTTGTGTTCCTTGGCACCACTTGGATCATCACCGCCTTGATCCAGACCTTTGTGATGCCCAACGCTCAAGAATTCAGCGAATTGATTCGCACCGGACACCTTGATTTTGCCTTACTTAAACCGATCGATACGCAGTTCCTGATCTCGTTCCCCCAGATGGTTTGGTCGAACTTGGCCAATTTGTTCCTTGGCGTCATTCTGGTGGGCTACGCCGTGGCGCAATTGATGAACGATCCCGCCAACCCCTTAACACTTGGATTCACGCAAGTTGGTCTGTACCTATTCTTTATCTTGTGCGGACTCATCATTTTGTACAGCGTCATGATCGCAATGGCCTCGACCAGTATCTGGCTCGGTCGCAATCAAACACTTTATACATTCTGGTTCTACCTGACGAACTTTTACCGACAACCAATGGAGATCTACCAACAAGGGATTTGGGGATGGTCGTTGTGGGGCTTCTTTACGTTTGTGATCCCGATTCTCTTGGTGGTGAACGTTCCGGCTCGAATCTTGGCCGAACCCCTGCGGCCAGGCTTGGACGAGCGTACGTGGGGCTTGGCGGGGTTCACACTCCTCATCACTCTCTTGATGCTGGGTTTATCACGCTGGGTATTTCAAGCCGCTTTGACCAGTTATCGCAGCGCGAGCAGTTGATTCGAGCACCGCAGAACTGAAGGCGCGCACCCCGATCGCTCACGATGTGAAAGAAGAGTGAACCGAGCGCCCCGATCACTCACAGCGCGAAAGAATAGTAAAGCGAGCGCCCCGATCGCGCACGGGACCACAAAGATGCGTGTGCTTCCTATCTACCGAGATAAAGCCACTTTGGGTTGATTCGATACTTGGAAACAAAGCCCATTTTGACCCGAAGCAAGGAACGTCCCGGGCAGATTACTTCTGAGAATACTGGGCCAACACGGGACGTTGCGGCCTCCGAATGAAAAAATACAACAAGGACCCGATGAAGGGTAACAAAATAATCAACAACAACCACACGACCTTGTCGTTGCCTTGATTCGGTTCGTTCACGACGCAATCAACAAGGATCCAAATCCATAATGCCGTGCCAACCAAACTGACCAAGCCCAGGATCACCCAAACCGCTATTCCAATTCCGAATCCAACAGCCATTTCGTTTATCCTGGTCCCTAAGGATTGTCGTGGATCGCTCCGCGATCCAATTACGGTTCGCGGAGCGAACCGCTACGTTCCCACCGGGTTCGTCGGGGTCGGCGGAATCTTGGAAACCATTTCCGAAAAAACGAACTACAACACACCTTTGGTGCTAGGGATACCCGTTTGCCGTGGATCAAACGACACCGCTTGCCGAAAACTACGTGCGGCAGACTTGAACACGGCTTCGCTGATGTGATGCCCGTTGCTGCCATGATGCAGGACGGCGTGAAAATTACTCTGACTTCGATTGGCCACACTGTGCCAGAAATGCTCGACCAGTTCGCTATCGAATTGACCGATCGTGGCATACGGGAATTTCACCTGAAACACAAATCCGTATCGTCCCGCCAAGTCGACGGCGGTGGTCACCAGCGATTCGTCCATCGGCAATGTGAAATGCCCATACCGGTAAATGCCCCGTTTGTCGCCAACCGCCTCCAGAATCGCTTGTCCCAAACAGATCCCAACATCTTCCACGGTGTGATGTTGATCGACGTGCAGATCCCCATTCGCTTGCAGTTTCAAATCGAATAAGCCATGTTTCGTGAACAGCTGCAACATATGATCAAAAAAACCGATGCCCGTTTGGATCTCGGCTTGCCCAGTGCCATCGAGATTCAACTGCAATTGAATTTGAGTTTCCGCGGTCGTGCGGTTGACGGTTGCCGTGCGAGCAGGTTGATGGGTCATGCGTAAGATTTCAAAATTTGTTCGAGTTGCCCCAACAGCACTTGGTTCTGTTGCGGAGTGCCAACGGTGATTCGCAACCCAATCCATGGAGATCCGTAGTCCATAAATCTTACCAGAATCTGGCGGTTTTTTAGCTCCTGATAGATCTCACGTTCGCGATGTTGCGGGTGCTGGCACCACACAAAGTTGGCTTGTGACGGTTGTACCGACATTCCCATCGCCGCTAGTCGGGATTCCAGTATCTGTCGTTCCGCGATGACTCGTTGCACGTTGTCTTTCAACCAGTCCTGATCACCAACCGCTGCGGTTGCCAAGGCAATCGAAATAGCGTCGCAATTGTACGAGTCCCGTAGGGTATGCAAGTGCGCGACGATCTCTTCATTCGCAACCACGTACCCAAAACGTAATCCAGCCAGAGCGTAGGACTTGCTGAGCGTTCGCGAGACCAACAAATGCGGATACTCTTGCACAAGCTTGGCGGCCGATTGGCCAGCATAGTCGGCATACGCTTCGTCGATCACGATGGGGCAAGTCGCGCGTTCGATGATCGATCGCAACTGCGGCAAATCAAAACAAGTGCCTGATGGACTGTTCGGGTTAGCGATAAAGATCAGCTTCGCACCCGAATCGAACAACTCGTTGGGCAGCGTCCAATCCGATTGATAAGGGAACGTTTGGAATCGAGCCCCCTGCAAACGCACCAACGTTTCGTACAAAAGATAGGTTGGTTTCGCCCAAACTGCCAAGTCGTCCGGTCCGAGGAACAAACGGACGATCATCGCCAATATTTCGTCGCTGCCGTTGCCACACACTATTTGATCGGACGAAACGTCGAGGACCTGAGCCGCCATGCGGCGAAAGGCAGTCGCCGAAGGGTCGGGGTACTTCCGCAAACGTTCGCCTAGGTCCGAAGCGGCCGCCAGAACTTTGGGTGATGGCGGGTAGGGATTTTCGTTGGTATTGAGCTTGATGAACTTGCCCCCTTGCGGCTGTTCGCCGGGTACGTAACCCGCAACTTCCAACAAATGGGGTCGCACAAAATTCGCGACACAAAAAGTATCTTTCATGGTCAACCTTTCTCGTTGACGCGCACGGCGACACTTTGCCAATGGCCCGTCAATCCTTCCAAAGTGGCGATTTCCTGGAGCGCCGGAGCATCCGCCGTCAAAGCCGCTTGATCGTAACGTATTACCGCATGGGAGCGAAGAAAATGATTGCACGATAGGCCCGAAGCCCAACGCGCCGTTGCGCCGGTAGGCAACACATGCGATGGCCCAGCGACATAATCACCGACAGCGACCGGAGTGAACGACCCGACGAAGATTGCTCCCGCATTGTGAATCGCGTCTGCTAACTTATCTTGGTCGCGACATTGGATATGCAAATGCTCGGGAGCAAGTTGATTCGCCAATTGCACGGCTTGTTGCGGTCCATCCACCAGCATCAGCGCCCCGTATTCTGCTAGGCA
>JAEUIP010000415.1 GCA_016795075.1 Planctomycetaceae bacterium | reverse complement strand
CACGTTTGTAAAGTTGCCTTCTCGCGCCGAACAGCCCATCGCACAAGTCGGCGACCGATGTCTTGGCGGCGGTCTGCCGAATTAGCTCGCGAACGGCATCATCGCCGCGGGTCAAAAAGGTCGCGGGGTTCAAAGCGTGTCGCAGTTCATATACCGTCCGTTGCAGCATGGCCGTTGCGCTGCGAACCGCCGGATGCCAATAGACTTCGGAAAACATGACGTAACGAGCAAACACCATCAATTCCGCAGCCGTCCGCCCTTTTTCAGAAATCGCGATCCCGTTGCCGGATTCATTGAGGCACAGACTGGCGATGACTCGTGGGGCATCGAATTGCCTTCCGTAGGGAACGCCCGCATGCAGGCTGTCTCGATAAAGATAGTCCATCTTGTCGACATCGATGGGACCGGACAGCATCGTACTCAACAAACGTTCGCCAGGCGTCGTAACTTCTTTGTTCAATAGCGCCAGCAGAGTCGCGGGGTTCAGATCCCAATCATCTCGCAACAAACTGCGAATCTCGTCGGTCTCCAGAAATTCGGCAGCCGCTTCTTCGTGAGTCTTCCAGCCCGGCAGTTGCAAATCTTCCATCGGATGACAATACGGCCAGTGCCCGATGTCATGCAACAAGGCGGCCACCAAAAATCCCTCGGCCTGCCGCCCATCCACAAGTTCGCTGACTTCCGGATACCTTGCCAAATGTTGCAGGTACAGCAACGCGTTGAGATACACACCCAGGGAATGTTCCAACCGCGAGTGCGTCGCGCCGGGATAAACGAAACTGACCAAACCCAATTGACTAATGCCGCGCAAACGAGCAAATGGCGCGCTGTCGATCAAACGCCGCACCCGCGGGGTGATGGGTACATCCTTTTGGTCCGGAATCCGCACCAATTGGTTTGGGGCGACCAGTCCGGCAACCTCGGGGATGCTCAGTAGGGAATTCATAGACCGAGCAGGCTGAAAGAAGAAATGACCGTCGAAGATGTCAACGCCCAATCCGTCAACATGGGAATCGCAGTCTCCGGTCCAATCCAACCAAATTCCACAGGCGCTTCCGGTGCCGCTCGCACGCTGACGTCCAAGCCGGGAATCGCCGGCAGGCCAGCGAGCATTCGCATCACAATACAAATCGTCGCGTAAGCCGTCGCGTGGACAAGGCCCAGCAAGTAATCCAGCTCCAACGCCAATAATGAAATCCCAGCACCCGCCAGGACCATCGCGACCATAGCGACGGATTGACTCAAGAACGACGGTTTTTCAATCGGGTCGGCAAAAGCAAACGCCGCAATCGGCGACAGACTCCAGAGGATGGCAAAACCCAGGGCAACGATGGCGATCCTCAGCCAAAGCTCTTGGCCGCCGAACCCCGGGGCTTCGGGATTCCGCAAAACGATATAGCCAACCAAGGCAACCGGGAAACTGCATACGATGGTACCAAACAACATCCCAAACCACGGAAACGTCTCGGGTGTGTACAGGCTTCGCCCGACGATGGCCACCACCAGCATCACCACGGCCGTGCATGCGGCGATGGTCCAATGGATCGCCGTGATTGGCGTTTCTTGGCGGAAAATAGGCCGCAGGACCGGTCGTCCCGCTGTATCTTTCGGCCCCGACTCACGCTCGTGGATAACAACTTGTTCCGCAGCCGTCGGGATGGTGATCACGGTCTTGCATTTTGGGCACGGGCCTTTTTGCCCAGCGAACTTATCGCTAACGCTAAAGCGAGTGAAACAGCTGCCACAAGTTACTTGAATTGCCATTCAATGCCTATCTTTGGGAAATCACCGATTTGGTAACCGTTTAGGAATCACCACTGCATTATCCCACGTTTCCTTGGCGGTTCAACCACCGAACGAAAGTTGGTCAATCAATTGGCTAATCAACGCCGTCCACCCCGTTTGGTGACTCGCCCCCAAGCCTTTTCCCGTGTCGGCATGAAAATACTCATGAAACAGTGTCAGCTCGCGAAATGCGGGATTCTGTGGAAACAGTCGATCCGTTGGTTGGCTCGGGCGAGTCCCTTTTTCGTTCGCCGTAAACAATCGCAACATTCGGCGGCGAAGTTCGGTCGCGACTTCCCCGAGAGACAGGTATTGTCCACTGCCAACGGGACACTCCGTCTTGAATGTATCTCCGTAAAATTGGTGATAGCGCTCCAAGGCTTCGATCAACAAATAATTCAATGGGAACCAAATGGGTCCGCGCCAATTCGAGTTTCCGCCGAACATTCCACTGTCGGATTCGCCCGGCAGATAATCGACGCGATGGGTATGAGCGCCGACGTGATACAAGTACGGGTGTTTTTCGTGGTAACGCGATAACGATCGAATACCAAACGGACTCAGGAACTCGTTCTCATCCAACATGTAGTTTAGCAACCGCTTGAGTCTTTCGGCGCTGGGGATCGCCAAGAGCCGCATGCCTCCATGTTTTTCGTCGCCGCCTTCAAGGTACGTCATTCGTTGTCCGACGTTTTCGTGATAGTCCAAGAACCACTGCATGCGTTTGCGAAAGCCTCTCAATTGCTGCAACGCATGATCGTGGATGACTTGGACAGAGATCAGCGGCAGCAGTCCCACAATCGACCGCACGCGCAGCGGGGTGGCCTGCCCGTCTTTCAATAAATGATCGTAGTAAAACCCATCTTGCTCGTCCCATAAGCCGCGCCCGTCGGCCAAGTTCATGGCTTCCGCGATTCCCATGTAGTGCTCAAAGAACTTTGAAGCCATGTCGGAAAACGACGAGTGCCGCATTCCCAAGTGCAGGGAAATTGTCAGCATGTTGCGGCAGTAAAAGGCCATCCAAGCCGTCCCGTCAGCCTGTTCCAGAAAGCCGCCCGTTGGCAAAGGTTTGCTGCGATCAAAAACGCCGATATTGTCCAAGCCCAAGAAGCCACCGGAAAACAGGTTGTTCCCGCGGGGGTCTTTGCGATTGACCCACCACGTAAAATTCAACAAGAGCTTCATGAAGCAATGCTTCAGAAAATCCAAATCCCCGCACTCGTCTTGCCGAGTGAGTTCAAAGACTTTCCAGCAGGCCCACGCATGTACCGGTGGATTCACATCGCTAAAGGCCCATTCGTACGCCGGCAATTGGCCGTTCGTGTGCATGTACCATTCGCGCAGGAACAACAAAAGCTGCTGCTTGGCAAATTGTGGATCCAAGTTGGCCAATGGCAACGTGTGAAACGCCAAATCCCACGCTGCATACCACGGGTATTCCCATTTGTCCGGCATCGAGATGATGTCGCGATTGTACAGCTGCGGCCATTCGGCATTGCGACGAACGGTCCGTCGCGCGGGATGTCCGGCCGGTTCCGTATGATCGTTCTCCAACCATTCTTCGGTAACGAAATGATAAAACTGTTTGGTCCACAACAGACCAGCATCGGCTTGCCGTTGAATTTGGCGCACTTCGTCGGTCGCATTTGCGGGTTGCCGCGCGGCGAAGAACTCATCGGCTTCAAGCTTCCGATCCGCCAAGACTTGAGAGAACGATTCGCGAAAGTCGGCGTTTTGCACTTCCTGGATCGGGCCTAGTCGCAATCGCAAACGAACGGCTTCGCCCGGTGGAATGATCACCTTTGCCCACCGTGCGGCCTTGGTACCTTGGGCATGGGGCGATACCGCTTGCTCGCGTCCATGGATGACACGTTCATGAAAACCATCTTTGACCCATGGCCCCGCATTGGGATACTTGTAGAGTCGCTGTCGATTGGTTTCGTTTTCCGTAAACAACCAACCGGATTCGGCCGAGCCGGTTGGGAAATGATCCATCGAGTTTCCGACAACGCCCTCCGCTCGGGCGGGTTGGACGGGCAGCTCCGAAAATTGCAATTGGTCGATTGGCCCGAGAAATTCCGGCGTTCCACAACGCAGTGCATAGGCCTCGCGTAATTGATCATGCTGCAAGACGATCCCGTCCAAATCCGCGCGATAGAAGAGTCGCGGTCGCTCCCATTCTCGCTCCGACTTGGTTGGCCACGTCCATGTGTTGCGGAACC
>JAEUIP010000414.1 GCA_016795075.1 Planctomycetaceae bacterium | reverse complement strand
GGCTGCGTGGCTGTATGGAGAAGCTAAAGGCACCCCAGCGGAAATTGGTCCAACAGTTTTACTTTGAATCAGAGTCTGCAGAAGAAATCGGACGGCAGATCGGGCGAAATTCTGGTGCCGTTCGGATGGCACTCCTGCGGATCCGTGAGGCCTTAGCGAAATGCATTCGCCAACAAGCGTCGAGGAGCCGTCATCATGAGTGAAAAAGAACCAGAGCCGTCAGGACCGGACCACACTAGCAACGGTCAACTACTGCCGCATGCTGTCACCTTGTGGAGACGCTACGTCGCAGGCGAATCCTTGCCGTCAAATCAGCTGGCACTACTGCATGCGGCATTGCAACGCGACGCCACGTTTCGCCAACAAGTTATGGACGAACAGCGAGTCGATCATCTTTTGAAACTGGCTGCCGAAGATGAGGCGGCCAGCCACGACTTTGTGGCTCGCGTTCTGCAACAATGTCACGGCCAATTCACGTCCCCGAACCCGGCAAACTTGGCCACAGAGGTTCTTGACGAGTACAAGATTGAAGTCTCATCAACCACAACCGTAACTCCATTAAAATCGCAACGCAAGGCCAGCGCTTGGATTTGGTGGGGCTCTGCCGCTGGAGTATTACTGAGTTTTTCGGTCTTGATGGCCACCTATCGGAACGAGATCGTTCAACTGATTTCAACGGATCAGGGCGCCAACCCAGACTTGCCGGAGCAAAACAGTGGAAGTGGAATCAAAAGCAAAAGCCCAACCGAAGGAGCACCAAAGCACCTTCCCGATCTCGACCTTGCCATTGCCTCCCAGTTGAATCGTCAAACGAATCAAGAAGTTTCTCCGAAACATGAACCGTCCAACAGCGAGCCGAAGTCGAATGTCCCCGAAGTGAAAGTCCCCTTGGCGACGGAGCAAGGGCAAGCTTTGGCTTCCATTACGGGTGTCAAAAACCTAGGCGATGATCCACGTTGGCCAGTCGGGAAGACATTGGGGGCAGAAACACTGCTGTTGGAGTCGGGGGAACTACAACTGACCATGACGAGTGGCGTAACGATCGAACTGTTTGCGCCCAGTCTATTGAAGCTTACATCGGAGAATTCACTGCTGCTATTGAGCGGTGAACTGTCGGTGACTGTGCCAATGCGAACACACGATTTTCACTTTCTGACTCCGAGCCTGGCGATTGCTAATTCGGCCGCCGTCTTTGATGTGGCAGTTCGATCCGACGGTACAACCGAAGTCGAAGTTCGGGACGGCAGTATCGCGGTCGCGTCGCGGGCACAACCGACACAGCAACAATGGAACCTGAACGCTGATGACACGCATCAGTTGACGTTCTATTCACCCAATTGGATCGATCCATTGCCGGCAACCGAAGTTGACCCGGCGACTCCCGATCTCATCTTGGCCAACTACCCGATCGCGTCCTTGGCGCGTCAACAATCCGGTCCAGCGTCGGGCGTGGTATCCTTGGATGGTCGTTCGATGAAGTTCGATGACGAGCTAGTTTTCGCGACCGTACGGGATCGAGTGTTCCGCGGAGCTCAAGAATCACCGGATGAATTTGGCAGAGTTTGGGGGCAATTTGTCGACGCGATGACCCAACAGCCTCAGCCAGTCGGACAAGTCACGGTCAACGGAGTTGATTTTTCGTTTGACAATTTTGTTGAAGCGGTGAAGACCCAACAGCGAGTTTTGGCACAAGCCCATCCTGAACAATCGACTCCCAAAGGCAGTGAGTCTCCCCCAAGCAATGTTCCGCCGGTTCCTCAGCGCTTTCGGGGCAATTTGATGATCAATGGCCAATTTCGCGAGTTCGAATCGGTTGAAGAGTATCAAGCGGCACTCCGAGAATTGATCGGCCCTGCTGCTGGATTGGGCTTGTTTCCGATTGGAAATTGAGCTTCGAAGTCAAAGCGTTTCACTGCATCTCGAATCATATCGTGTGTTGGCAAAAAGACAGCGAGCAATCGAATCGACTGCTCGCTGTATCTAGTGTCATGCGACTGGTTAGGGACGACGTCCCGTAATCGGATTATCCGCCCAGTAACGCGTTGATAAATCCATCAATGTCGCCAAACGAGAACACGTCGTCGTTGTCGAAATCCAAAACTTTGTTTGGGTCAACGTTCGGGTATTGTTCGGCAAATCCATCTGGATCCTGAAGAGCCAAGACAAATGGTTCGATGTCGCCAAAGTCAAAGAACCCATCTCCGTTGGCATCGCCCATGATGTAAGTCTTGACGACAATGCGCAAGGTCGGCGCTAAAGCCGTATCGGCAGCACCGGATGAGAAAATCTGCCAGCCATTGTCTGTGTTGAGCGCTCCGATGTAGAAACCATTGTTGGTTTCATTGTCGATCAACCAACGAGACACAATGCTGCGGACGTCGACGGAGACCTGCTCGGCTTCGTCAATGTTCTCGTACAAACCTTCTGCCATGCCAATTTGCCCTGCCAACATCATCGCGGCTGAATTGCCAGCAAAGTCGGTGTACTGCGATGCCGTGGTGAATGGTTGCAACATTTGGTGAACCGAATAGCCGGCACCACCGGTGGTTTGAGCGTCCGATGCACCGTTGCTGATACCCGTCTTGAAGATCAATTCCGCAGAAACGATTTCGTCAACGATTTCGTTCTGCGCAACCAAGTTCGACAAGTCAAATTGGATCATGTACGGGTCGTCAAAGGAACCGGCTTGGTTTAGTAGACCATCCAAGAAGCCTTCCAAAACCGTCGAGCCATCAACGGACGCGGCCTCTTGTCGCAAGAACACATCGGTCGTGCCGTTGTACCCATTTAACCCATCCTGCAAATCAAACGTCTTTACATTTGGGTCCAGCGTATATTCAACCGTCAATTGCGGTCGTGCAGCCACATCCGATGAACCAGTCGTGTGAACACTCCAACCGTCGTCGTTGTCGATATGATCGCTCATCACAGCAACGCCGTAATTTGGAACACCATCAACCCAGCTTTGTACGGCTCGAGTCATATCGGCGCTATAAAACTGATCGACTGCCAATTGGGTTGTTCCGATGGGCTTGTCGAACGTGCCAAGGCACCAATCGGCATCCACGTCACTCGGCGTAACTCCGGCGACAAGGAAACTGTCTATCGTCGGAGTTACCCCGTCAAAATAAAAACTGTACGCGAAGTCGCTGTTTCCAAAGTCACCATCCAATGTCGAGTTGGCGTCAAATGGCCGAGTCAACCGATAGATGCTGTAAGATTCGTTTGACTGAGAATTGCCACTTACCGAACTACTGGTTGTTTTCAAAGTCAAAGTGGCCTTGAGAATTTTTGCACCGGTAGGAATTCCACTTCCACCGATAATGTCATCAAAGCGAATCAAGTAATCAGCCCGTGCCTCATCTTGTGGATCACCGTCAATAAAGAACGACGCGGCGGTCGTATCGACCGAGGCGCCGTCTCGATTGTTCGCAATACTGATAGAACGATCGTAAGTTCCCGCATAATCGTTGACACCTTGCTGGAAGGTTACGGTCACTTGGGCCAGCGCCGCTGGACCCCAGATCATACTAGCGAACAACGTCACTAGCGCAAATCGAACCGACATGTTGTGTTCTCCTAAAAGGCAACTCTGTAACCAAAGCATCCGCCTCTATACAAGACTCGCTGGATGCCATGCGAGTCCCTAACTTAATCATCGAAGATTAAAACCACGTTTACCCATGGTAAAGAACTGATGAATGTTTCTCTATTTTGAATCGAGATCAAAGTCGACTGCCGAGTTACTCTCCGTCACGGTGTACTTCAACGTCGATGCCGTGTTGTACTTCGCAGGAACAATCTCTTTGGATTGATTGACGCCTTTGGACTCGTCTCCGTCAGCTCCCTCGGTTTCTGAAGAACTCGATTCTTCGGACACATCAACGAGGCTTGCCGCCGGATTCTTGGTCGAAGTGATCTCGATTTCCTTCTCACCTGGCATAACACCGGTTTTTCGCGAGTCAAACATCAATGTGTAACGACCGTTTTCGTCCGTCATGGCATACG
>JAEUIP010000413.1 GCA_016795075.1 Planctomycetaceae bacterium | reverse complement strand
TTCAACCAATCGTTCGTCCAGTCATCAAAATTGTTCGTTTGCCCATCACCGACCCCCGTCTCCCCGTGACATTGCACACAATTGGCCGCCCCAAAATACAGCTTGTGTCCATTTTCCACCTGAGCTGCATAATCCGAATGTTTCGGATCGGAAACCCAAGCGGGCACTTCGATCTCGGCGGGTTCGCTGTCCAAAATTCCCAACCACTTTTCCGCAACTGGCAACAGTTGCTCGTCTACCAAATACAGCAAGTCCTCTTCAACCGACTCGGGATCAAACGCGAGTTGCCCCGCCGCTTCGTCGGTTGATTTCGCATCACCCGTTGCATCGGATTCGCCAGCTCCTGCTTCCTTAGCGTCCTGTGTCTCCGAAGCATCCGGTTGAGACTCTTTTCCTTCTGTGCCTTCTAACGTATCGGTGTCTGGCCCTGCTGCCTCGGATTTCATTAGCTTGGTCACCGGCGTGCCAATTTCCCCCTTGGCTTTCACCGGAAGGTCTCGGAAACGCATGTCCTTCGGCAAGTTGACCAATCGCTCGTCGTCTTCCAAGTCGCGAACGGCCGCGACCAGGAAACGTTCGACCATCCCTCGCATCGAAAGATAAATGACGTAGTCGACCAATGCATCCAATTCGTCGTCACTCAAAAGGCGGAACGAAGGCATGGAAGTGCCCGGCACCCCATTTTGTAGCAACAGCTTCAGTTCGGCTTTTGTCGGAGGCGTGCCCGTGGTCGAACTCTTGAACTTGAACCGCCCCAACCGGAAATCGCGAGGATATGGCGATAGAAACGAAGCGGTCGGCCCCATGCCATCCCCGGTCACTCCATGACAATGAGCGCAGTGCCGTCGGTACAACCCGGCGCTGCTTTCCTTATCGCGACTCACAACGGGACCCGCCGCGCGCTGCAGACCCGCAGGGTCAAATAACTGCACCAGTGGGTCCTCGGCCCCTTCCACCAACGGCAAAGCCGGCTGATCCGGAGTTCCAAACCAATCGCTGACAATATCCGAGACATCGTGGCGATGATGGTCCGCGAACTTCTCGCCGGCCTTCAGTCCCGCGGTTCGCTCCTGTTTGTACCACTCCAGACCATTTTCGCGAAATTGCGGTGGTGGCGTGCAGCCCACCCCAGCAATCAAAACGATCAGGGCAATGAAAAACCTCATGGAATTCAAGTTCATGCGTCCACCGGCATCCTGCCAACCGGATTTCGCTTCCGAACATGTTCGCAGCAAATTATCACCTATTTCATCCAATGCCAAATTGCCCGCCCCTCCTTTAAACGGTCCGTCAGGGGAGGTCCTAAGATAACGAAGACGAGACGGAATCGCTGGTCTGTTGCGTCATTTTGCCGCATGAATGTCTGGAGCTACGAGCATGCCAGCGCGAAATCGGGCCGTTGGCGTCGTCCCGGCATTTTTTGAACGGACCGGCGATTGGGATGACGGTCGGTCGCAAGAGGTGAAACTACGGTCCGTCCAACTGGAGTATGCTCCATAGATTTGGTCTCGATGACCTTGGAGGTTGCCCACCATGAATTCAACAGAACCCCCCATCAGCCCTCGGCGCCGATTTCTGGTCGTTGTTCTCGGTTGTGTCGGATACGCCTGTTTATTGGGGATCGCACTCGACCTGATTACCGCGAATGTTGCGGTCGCGTATTTTTCCGTGCACCATCCGCGAATCGTCGAAACCGATAATCCGTGGATTCTGGCATTGGTTTGGGGCGTCGCGGCTTCATGGTGGTTTGGTTTGATAGGCGGCATCATCTTGGCGACCATCAATCATTTCCGATCCGAACCACTCGGGCCGCTGCAAATTCTGCGTTGGGTCAGAATCGCCAGCGTCATTCTCTGGATCATCATGTTGACGATCCTGGTCGCAACTTTAGCCTTCGCCTATTTCATGGTCCCGCTGGACAAACGGCCCGCCAACTTCGAACATGATGCTCGTCTGATTGCGGTTGCGATGGCTCACCAATTCGAATACATCCTTGGTGGTATTTCACTAATCGTGATCGGTTTACGGACTTGGTTCAGACGCTCGCAGCAACCGAGCGACTCGCCTTCAAGGACTTGATCATGCGACAAGTGGTCGTTAGCGGTTTTCTGTTGTGGTTTGCCCTCGTGCAGTCAACGACGGCCGTTGGCCAAGATTTGATCTGGGAGTCGATGCCCATCGAATCCAACGCCAGTCTCCGCGGGTTATTTGTGTTGGATGCCGAGGTGATCTGGGCCAGTGGCACCAACGGGACCATTATCCATTCGCACGATCAAGGCCGACAATGGCACGTGCAGCAAGTTCCAGGCGCGGAAAAACTCGACTTTCGCGATTTGCATGTCTTCGATAAACAAAACATCTTGGCGATGACCTCGGGGACTCCCGCTCGACTTTATCGCTCCGCCGATGGCGGTACTTCTTGGAAAGTTGTTTTCGAATCCAACGACCCCAAAGTTTTTCTGGATTCCATTGCGTTCTTGAACCAAACAAACGGCTTGGTCATGGGTGATCCCATCGATGATCAACTCTTCTTGCTTCACTCGCCAGATGCCGGTTGGACTTGGGAGCAAGTGCCGCAAACTCCCAAACTGCAATCGGGTGAGGCTGGGTTTGCCGCCAGTGGCACCAACATGACAACCATCGGCAACTCGCATTGGGCGATTGGCCTAGGTGGCGATTTGCCGCCCCCACCGTCTGATGAGCAAAAGCAAAACCAAGCCCCCAAACACACGACCGGTGTCGCTGATGTCAAGCGTTCGCGGGTTGTCATCGTTGACGCCGAACTTAAAGATTGGCGAATTGTCGAGACCCCGTTGGTACGTCACGCATCGGGCGGGATTTTTTCATTGTTGTTTATAGACTCGAAGATTGGTGTGGCTCTCGGAGGCGATTACAACCAGCCCGACCTGGCGCAAGACCAAATTGCGTTGACCAATGATGGAGGGGCAACGTGGACGGTTCCTACGTCGAAGCAACGTCCGACCGGCTTTCGCAGCGGCGTTGCCCTCTGGAGAGCCTCATCCACCGAATCCTCTTGGATCGCGGTCGGTACGAACGGGACCGATCGTTCCTCGGATCAGGGACAAACCTGGCGCCGCGTGTCCGACATCGGTTTCAATGCCGTCCAATTTTCGGCCGATGGCCAAACCGGCTGGGCAGTCGGCAGCAATGGCCGCATCGCAAAGTGGAAGAACTCCACCAGATAAAGGAGTTCAAGTAGCGCAATCGGATGCACTCCATGTTCTACCGTGAAGTCGAATGCTCTTTGAAAACGAGCGATGCGAGGGGAGAATCCCGGCAATCGGCATGGGCATGCATCGGAAAAGTCTTGATGCGAGCACTACGTTGCTCGTCTCGCTCTGACGCAAGGATCCGTGTCAAACGAATGAAATTCGCCGAGTCTCCCGCCGCGGACATTTGCCGCCCGCTAGCAGTTTACGATGAGAGTCCAAGCGATTTTCTAAGTTGACGCTCGTTTCGTTGGTTTTGCCGCACGTGGAATTTTCGGTTTTGACCGATGGAGCAATGGCGGAACACTCCATGAACCCGGGGCAGACTTTCGAGTTTTCGCCGCCGGAGTTTCTCCCCAGTTGAAAGAGATTTTCTTGGTCGGTTGGATTGGTTCGAAGCGCAGAAAGTCCAAAGGAGTTGCAGTAGTGCGGTGGAAGTTGGTGACGTCTTTGCTTCTCTCTTGTTGGCTAACCAACGATTTGTTCGCCCAGTCCCCTGCGCCCGGGCCCACCATGAACATGCCCAGCCCGCTGCCAACCGTCATCGATTCGAGCTTCGCTGACACGACTCTCGCTCCCGTTACGGCGGCTGATCCGCGGATCACATTCGATTCCGGCGTCACACTCCGTCGTTGGACGGAAGCTGAGCGGGCCGTCCGAGAATCTCACGCCTCAACGGACGATGTGAGTTGGCGGCTGAGGCGATTCTCCGTCAGAGAACGGCGGTTATCAGGTTTCAGTGGCGCTAGCCTAGTGGTTTGGGACGAGGACTACTTGGAT
>JAEUIP010000412.1 GCA_016795075.1 Planctomycetaceae bacterium | reverse complement strand
TGGCCGTGGTTTCGCTCGTAGTTTGCGACACGAAATGGGGATGTGCTGGTGCAGCGGTTCTCCACGTGACGCAAGACGAGGAAAGGGGAACAGCAACCGACGACGGGCCGACTTCATTACCCAGCAAATGGCATGGTCGCTGGAGCGGAGAAGTGACCACCTACAATGGCGGCGGACGAGCGGCAACCTTTCAAATGGAACTCGAAATCAAGCCGACGAATAACCCAGAGAAATTGGACTGGACGATTGTCTATGACGGGAAAGCTGGCCGCAGTGAGCGTCCCTATCAATTGAACGTGTTGAATGCCAAGTTAGGCAGCTATGAAATCGACGAACGAAACGGCATTCGGTTGGCTGCGACATTGTTGGGCGATGCGATGTGTTATCACTTTGCCGCCGGTGGGCAGAGGCTATGGGGCAGCTATCGATTGGATCCAAAATCCCAACACATCGTCTTTGAGTTGTTCAGCGGCTCTGAAGAAAGTGAAAGTGTCATAGGTGGTCGATCGGTTCCCGAGGTCCGGACGATTCCTCCGCAATCCCGACAAGTCGCGGTGTTGCGTCGCGTCGCCGACGATTCTCAACCGCCACCGAAGGAATCTGCCAAGTCCGAGCAGTCGGATCGACAGCCGTGAAAACTTCTAGGGTTGCAAAGGATGTGCTGCGAGACTTGCAGAATTTGGCCGACCCGGTCAAAGCCGCATTCTTTCCCAAGTTCTTTCAAGCCTTTCCGAGTGGTTACGGTGACGGAGATCGATTTCTTGGTGTGACCGTACCGAACATTCGGACGGTTGCGAAAACGTACGCCACCCTACCCCGACCGCAATTGCTCGCGTGTCTACAATCTCCATGGCACGAATGCAGGATGGTCGGGCTTTTTATCTTGACGCGACAATTTGAAGTCGCCAAGAAAGATCCTGCAGAACGTGAATCGTTGGTCGATTTCTACATCGCACAGTTGGATCATGTGAACAATTGGGACTTGGTAGATTGTTCGGCGTATAAAGTCTTGGGTGCACACGTTGTCGCGTACCCCGACCAGCGCGACCGCTTGTACAAACTTGCAAACAGCGGGCATCTGTGGCGCGAACGGGTGGCGATCGTGGCGACCTTGGCTCAAATTCGCAAGCGAGAGTTTGCGGATGTTCTCAAGTTGTCCGAACAGTTCCTCACGCACCGCCACGATTTGATTCACAAAGCGGTCGGATGGATGTTGCGTGAAATGGGCCAGCGCAACGAGGGAATCTTGCGCGCATTTCTGGACGAGTATGCCGCCCAAATGCCCCGGACAATGTTGCGGTACTCGTTGGAGAAACTCGAGCCAGCGACGCGCCAAACCTATATGTCCGCGAAATCGAACCTAAAGAAGTAGTCGTACTGGACGAACAAGGAGGAATGATGCTTAGGTTAATTATCTTGGTCGCGTTTATGCTGGTCGCATCAAAAACTGGGCTTTCCCAGGAGCTGCGACGGATCTTTAGGCATGGTGAACTGGTTTTGGACGAAGACACTTATTGGGAAGGCCGCGTTGAGCACGCGTCGTGGGTCGATGATGAATTTGTCGTTTTTTTTGCCCGCGGACAAGTAACTTGCATATCCACAGAAACCGGAGAGATCCAATGGACCAGTGAAAAAATAGGGCGCATCTTTGATTGGAGCCTATCGCGGTCGACGAAGCGATTGGCGATTCTCGACGAACAAATGCAACTGTTTGTTATCGATTGTGTCACTGGCACTGTTATTTTTCACCCGTCAGACGAAAAACTCAGCGAACTATTCGGCCAGAATTTTGTAGGAGGGATTGCATTGATCCCAACCGACGGACGGTTAGTCATCGAGTCTGCAGGGTCAACTTTTGGCCGTTTTGGGTTTGTCGTTAGTGCCGACTATTCTAAAGTAGAGGCGACTTTCGATATCGATGCTTACCCGCGTACCATTTCGATTTCACCTGACGGAAAACGCATCGCGGTAATCGCGGATGACGAAGTCGTCAGTGTCCGGGAGATTCTCCAGAACCGCGAAGTCTTTTTTCGTGGGACGCGGATTCACGAGGCACCAGAAATTCGGTCCTATTCCATCGGTGAACCATTCTTCAGCCATGTTCGCGACAGTGGGGACACAGCGCTCGTCTACGTCCAAGACGGAGGCTGTTGGTCGACAGGAACCGTGACGGTCCATAACTTGGCGACGGAAAAGTCGACGACTTTCTGCGGTAGGAACGGGCATGTTGAATTAGACGTGTGTTTTCGGACCAAACGCATGGCACTGACCGGGACTTCGAAGGAGTTGGCGGTCCTTGACTTTGAAGGGAACGTCATCGCCGCCGCCAAGAGCGCGACTGCAAATCGAAACACATCCGTCGAGTTTTCTCCGTCGGAGGACCGTCTGTTGGTCGGCAGCTGGGACAACACCGTATGCGTGTTTAAACTTCTAGAAACTGACAACGCAACGGAACATCGTTGAAATAACAAAAGCACATAAGTTCGCCAGGAAGAAGCAAGCTATCTTCAGCGAGCCAGCGACAATCGTTTACTTCGGTTGTTTCGGCGGAGTCGGCGGCGTGCCGAGCTGTCCCAAGACTTGGAGGATGGTGTTCAGGTGGGCCATACGAGGGCCAAAGCGATCAACAAATTCATTGAGCACGTATTCGCTCGACATCATGTCTTCGGCGTTGAAATCCACTTCATCGGTCATGGTTCGGAGATAGTCGGCTTGAACTTGCCCTAACGCCTGAGCCGCCCGCCAGCAACCGCTCGCTAATTGGGGATTGGCGTTTTTCCATTGTTGCAATTCGTTCGCCCGTTGTCGCTGTCCCGATTGTAGGTTGCGATTGACTTCTTCCAGCAACTCCACTTGCTTCTTTTGAGTATCCAACAGCTGTTGCATGACGCGCAGCATTAGCAGAGTCTGCTCGTTTGTGGCACCGCCTTGATTGGCAGGAACGGCTTGAAAACTATCGGCTTCTGTCGGGTTAACCGAAACGCTGTAGCGAAAGATCGACGCAGAATCCGGCGAATCGTGACTCATCTATGATCTCCAACCTCGGACACGGTTGTCCGCGGCATGCGATGTTCCGAAAAATGTTTCGTTGCCCACTGCCTCGAGTATAGTCGAAGCGGCCCACGACTGTCGACCAAGTTGCAAGGACGAAGCCAAAGAATGGCAAAAGATTCCTCTTCCGATTATTCCGACTATCCGAATCACGGGATGTGGAGGGCCAAAAATATCGCCCGCGCCCGGCAGTCACGAAACAAAACTTGAGACAACTTTGCTCGATTTGCCACATTTTGTTCGGCAATTCGCTCCGAAATTCGCTTCTTAAAGTCATCTTCCATTTGGTGCCGATGGTTCCCAACGTCGCCCTACCCGCAACGTCCGTCGCGGGTTGCAGGCGCTCGTTGGTTCAACGCCCGGTCGCGCGGCACTCCGATTCTAGAGCCTTCGGGGTGCGACGTGACCGAGCCCTTTCAAGGAACGACATGAACTCCAGCAATGCGGCGATCCCTTTGGGTTTCTTGACCTGCACCGAGTTTGAAGGCTGGGGGCTGTGCGGGGGGCTGTTGTTGCTGAACCATTTGGCACGACCGTTGGAATTTCATTGCACCTTACCGGTCAAGGTCTCGCGAACCCAGGCGATCCTGTTTGGCGCATCCTTGCGGGCCTATATTTGTGGCCAGGTGATCGGTAAGGCCCTACTGGAGAAATCAAAGACTCGGCCGGGAATCCTCCTGACGGATTGCCCCGACACGGCCGCCTTGCACGCCGAAAGCGACATTCCCTTGGCACTGGTGTCAACCCACAACAACCGCGAAGTTTCGCCTCCGAATTCGGCAATCTGGGAGTCGATGGAACTTCGACAAACGACCATCCACCTGACGTTTGCGAACGACGGCGATCAAGACCCCGCGAAACAACGCACGCGACAGGTACTGCAACATTTCGCGGAAAAATTCGATCTGGACGAACCCTTCGAACGAGTCCGGCAGGCCATCACGGAAGCCCGAGACGCGGCC
>JAEUIP010000411.1 GCA_016795075.1 Planctomycetaceae bacterium | reverse complement strand
TCCACACTAATCGAACCTCCAACCAAAGCATGATCAAAAGACGCACTTGAATATCGTGCTCGGCAACCATACGACTGACGAATTGGTTTGTTAAATCGATGTCGTCAGGATACGTTTTGTGCAAAACATTGGAGGATAAGCTGCGGACGTCCGCACTGATACCGGTTTCCAGAAGCCGCAGCAACGGTTCGGCTGGCCATTCCGTAGGCCAACCGATTTCGGCAATGGCGATCAAGGCAAGGCCGATGTCCTCGGGTGTCGATTGAGTGGGATCGAGGAAAGACGCGAGCACCTCGGCGGCCAACTCCGCATCTCCTCCAACTTTCACCAATGCCCATGCCGCTTCGATTCGTACCGAAGACGCTAGGCTTTTCAAGCCTTCGGTCAAGATCTGTTTCGCTCGCTCCGCTCTCGGTCCATACTGCCCGAGTCGTCGCACGGACTGCCAGGATTCGGGAGCATCAATCGCCTTGATGCGAACCCCGGCTTCGTTCGCTCGCTGACCTTGTAATTCAGCAATCAACGCATCGATCGTCTCATTGTCCCCCAACTCCAGCAACGCCGCCTGACACGCCGCTTCAATCGTCGCCAAGCTGTATCCTGTGGACTTCCATCGCTCGGCGACCATCCCATTTCGAATCGCGTTGGCCACTGCCGTTCGATCGCTTGGCTCCGCCGCAATCATGGCTTTCATCGCCAGGACAAAAGCATGATTCACCGGCTCGAACTCAATCGCTCGAAGCAACGTGGGGACCGCGTCATTGGCCAATGGGCCCAGTCGTATCAGCGTTCTATACAAACCCATTCGCATAGCAAATGGCACGTCAGGGCGCAATCGCTCTCCAAGTTGCTGACAAATGGCCGCGACCGCCGGCTTTCCTAACTGAACCAGCGCCGATTCTACCGCGGGCGGAAGCTCGTAATCTTGGTAACGATCCAATAACTTGGTGGCAACTGTGGCCGCCAATTCCTGGTTCATTTGGTTAGACGATACGGTCCGAGGCGCCCCATCCGCCTCGGCAGCGGCGGCCAATTCTCCTGTGGCGTTCTCACCCAAATATCCCAACCAATGTACGATGGCGCTCGCCTTGATCGCTCCCCGTTCCGATTCAAGATCCACGCCCTCCAACACGCTCAGCAACGCATCGGTCTGTTGGTTGGCCGGCAACTCCTTAAATCGCTCGATCGCAGAATCAAATCCATCAATCGTCGCCATTACCATCAAGTCGCTCGACTTGTCGTCCATGCGCGCGATGGCTTGGGCGAGAAACCAGCCGAGTTCCGGTGACGGTACATCGGTGGACCAGACCTTGCGAACGATTGGAGCGATTTCGTTCACATCACCTGAATAGTCCGCCACACGCTGAGCAGCGGCCAGTCGAATTTCGGGGCGCTCGGATAGAAAACATGCCTGGAGGTCCAGGCCTAGCGAACCCTGGGGCATGGCCAAATGCCGAACCAACAACACAGCCGCGTTTTGCCACGCAAAATAGCTGTAGCCGAGCCATAAGGCCGACCATAGACCCCACCGCAACCAAGTCGTACTTCGCCTTTGATTCAATTCGACTCCTCAAGGCTCGTTTCAAATAAATCGGTCTTGTCGACCAAGAAACGCCCCAACATTTCAGGCAAGCCGCAAAAGAAGCGACTCCACTTTTCGGGAACTCGACATTCGCGATAACGACCGCTTCGCTTATTTCAATCGTCCAAGTTTCTGCTGCAATGGTTTTGACTTCTGCTCCAAACCTTCTGGCCCCTGCTCCAACGGGCGTAACGCACTATTCGCCACAATCGAGCCCTCAAATTCAACCCTGGAATCGTTCACATCCACCAATTCGTGCAGCTCATAAACGTTGCGATAGCCGTACCCATACAGATTGATGTAACTGGGAATATTCAAGGCCATCATCCGGGGCTTTTCTTGCGAAACGATCTGGGTCGCAATTTTAGGACCGGTTAGCAAATTTGGCACGAAAGCTTTCGTCGCGAAGTCGGTTTGGTTTCCCTCGAAGTTGTTGTTGCAATAGATTAGAATCTTTGTCGCCGGATCGGGAATCAGTTTCCCCAAATTCTCTTGAGTAAAATCCGTAAAAGCGAGATGCTTGGCCCCTTTCAGATGGATCCGCTCAAATCGAAAACTCGATCGAGTGTCAAGAATCACAACGCCGGGCTCTTTGCCCATTGCCAGGAACGTATCAAAGTCAATCAAGCGACTCTCTCGATGCGTCTCCACCTCGGCCATCAACTCTTTGAAATCATGGAAGCTGACCTTGGCCAGAGGGTACTTGGCCAGAGAGAGCGGAGTGTCCTGAGCCCAGCCGATCATCGGCACCAGGAATATCGCCAATGCTGCAAGAATCTTTACGTTCATGGTCTCATCTCACATTGCTCGTTCAAGTTTGTGAATCTATGCGGACCTGCCAATCCCCGTTAACTTACAACATTATCTCGGGAACTGTAACGACGACAAGTTACTTGTCGGCGCGTGGCTGCAAGGAATTGACCCAAAGAAGACCTCCGCCGAAGGCAATCTCAATCCCGGCAATCGCATAGGGAACGACACCAGACACGGGCGTCCCAACGAACATGTTGGCGATTCCGACGCCACACATGAGCCCACCCAATACCCAGAACGTCCAATCGCCATAGGCCGTGCGAAAGCCAAAATAGTGAGTGCCAACCGCAATGGCAGCCATCGGAAAAACCAAGTCAGGTCGGTGCGGAAGCAATAACCAAGCAGCCAACAACCCACCGATCATCGGAAAAATCGTTTCGATGACCGTCAAGCCACCGGGGTTTGCTTTGGACGCTGCCTCGCGTCGGAAAATTCCTCGGACAATCAATTCGGTGATTGGGAAAATCAGCATCCCACCAAAAAACAACACCGCGAAACCCGTCGCGACACCAGCCGAGGACGCGAAGATCCCCCCCGCGAGCCACACGAATCCTGAAACAATAGTACCCGGCCCGCCGTGCATAAATGCTCGACGAAGTTCGCCTTGCGCAGTCGAAATATCCAACCTGAACTCTCCTTGGCGTTTATTGATTTCGTTTATACCAACGGACTCATCGATGCGGAAACGATCCCCTAGAGAGGCTACTTCCGGGCCAATAATAACTGCTCCGCCAGATCGGTGATAACCCAATCTTCCGCAATCAAACCGTCTCGGAACCCCGTTGTCACCATATCACACCAAACGATCTGGCGGCTACTTGCTGGAAAACACTTGAATGGGCCCGCTTGCCGGGCCTTGAGGGTTCTTTGCCACGAGATGCGATTCTTCGCTTTGACCAACACTTCGATTAGAATTTCAATCTCCAAAAACGCCCGTCGATATTCGCGAACGAGTTTCTTTACCAACTTGTGACCGCCGGTGAAATCTCGTCCGGTAACGTGAGCAACGTAATCGGTAGTGAAGTAGCCAGCGACTCGATCAAGTTTTCCATCGATGATAAGCGTTCGATTGGCTAACTCAATCGTTTTCAAGTTTGACAGCGACACTTTGTTGTCCTCTTCAAACAAATGCTGAACAACCGCCACGGCGAATAGCGAAAACGTCCTTTGAACCAAGCGCTGCTATCGAATCTCAATCCAATCGTTCAAGTTGAATATCGGTCAGCCAATAAGCATCAAGAACGTTTGTTCGGACGTTTTCGAGGTTCGTCGATATCTGCACTCGGTCGCCAATTTCGAGATCCGTTAGGCTCTTCGCGTTTTTTTCGCTACCACGGTGAGTTATCGTAATCCTGGAATGGCCGTTGTTCAAAATCACGCCCTTATACTCGCGATCAAAATGTCCCAATTCATCGTCCCGATACATAATATTCCCAAGAAGTACATCAACTTTCTCAACAACATAAATCGATCGATTAGAAAATTCATCGGGTGCCTTTGACGAACGGCAACTCGCCCAAAGCAAAACGGCCATCGGTACGAGAACTCGGCACGAGTGTGAAGTAAACATGGGAACTCAGTCAGGACTCGTTAATCCATCCCGCGGAGCGAACGTCGCCACACGAATCCAACTCACAACCGCAGGTTCAGGATCTTGAGCTTAATCTTTGCGATAGTCGCT
>JAEUIP010000410.1 GCA_016795075.1 Planctomycetaceae bacterium | reverse complement strand
GTGTAACGCGAGTAACGTTCGCCCGCGTACCGGGCGTAGCCCGCAAACAGTTCGTCGCCGCCTTCACCGGTCAGCACCATTTTGACATGTCGACGTGCCAAGTGTGCAACCATGTAGGTCGCAATGGTGGCCTGATCCGCAATTGGTTGATCCAAGTGCCAAAGCACTTTTTCTGCCAAGCTCAGGAAATCTGCGGATCCAATCTTCAGCGTATGATGCTCGCAGCCAAACGCATCCGCCACTTGTTTCGCATAAGGCAGTTCGTCCTGAATGCCCTTTCCATCGAACCCAACAGAAAAGGTTTTAACCGGAGTAGTCAACTGTTCCGCCATCAAGGCCACGATCGTGCTCGAGTCCAAGCCCCCACTCAAGAACGCTCCAAAAGGCACGTCGCTGCGCAGATGAATGCCGATGGTTTCCCGCAATAAAGCTAACAACTCGTCGGCATATTCCGCGTCCGACTTTCCACTAGCGTCTGACGTTGGTTTCGCAAATGAAAGCTCCCAATAGCGTCGCTTCTCCACCACTTTGCCGTTTTTGACGCGTAGCCAATGTCCGGGCTCCAAGGAAGAAATGCCGGCGAACAGGGTCCGTGGAGCTGGGACATATTTCAGCGACAAGTACTGGCTTAGCGCTGCCATGTCGACATTGCGTCCAACTGCTGGGTGCAACAAAAGTGACTTGATCTCCGACCCAAACACAAAATGGCCAGCGGATTGGGTGTAATAGAGTGGTTTGATCCCGAGTCGATCTCGGGCAATAAACAGTTCTTGTTCGTGGTGATCCCAAATGGCAAACCCAAACATTCCGCGCAAATGATCAACGCAGGCTGTACCGAACTCTTCGAACAAGTGAACAATCGTCTCCGTATCGCTGTGCGTTTTCAAACGATGGCCACGAGCCAGTAACTGCTGTCGAAGTTCGACATAGTTGTAGATCTCGCCATTGAAAACGATCCCGAAGCGGCCTGACTCGTCGTAGATCGGTTGTGTTCCATCCGCGAGGTCGATGATGCTCAGCCGCCGCATCCCCATCGCTAAGGGGCCGTCGATCAAGCAGCCATGTTCGTCCGGACCACGATGTAGAATCGACCTCAGCATCAACTCGAGAGTCGATGACGGGTTCGAGACGGGGACGGACGAAAGAAAACCAGTGATCCCGCACATAAGGCAATTCTCGACAGGTAAACGGCGGCTCTACGAGCGGATCTTGCGATAGATCCCGGTGACGACCTTCGCGAACAGGTCTCGGGTCGTTCGTTCAAACGCGACGGTGTAATTTTTGTCCGGCGTCATCGTCTTTTGTGCCAATCCCCAGGATTCGTTCATCACTTTCAACGTGCCATAATTCGGATGTTGCTTGACCAACAATTGAAAAACTTCGCGAATTTGGGGCGTTTTCATTTCCGCTTCCGATAGGCTGCGATGCGAGATGCCGTCGGTTGTATCTCCGTCCCGACTTACGGAAGCGTAGGTCCAATCGTAGTCATCAAAGATCATCCAACCGTTCTTGCGCAATAACTTGTCCGCAAAAAAGAAAGCGGCACCGTCAATCGTCCAGTTCTTGGGACCATCGATAATGCACAGATCATAGACTTCTTCACACTTGTCATCTTTGGTATGCCGCGCGATTTCGTCGTGCAAGAACCACGTATACCCGGACTTCATGCGAGTTACCGTCGCGTACGCATCCAAACCAGTCTTCTTGAGTTGGTCTTCAGCAGTTGGTTGAAAGTTGACATCGATCAAGTCGACAGCCGTGATAGAGCCACGCCCCAACTCTTGCAGAGCAGCTGCCATATAACACGTGGCCGTCCCATGAGCGATCCCCAACTCCAGAATGCTCGTGAGCTTCTGTTCTAAAATCATGTCGTACAAGTATTTGCCGTGATCTTTCGAAATATACGGTACATGTCCTACAAGGGCATAGATTTCGTCGAACTTCATTGGATTTTCGATCCTGGGTAGTCGGAGACTCGGTTAAAAAAGGGTGAACAATCACGAGGTTCTAGGCGTCTTCCCCGCTGCGCAACTGCGAGTCCAACGCGAGCCACCGTCATGGGACTATCGAACTCGCAAACACCTCTAGTAAAGCAATGTGCAACGGATCAAGGGATCCCAACCGAAAACTTTACCGGACGAACGGTGCCACCGGTTTCGTCGAAATGAGACTATCGTCGAAATAGATCGTCGCAGTTCCCAATTTCTTGCCGCCGGCAATGTGGTCAGTATAGTTTCCGATCCCCCAGACGATGTTTGGACGTTGCGAATTCACAGCAGTGCGAACATTCTCCGCGCGAATGATCGAGACACCGTCCAGCCAAATTTCAATCTGGCCTTGTTCCTCAGCGCTAACTTTCACGAAGGCTTCGAGGTGGAACCATTGCTTGACCGGGATCTTGACGGTCTCTGCGGCGGACCAACTCTTCTTGGTATTGATATGACTATACAGATAACAGGAATGATGCTGACTTTGCGGATCTTTCTGAATATTCAATGTCCAGGCCGACTGACTCTCATTTTTTTCGTCGTTCGACTTGAACTGAAAGACATTCCACCAACCGCCATCGCCTGGATCCCAAGGAGCCTGCTTCTTGGGATCGTAGGCTTCAGGCAAATAGACCCAGGTGCTGTAATAACCCTCCGTTGGTAACTCCACACCCCCTTGATCGTAGGCCTTGGTGGCCCAACGCATGAACCGGACGGCTTTACTGCCATTCTTTGCCCGAATGGCGTTGCGAATCGTGGCCTCGCCCGAATATCTTCCGGAATGTTTAATCGACTCGGTTGCCCGAGCGGTCACGTTCTCGTCATCGGTCAACAAGACACCGCCGCCCGGATCGCGACTGGTTGGAATGGACCATTGGTCCAGATTCCCAGTTTCGTAGTCGGCCAACCACAGGATCGAACTGCGAAAATCACTGGGGAGCGTTTCAATCCAATTCGCAGGGACGTCGGACTTTTTCTCGTCGACCGTTTGCGCCGTAAGGAGCGGTGTTGACCCAATCGCCCAGGCGACCGACCATACGCCAAACAACAATCCCAGGTCAGTGAGCCGACGTCGGAAACTTAGCCGCCAAAATTTTAGAGACAACATCATTTATGCCTGTCGAGTGGATGGAGACTTTCGAACCGCAACTTGCGCCAGTGCCTGGTGATAAACCTCGATAACCTGCTGCGCCACCCCCTCCAAACTCAGCCGCCGTTGTTGCAGCACCGCTCGGCCATTGCTGGCTTGATTGGTTCGCAGAACGTCGCACAGTGCCGCGGCAACGGCCTCGGGTTGGCGTGCCACACGATGGCAATTCGTGACGTCGGTCAGCATTTCGTGTGCGTCACCCACCGGAACGGAAATCACATTTGCATCACACGCCAAGGCCTCTTTTACAACGTTGGGCGAGCCTTCGATCAAAGAGGTCATCAACATGGCATTGCACGCGTTCATGTACGTGGCCACTAGATCGGGTTTGATCCCCCACAATGGAACCAACTCCAAGGGCCGCCCCCAATCGGACTCTGCTAACTTGACGGCCGCTTGGGCCATTTGAAAACCTTTGCGAGGATTTTGGGGGTCGCCCGGAAACAACACTTTCTCGCCCGCGATGCTCCAACCCAGTCGTTGTCGCGCAGCGGCTCTTTCCTCGGGCTGAAAGACGCTTAGATTGACGCCATTCGGAATCACATGACACGACGTGGGGCTCAATTTTTCCGCCATTTCGCGGCTCTTGACGATTACTTGCTCGTAGCGTTTTGCCCATCGCGTATTCAACTTCGCCGCCCAGATGCTGGATTTCTCGAGGTTTCCCTTCTCGTCACTGGGCGTGCCTAACAAATCGTCACCCATATAAGACATCACGATCGGGACTCGGCGCATCGCCAGTTTTCGACCCAACAATGCCAACCATCCGCAGTAACCGAAATGGGCGTGCACCAAGTCAACGTTTCGGATCGCCTTCTGGCCATGTGGCTCCTTTCTTCAACTAAAGAATTAATTGAATCGGCGGCCACGATACCGCGAGGCGGGCGGGAGAGTCAACTAAAAAAATAGTTGCAAGGTGATGTAATGCCTCCTCCCCTT
>JAEUIP010000040.1:25443-25689 GCA_016795075.1 Planctomycetaceae bacterium | reverse complement strand
GGACTGTTCTGAGGTTCTGGAGGTGGGGTGCGGCAGCGAGTATTTGGTGATGAACGAAACGAAGCGGGCGGCGTTGCTCTTGAACATGGTCTCGGGCGTGGGGCCGAGGATTTTCTGTCGCTTGATCGACACCTTTGGAACGGCCGAACGAGTCTTCGGATCCACAGCGGCGGACTTGCAGTCGGTTCCCGGAGTCGGAACCAATTTAGCCAAAGCCATTCTGTCCGCTCCGCAACAGATCGAAGT
>JAEUIP010000040.1:0-25433 GCA_016795075.1 Planctomycetaceae bacterium | reverse complement strand
ACTGCGCGCGAAACGAGATCCGACTCCTGATGTTTGGGGACGAAGATTATCCGGTCGAATTGGCTCAGATCCATGACCCGCCCATGGTGTTGTACTGCAAAGGATCGTTGTTGCCACAGGATCGCTTGGCGATTGCGATGGTCGGTTCGCGTCATGTCACGGACTATGGCGTAAAGGTCGCCAAACAGTTTGGCCGAGGCTTGGCACAAGCAGGTTTTTGTGTGGTTTCCGGTTTGGCTCGGGGAGCAGATGCCGAGAGCCATCGGGCCGCGTTGTCGGCGGGTGGACGAACCATCGCGGTGCTGGGAAGTGGCTTATTGAACCTGTACCCACCCGAGCACGCCGAGTTGGCTCGGGAAATTGCCAAACAGGGTGCTGTCTTGTCGGAAGTGCCGTTGCACCGTCCTCCCCATGCTGGTGCCTTTCCGCAACGCAATCGAATTGTGTCTGGGCTGAGTCTTGGCGTGTTGGTGATTGAAGCCAGTAGCCGCAGCGGCGCTTTGATTACGGCCCGTCATGCCATGGAGCAAAACCGTGAAGTGTTTGCGATTCCCGGGCGAATCGACAATCGCGGATCTCACGGATGTCACGATTTGATTCGTGATGGAGCGATGTTGGTTCAGGACGTTGAAGATATCTTGGACGCGCTGGGGCCACTCACGGAGCCATTGGTCATGGCTCAAGCAAATCAGTCGCCGACGGACGCCACGGCGGGGGATGCGGACCGTGGAATTGATGCAGATTCCGCCGTCACCCCTCCAACCGAAGGGCGCTTGGCGTTGAATTCGGGCAGTTCTGTGGTAGAGATTCGACAGCCCGCGGAAATGTTGTTAAACGAGCAGGAAACCATGGTCCTGCAGGCGATTGGCGTCGAGCCGACTTACATTGATCAGATTGTGGTCGCGACGATGTTGCCCATCAACCGAGTCCTCGCCACAGTTTCGGTCCTGCAAGCTCGGCGACTGATTCGTCGCGTCGGTGGTACTCAAGTGGCTCGAGTTTAACTCGACGATTAAACCGGCTCGTTTTGCAGACCGGCTCGTTTTGCAGACCGGACCGAGTTGTGAACCGGACCGAGGTGCTCTGAACGCCGACTGTTAATCGTTCAACTCCGTCTACGGTATTTAGTAACTGGTTTTAGTCGCAACCTCCCGCCGCGTTTTTGGTATGTCGCAAACAACAGACAATTTGATTCAACTGGAAGTTTTCTACGACGGCCTGTGTGGGCTTTGTCGACGGGAGATGGAATGGTTGAAGCGGAAGAACCGTGAGGGGAAGGTTCGGTTTACGGACATTGCGGCACCGGGATTTGATGCGGCTGTGTATGGGAAGACTTGGGACGAGTTCATGGCTCAAATGTACGGTCGCTTGCCTGACGGAACTTGGCTAGTTGGACTAGATACATTTGATGCACTGTACCGGGTTCTGAATTTGGGTTGGATGGTTCGCTGGACGCGTTGGTCATGGTTTCGCCCCGGAACGGACCTGATGTACCGGTGGTTTGCCAAATACCGGACCAAATTAACGGGTCGGCCGATGTCCCGGGTCGAAACCAGAGAGACTGCGAATCGACCGGCGGCGCATGGTTCGTGCCGAGTCCATGGGGAATGTGACGCTTCCTTGAAGCAAACGGAACGACATGCCTAAGCCAAGCGTAGCAATTATCGGGAGTGGAATTTCGGGACTGGCCGCGGGCTTCTTCCTCCATCGACACTTCGACCTGACGCTGTTTGAGGCGGATGATCGCGTTGGAGGCCATACGAACACTCGCTACGTGGACGTGGCCCAATCGAAGTTGGTTGATCGTCATGAACCGGTTTTGGCAAAGCGTTTAGCGGATGGTTCGGTCTTGCCAATCGACACGGGCTTTATTGTGTTCAACGATCGGACCTACCCGAACATGATTCGGTTGTTCGGCGAGTTAGGCGTTGGCTCGCAGGCGACCGAAATGTCTTTCAGCGTGCGATGCGATCGATCGGGGATCGAATACAGTGGCAGCACCCTGAACAGTTATTTCGCTCAGCGCCGGAATTTGCTTCGCCCGAGTTTTTATCAGTTCTTGTTCGACTTCTATCGTTTCGGAAAGCAAGCCGTTGCGTATTTGGAAACGGAGGATGAAGTGCAAACGGTGGGCGAGTTTTTCGCACAGCACCGCTACGGCGACGCATTTTATCGCCGCTACTTTTTGCCCATGGGATCGGCCATTTGGTCATGTCCCCAAGGGGTCTTTGAGTCATTTCCGATTCGCTTCATTTGTCAATTCTACCATCATCATGGATTGCTGACGATTCGAAACCGCCCACAATGGCGAGTCGTCAAAGGTGGTTCGATCCAGTACATTCGTCCTCTCGTAAATGGGTTTAAGGATCGCATCCAGACTCGATCGCCGGTTGTCTCGGTGCGACGAAACGAAATAGCACGGGCTGGGGACGGAACCCGATGGCAGGTTCAAGTACAGCCGACGGAGCCCAATGGATCGGTTGCTAATGTCACACACTCCTTTGATCACGTGATCTTGGCGTGCCATTCGGATCAGGCTTTGCGTATCTTGCAACCAACGAGTGGTTCGGCATTGGAGTCGACGTTGAAGGCCTTTCCGTATCAAAGCAATATGGCGACTTTGCACACTGATATTTCGGCGCTGCCGAGGAATAGACGAGCCTGGGCGGCATGGAATTATCATTTGCCAAGTACGGGTCAGAGTCCGGGGTCAAAAACAGATTCATCGGACCATGCGACCGTCACTTACAACATGAACCTCTTGCAAGGTTATTCGAACGAACAGACCCGGGGGAAGACTTTCTGTGTGACGCTTAACGGAGATGCTGGGATTGACCCGGCTCACGTGATCGAGAAAATCCCTTACGCCCATCCGATCTTTTCGCTTCAACGATTGTCCGCACAGCGTTCCCATGATCAGTGGATTGATGCCGATGGAATGTCGCTCTGTGGCGCGTATTGGGGCAATGGGTTTCACGAAGATGGTTTGAATAGTGCTCTCAAAGTGAGCGAGAAGTTGTTAGGAATGGACCCATGGAAAGCTGTTTGTACCGCGGATGGGTCGAGCACCGTCGGTTCCAACCGGTAGAACACCGTTTTCGTTATCGATTGTTTGTTGCTTGCTTGGATCTTACTGATCTGCCCGGGACATTCGCAGGATCTTGGACCTGGTCGTTTCGGTGGCCCAATCTCGCGTGGTTCCGTCGGCGAGATCATTTAGGGGATCCGAACCGACCCTTGGAGGAATGTCTGCGAGACTTGGTCCAAGATTCCGGGCGGCCGCGGCCTGTGGGGAAGATTCTATTGCTGACCCAGTTGCGGTATTTTGGCTTTGCGATGAACCCGGTATCCTTTTACTTCTGTCTCGATGCAGATGGTCAATGGCAAACGATGGTGGCCGAGGTTCGAAATACGCCATGGGGACAAGCTCATTGTTACGTCGTGGATCGGGAGAACGCGACCAAAGCCGCCGGAAGTGCGAAACACGACTTCGCGAGTAGGCATCGCGGGACGAAAAAACGATTTCATGTGTCTCCATTTATGGAAATGAGCTTCCGCTACGGTTGGGCCGTGAAGTTTACGGAAAACTCGTTGGCCATGCACATTGAAAACGTTCCGATTCAAACCGATTCCCTGGAGCCCGTCGAACTCGGGCCAAGTTCGTCTGGCGTGCCGGTGGCGGAGAAAGGCAATCGCTTTTTCAACGTGACGATGAGTTTGAAGAAACGGCCTTGGACTCGGTGGGAACGTTGGTCGGCACTATTGACGTATCCTTGGATGACGCTCACCATTTGGTTGGGTATTTATTGGCAAGCTTTGCGGCTGTGGCAAAAACGGGTACCCTATGTTCCGCATCCGGGCATCCAGGAAACGGCTCAAGCCGTAGATTTCACGGAAAACGGAAAAATCTACGTTTCGAGTTGATTTGTTGTTAAAGGACAGCGACCGAAGTCGGGTAACCCGCGGGTCACGGTTCGACTATTGCCGTGCTTCCGTTTGTTTGAAAACCTCGAGTTTGATCGTTTTTCTGCATTTGTTTCACTTTGGAATTTTCGTGTAGACGCGTAGAAAGATCCGTATGAATTTCGCTGAGGGAACAGCTTTTGCAGAAGACCTAGGGGCTCCGCCGATCCAAGATCTCGCTTCCGATGGGGTGCGTCCCAAATCGACTCGCAGCGACTTTCAAGCATCCGTACGGCGTGGTTCGTCGCCGCTGCAACAGGGGAGTGATGTTGCGGACACTTCGCGAACCGCTCCAGTTTTTGATTCGGTCCAGGGTTCGATGCAAGTGGTTTCCTGGAGTAATCGGCAATTTCGCAAATTGCTTTTCAAGCAACTTCAGAACATCCGCGAAGGACGGATCGCCGTCGAGGATGCGGATGGGGTTTGCGAATTCGGTTCGGACCTAGGCAACTATCGCTCGGTCAAGGTTCAGATCCACCACCCCGCTGCGTATCGCCGATTGGTTGTCGGAGGCGATTTGGGTTTTGCCGACAGCCTGATCGCGGGTGATTTTTCGACGGACAACTTGGTCGGCTTGATGAGGATACTTGTCAACAGCACGCGAGGGGGCGATGGACGAATTGGCAAGCCCTCGTTTGCCCGGCAGGTTTGGGGTCGAATGCGACATTGGTTGCGTCGAAATCACCGTGCGAACTCGCGTCGAAACATCCAGGCTCATTACGATCTCAGCAACGAGTTTTTTGCCAAGTGGTTGGATCCAACCCTCAGTTACTCAAGCGGTGTCTTTCCGAAACTAACGAAGGCAGACGGGCTGTCGGGCGAGGAATGGATCAGTGACGCTTCGATGGAAACCGCGTCCCTCGGCAAGTTGGAAAGACTCTGTGAAAAGCTTCAGCTTACGGCGGATGATCATTTGCTTGAGATCGGCTGTGGGTGGGGAGGATTGGCGGTCTTTGCGGCACAGAAGTACGGTTGTCGAATTACCGGAGTAACGCTCTCGCCGGCTCAATTAGAAGTAGCTCAAAAGCGAGTGGAAGCGGCGGGACTTTCGGATCGTGTGACGCTTCGCCTGCAAGATTATCGCGATATTGAAGGTCAATTCGACAAACTGGTTTCTGTTGAGATGATCGAAGCCGTTGGTCATCAATATCAGGATGAATATTTTCGACAGTGTTGTCGGTTATTGAAGCCGAACGGTCGTATGGTCTTGCAGGGCATTACGATCGTGGATCATCGCTACCAGGATTACCTCAAGCAGGTGGATTTTATTCGAGAATACATTTTTCCAGGAGGATGCTTGATCAGCACGTCCGGGGTCATGAATTCCGTCGCGAAGGAAACCGATTTTCGGCTGGTTCACATTGAGGATATCGGGCTGCATTATGCGGAAACGCTTCGTCGCTGGCGTACCGAGTTCCATCGGCATTGGGAGCAGATCTCGCTGATGGGCTTTGATGCTAAATTCTTTCGTCTGTGGGACTACTACCTGGCCTATTGCGAGGCGGGTTTCTCCGAGGGGCATGTGGGCACGATCCAAATCGTTTTGGACCGGCCTCAAATGATGGACCCCCTGTCAATGGGCTTGGCCTTCGGAACACGGTAACTCGGAGGGAAAGCTCATGGACGTTTGGTTGACTTTGTTCGTCGGCAGCATGGCATTGACGGTTGCCATGTCGATTCTGTGGTGGACGCACGGTCGTCATGGGAACGCGGGAATTGTCGATGTCGCGTGGACCGTTGGGGTAGGCCTGCTTTCGCTCGGTTATTGCGTCACGGCTGCGGAAGGAAATATGACTCGCCGAGTATGGTTGGCGATGATTGTGGCGGTCTGGTCAGGCCGGCTGGCGTGGCACATTTTGCACCGAGTCCGCCGAATGCCAGAGGACGGTCGGTACACGACTCTGAAAGAAGCCTGGGGGGCTCAAGCTCCGCAGAAGATGTTTGTTTTCTTTATGTTTCAAGCAATCGCGGCAGCGGTCTTTAGTTTGCCGATGTTGATGGCCGCCTCCAATGCCACGGTAATTGGGACAACCGATTATCTGGCGATTGTTGTGGCATTGATCGCATTGACCGGCGAGGCGATTGCCGACCGACAATTGCAAAAATTTCGCGAGAACCAAAACAATCGTGGAAAGACGTGTCGGGCCGGGTTGTGGCGTTACTCGCGGCATCCTAATTACTTTTTCGAGTGGTTGCATTGGTTCGTGTACGTTTTGCTGGCTTGGTCGACGCCTTACGGTTGGCTGACCCTGCTGGCCCCTCTAGCGATGCTCCACTTTGTGCTTAATGTCACTGGGGTTCCCCCGACGGAGCGCCAAGCGATTCAAAGTCGCGGAGACGACTATCGCTCCTATCAGCAAGAAACCAGTGTGTTCTTTCCATGGCCGCCGCGTTTGCCGCGCGGGGCTAGTCCTTCCAATCGATCCTCGAAAGTGAATTGACGTGAACTCGATGAATGGTCGTGAACCGTCCTCGCACCTCAGCTTGGTCAGTGCGGCCATCGCAGCGATTGAAAGAGGCTGGGTTCCGGACGCTGTGACGAGATGGGGAATACGTCGACTCTGTCGGCAGCGACTTGTCATGTTACCTTCCGATACCAACTCGGTGGAGGGAAACGGGTCGACCATGCATCCCTGGACGCAACGGTTCGTCGAATTGATGGACCAAGGCCCGATCGCGGTGGCGACGGAAGAAGCGAATCAGCAACATTACGAACTGCCGCCCGAGTTCTTCACGGCCTATTTGGGACCGCGTCGAAAGTACAGCGCGTGCCTCTGGGAAAACGATGTCACTAGTTTGGCCGAGGCCGAGGATGCTTCGTTGCGACAAGTTTGCCAACGGGCGAGGGTCGAAGATGGCATGCACCTATTGGACCTCGGTTGTGGTTGGGGTTCCTTTACGTTGTGGGCATTGGAAAAATATCCCCATTGTCGGGTAACCTCCGTTTCCAATTCGACGCCGCAGCGAATGTACATCGAGCAACAAGCAGCCGAACATGGTTGGCAGAATCGTTTGACGGTGCTCACGGCGGACATGAACCAATTTCAGCCTCCGACCAACTCGTTCGATCGGATTGTCTCGATCGAAATGTTTGAACACATGCGAAACTATCGTCAATTGCTCCGTAAACTGCGTCCAAGTTTACGAGCCAATGGTTTGCTATTTGTCCACATTTTCTGCCACAAAGCTTGGCCCTATCTGTTTGAGGTGGAGGGGGCGGCCAACTGGATGGGGCGTTATTTCTTCACGGGCGGGATGATGCCCAGTTTTGATCAGTTCGCTCCGTTCGAGGATCTGTTTGTCAACACTGAAAAATGGAGTGTCAATGGTGTCAACTACGGCCAGACACTGGATGCGTGGTTGGAGAACTTTGATCGTTCGACGGCCACCATTGATCCCATTCTGCAACGAGTCTACGGAAAAGAATGGTTCAAATGGCGCCAACGATGGCGAGTCTTCTTGATGGCGTCCAGTGAATTATTTCGTTATGACCAGGGATCCGAATGGTTTGTGGGCCACTTCCTTCTGCAGCCTACGCCAAGTGCCGTTTGATTTCGGAGATAACTCGTTGGATTTGTTCCTGGCAAAGCTTCCAACGCCTGGTGACTTCTTGGTCGCTCCAATTGCCGGACTGAAGTTCGATCTCCTCACAACAGGCGTGAGCAGTTCGTGTTGCTAGGAAGCCCAGGGATCCTTTCAGCGAATGAGCGGTGGCACTCGTTCGCTTTCGATCGCCCAGAGCGATCGCGGACTCCATGTTGGCGATTAGTTTAGGGATCTCCGTTAGGAATGTTTGCAGTAGATCCTGCAGGAGTTCGGGATCGTCAGCAGAGTTCTTTCGGGCCTTGGCCCAGTCCACTTGCTCGATCAGATCGTTGGATTCTTGACGGATGCTGCTGCCGCTTGCGGTCGTGCAAGGCTCGCCGCGCAGCAGCGGAAAACGGGTGGCGAGCGACTCCAGCATTTCGTTCAAATCGCGCGCGCGAATCGGCTTGCAGAGGTAGTCGTCCATACCTACAGCCAAACAGTTTTCGCGATCCCCTTTCATGGTGTGGGCCGTCATAGCGACCACGGGGATGTGGAGTCCCGTGGTTTGCTCACGGCGCCGCAACTCCTGAGTGGCGTGAAATCCGTCCATTTCCGGCATCTGCACGTCCATTAGGACCAAGTCAAAGGAATTCGCCGATAACTTTTCAAGCGCTTCAACGCCATTTTGAGCGATCGTCACGGAATGCCCGAGTTTCTCCAATAGCCCGATCGCCAGTTTCTGATTCACTTTGTTATCTTCCGCCAGCAAGATCTGCCAACTTGGGCCGGGCGTTGCCGATGCCGAGCCCATTGCGTGATGACCCGGTAGCGGGGTTATCAAATGCTCGGCCGCTAACGCATTGACGACGGCATGGTAGATTTCTGATTGTTTCGCGGGTTTGAGTAATTGCCAAGCAACCCCCAAGCGGAGAAACTCTCGTTCGTCTTGTGGCCGCATGCCGGATGTCAACAAGATCAGAGCTGTGGGGCGGACGAGTTTCTGTTGAAGGAGCTCTTTGACCAGCGCTAGCCCGTCCATTTCAGGCATGTTGTAATCGGAAATGACGAGTTGAAATGGGTGGCCAGCCGCTTTTCCCTCGGCGGCCGCTCGCAGGGCCTCTGCTCCACTGGTGGTAATCGTTGCCTGCATTCCCCAATTGGCCAACAAATCGCGCAGGATACGGCGATTGGTTTGATTGTCATCCACCACCAAGACTCGGATGCCATGCACCATCACTCCGCGAGCCGTATCTTCGGCAACCGGAAGACCCGGCGCGATCAGAAGAGGAACCTCGACCGTAAAGCAACTCCCGCTCCCCAGCGTGCTTTCCACGCTCAGATGCCCGTCCATCAATTGAACCAACCGGGTGCAAATGGCTAAGCCCAGTCCCGTTCCGCCGTATTTGCGGGTGGTGGAACTATCCGCTTGTTCGAATTGCTGAAAGATTCGCTCCAGGTTATCTTCCGAAATTCCAATGCCTGTATCTTGGACACTTAACTGGACCAAGCAGCAGCCGTCTTCCCTATTCTTGGCGCGAAGCGAGACGACGACTTCACCGGCGTCGGTGAACTTGATCGCGTTGCCAACCAAGTTGACGAGAATCTGTCGGAAACGAGCCGCATCGGCGACGACACGACTGGGGAAGTCTCGGTCGATTTGCAGGACCAATTCCAAGCCACGCGTGTGAGCTCGGAATCCCAACCCTTTGACCGCATCGCCGAGGCACTCCCCCAGATCCACCGGCTGGTAATCCAGATGAAACTTGCCGGCCTCAATCTTCGAGTAGTCCAAAACGTCGTTGATAATCGCCAACAGCGACTCGCCCGAATCTTGGACCATTTTCAGATAATCCATTTGAGATCGGTTGAGCGGAGTTTCCATCAACAAGTCGGTCATGCCAATGATTGCGTTTAAGGGCGTGCGGATTTCATGGCTCATGTTCGCCAGGAATTCACTTTTCGCCCGGTTCGCAAGTTCGGCTGCGGCTTTTGCCGTTCGCAGTTCTTCACGTTCGGCCAACAGAGCCTGCTCGGCCAAACGCTGGCTCGTGATGTCCCAGAAAATCGTTTGGATGCCGATGATTGTTCGCCGTTCGTTGCGAACGGGCCCTTTGCGGGAGGCAAAATAACGGGTCTGCCCATCCACGACCGCCTCGAAAACATCTTCCAAGATGTTTCCGGATTCCATGACCAGTTCGTCCTCTTGGCGAGCGGCCGCGGCGAACTCGGGTTGATAAAAATCAGCGACGGTTTTGCCAATAATCTGTTCCAGCGGATAGCCAATGACATGGGCAAAGTTTTCGTTTGCAAAAACGATACGCCCCGCGCGATCCTTGCGAATAAAACAAGCCGGAATGTTGTGGATCAACGAAGTGAACAGCGAGCGACTGTCTTGCAAATCGTCTGCTGCATTATCCTCCATGTGATTCCTCCGTACGCCAGACGGGAGCGGTGTCGATGCCTCGTAGTTCCAGACGAACCGTGATTACGATTTCGCACGTCGTTGAATCAACGTAACTTGATTGCCGAGGGAGTTGAAACGCATTTCACTAAAAAAGGTTCCCATCAAAACCAAGCCGCGTCCGCCATGCGTCAACGAGTCGGGGTCACCCGGTTGTGGAACCGTGGCGATGTCGAATCCTGGACCTTGATCCGTAATGACAAACACCGCCTCATCCCTTGTGATACTCGCCAAGACATGGACTTTACGGGCGCGATATTTCGAATCTGTCAAACGTCGTTGCAGCAACTCCATGTCCGGAGCGCCCGAGTTGCCGCGCGGGATTTCCAGGTTGCCGCGAAACATGGCGTTGTGCAAGGCATGCTCCAACGCGACGCCCAAGCGAAGACGTCGAGTCCCTTCGACGATCCGCATGCTTGTAACGATTTGCTGCAACAGTTCGACTAAGGGTTCGATCAACTCGACATCGTTCTCCAATTCGAATTCGAACTCCGTTCGTGTGGAGCACGCGATCAAGCGGTTGTACTGGTGATCCGAACTGGACAAAGCTAGAATTTGTTGCACGGTGTCGGAGAGCAAATCCGCCAACTCGGCCTTCGGAACAAATGAGGCCGCGCCATGCTCGAGAGCCAATGAGGCAATATCCTCGGAGCCATGCGCGGTCATCAACACGACCGGAATTTCGCTGTAATTTTCTTCTACGGCCGTCAACAATTGCAAGCCATCGATATCCGGCATCTGCAAGTCGGTCACAATCAGATCAGGACATTCGGTTGCCAACAGTTCCAAAGCCTGGCGACCACCATCCGCATAAATCACGCGAATATTCGCGGACTTTTCCAATAGTCGTCCGGCAAGTTTGCGATCGACTGCGGTATCGTCAACAACCAAAACCGTGGGCATCATAATTCTCCGAATGAGGTGACCTGGACCCGATTTATCGTAACCGATCCGTTGGGGTCCGGACACTAGGAGCCGGTCTTTGGATCGGAGTTGTTTTCGCTCCGTCCGACCGCCGACGACCGATGTTTCGTACAGTAAACCGCTAACGGTTTTTCCCGAGAGGGCCGTTTCAACCTCGGCGGAGCGTCAATAACGCCAACTCGGGCGGGCAATTCCAACGCAATGGTTCGGCTCCGGAAATACCTCGGCTCACTTGCATGGCCATCCCATCCATATCAAATACACCGCCGGCGTAACGAACTCCATACCGTGACGGCGCAATGATTGGCCCGATGGTCGGCAGACAAACCTGCCCACCGTGGGTATGTCCCGCCAGCATCAAGTCGAAACCCATTTTCTTGGCCCATGGCCACTGGTCAGGCGAGTGGCTGAGGGCAATAAAGAAGTCCTCCCCAGGCGCTCGGCGCAATTGATGGACTGGCTCCAGAGTCTCCGCGCCGGTGTACCACGGTAGCTCGTTTCCTGCCAACCACAGTCGCTCGACTCCGTGGGGTGTCGCGCGTTCGACCGATAGGTATTTGCCGTTGGCATCGACCAGCCCCGCGTGCGTCAATCGTGCCCGCAGCAAGCTTTCATTTTTGATGCGACGGTCATGGTTCCCGAGAATAAAGCAAACCCCATCGGGCGCGTGCAGCGTGCTCAATAACTCCTCAATCCAATCCAGGCACTTGGCCTTGTCGATCAGATCACCGGTGATGCAAATGAGATCGGGTTTCCACTGTTGGCATTGCTCGAAGACGTGCCGAAAGTATGGTTGTCCGATCCGCCCGGTAAAGTGCAGGTCCGACAATTGACAAATGCGGTACCCATCAAAAGCTTGAGGTAGGTTTCGAAATTGAAACGTTTTCGCTTCCACACTCAGGACCAACAATTGACTGCCCGGAACCAAAGCGTGGATTAGTTGTGCGGGAAGCCCATGCAATAGTTCTGGGTCCTCGTCCTCAAAGTCGAAGAAACGCGATTCGTGTTTGACGAAAAAGCTAGGGTGTTTGGCTGTTTGGATCCAATAGATCCAGCGACCGATAAAAAACAACGATAGCCAGCTGCAGAAATGCCAATAACCGGCCAACAGATAAAGCGGACGTTCGGTCAGTCGTGTCGCTCCTGACGACAGTCCGGACCCGCTGGCGATTGCCGGAAAAAACGTGAATGGATCCGCCCAGTTGGGGTAAGCGATCAAAAGATAAACGCCGCTGGTCCACAACACGAGTACGTTCAGCAACGTCAACAATTCACTGCCTTTCCGTGCGGTGCGTGGGCAACGGGTGGCGTGAATTTGGTTGAAGATCATGCACCAAAAAGCCAAGTGCCCGATCGAAAAGAACACAAACGTCAATACCGCACTGATCATGAGCACATATCTTGGGGGCCGTTTTCGTCGATCATTCTCTCGACCATGGCCACCGCTTGCTCCAAACGCAAGGGTTTGACAATGCGAGCATCTTTGCGGAGTCCGGCTTCTCGAGCGCGGCTCATCACGTGGACGGGGTCATAGAAGCCCGCGCGCTTCATCAAAACCAAGGGAGGACTCGAAACACCAAAGATCCCCTGCATGGCTTTTAGCAACTCACAGGCATCCATGTCTTGCAGACGTTCTTCGGACAAAATGCAGTCGTACGGGTTTTCTCGATCCATGTTTCGCATCATCGTCAACGCTTCGCAACCCGTGTGAGCTGTCTCGACGATCAGTCCGTACGGCTCCAGCAATTGGTGAGCCTCATCGCGCGTTGCCGTATCATGATCCACCACGAGCATCCGCTTTCCAACCAGAGTGGGATGGATCGGCGTTTGCAACGAATCGGGAATTGCTGCATCCGCGACGACCGTCTCGTTGGCTTTGTGGATGACGCGTTTGACTTCTCGTGTTTTTTGCAAGATGGCGCGCAAACGCGATTCTACTTCAGGGTCGTGACTAAATTTTTCCAAGACCCAATGGGCCTCGTTCAAGATCTCGTCGATCGGCAAAGCGACCGCTTTGTGAATCGCTTGTATGTGCTGTTGCGCGGCATTCGCGCCTTCGGCTGCCAATAACTCAAACGTATTGAGCGAATTCGCGATGTAATACGAATAGATCTCCAAGAACTGTTTGTCACTTTCCGTGAACGCGTTTGTGGCCGGACTTTCGACGTTCAGTGTTCCAATCACGTGCTCGTGAACGATCAATGGGACCACCAGACAGCTACCCGCACCGATCAAACCATCCAAGTACAAATGATCCTCGGCCGTATTGTTGCACAGGTGTCCTTTACCTGTGGCCGCTACATAACCTGTGACGCCTTGCCCGCTGGTGGATACAAACAAGGGCTGTTGGGCTCGTTCGCTGTTGATCCCCACCGACAACAGGACTTTTAATTCGTTGGTCTTGTTGTCAATCAACCGAATCTCAAAGTAGTCGTACTTCATGACCTGTTGGGTGTAGTGCTGAATGTTGGCCTTCAGTACTTCAATCCGTTGCTTGAAATCCCATTGAAAAATTTCTTCCGGAGTAAGATTGGCAAGTTCCACACCTGCCGCGTGAATCGCGTTCATCTTTTGGCTGAGCAGCTCGTCTTTGGTCATGTCGCGCAGTACGACGATTAGTTGGTCCGTTAGACCGTTGCGACCCAAGACCGGCGAAACAATCAGATCATACACTTGACCGTTGCGACCCTTCATCCGCGTCGTCGATTGCCGACCGATCATTGCCGCTGTGTGAATGGGATCGTCATCGAAGCTCTTTAAAGGTGTGTCCGGGAAGCAGTCCATGAACGGCTGTCCGCGTAACTCCTTTTTATCCGTCCACGCCAACAATCTCTCATTCCACCAGACGATTTTCTGCTCACGATCCAACAGTGCCACGGCGTCGGGCAAGTTCTTAAGAATTTGACTATCGCGAAGAAGTTCCCCCAAGCCGACGACATCGCGGAAGGAGTTCGCACAGACAAAAACACCATCAAAGGCCTGTTCTTGGAGCAGGCTCAGAATCTTGACCGGGTTGCGAACAAACGTCACTTCGTACTCGTCGCGCCAACCGACGGGTAACAAGTCGTCGTTTTCATCAGCCTGCGATAAGCAAAGCAACCGCTGCAATTGATGCACCTTCTGCACGATTTGGACCTCTGGTAGGGAGCGACGCGACAAACCTGCCACTAGTTAATCGTAACCGGTCCCGAAATTTGGGTTGGGTGCATTCCACAAGTCGCTGGGTTGTGTCACGCAAGCAATCGGCGTTCCGAAAGGATCGTTCCGTTCCAGCGGACTGGCAATGCGACTAGAGGCAAGCAACCGACATCCCGTGATCGGTTATGGTTTATCATACCCTCACGACTGTCTCGAAGGCAAATCCGAAACAACCCAACTCAGGGTTGCCCCCCATACCACTCGAGTTTCGCTTGACCGCGTCGTCGAGCGAAGTTGGGCCGGTTCCCCTATTTGGCAAATCGATTTTCCGCATCGCCCAGCCTCGTGTACCGGAGCGACCCGGAAGCGGAACGACTTCTCCCTGGAGCGGTGTTGGGCTTGCCTCCATAAGAACCCAGTTTCACGCGCCTGACAATCATACTCTCGGCAAGTCATCCGGAATAACTGAAAAACTTTGACACTTGTTTTTGCGTGAAGGCGACCGCTTCGACCATTTGAGGTGGCCCTTCGAACTATTCTGTCGCTTTTGAGTCAACGGAGTCAATTAGAAGCGATGGCTGGATCAACAACCAACAAAAAGGGCAGCTCAAAACGCAGCTGCCGACCGGATTGCAAGAAGACGCGAACCCGAACCAACCAATCGATCGAAACCGAGAGGCCCTGGTAACTTAACGGAGCCAACGGACTGACCGTTTTGAAGATCGCCGGGCCATGAATTCCGGCAAAGGCTTCGATTTGCCCATCGTTTTGCGAAGAAACTTTTCGGCGTTCGAACAGATGAATTCCAAAATCGCGATCGCCTTTTCCGGTGGTTTGCCACAAGATCGAGTGTTCCACGTAACGAATTGGGTCCGATTCCGGCAGTAAATCCGAAGAGTCCGGAGACTGAAGACCTTTACGCCGCCCTAACTCCCCCTCTTCCGGCGGAGAACACGCCACAGAAGTCGTGACAAGATTGCTGGAGGCTCCCTCATTCTGGAGCACTCGGTATTGGCATTCGAATAAACTTCCCGCTACGACTTGGGGAACGGAATTAGTCGGTGACCGCAGCGGCAATCGTGCTAGCGGAGCATTGGGAGTCGACGCTCCCTGCAATAGGAACTCGCAACGCCATCCCGTGGGAGTTTCGCTTATGGTCGGGCGACGGACTTCGGCAGTACCAAGATCGGAAACTCGCGTGTGAATTCTGGACATCCCGATTTCTTTCCTTTGACTACCAAACGCCAACCAATCTGATTGCTGGCCGACAAAAAGCTATGCATGGCATTGTCCGGCAAGTGGAACTCGACTTGATGTCGCGGTTCGTCCTCAGACAACTGGACCCCTTCGGACTGGATCAAGGTATGTTCGAAGGTGGTCTGCCGATGCGTGCAAATGTTCGTACCCTGTTGGTAGGTCGTTTGTTCGAAGCATTCTAGCACTAATCCCAACTTTTCCAATCGAATTTTGCCAACTTGTTGAAAGAAGATTTGGAAGTCAATTCCTGGCACCAACGGATGATGCGACAGCTCGACGCGCGTGGGCCCAAGTTGAATTTGTTCGACGAGGCTTCGACCGGTCTTCCACAATAGTCCCCCGGTGACTCCAACAAGAACGACGAGAACTGCGGAAGTCATCAATAGGCGTTCTAGTCCCAAGACTTCCCATTGTTCCCAAACCACGGCGACGAGAACCGTGCAAACCCCAAGCATGAGCAAGGCAAAGGCCGCCAGACCGAGCCAACGGCCGCGCGACTGCTTGGAGTCATTGATCCGAAAACGCAATCGTTCTCCGTTGCCGATGCGGCCGGGCGGAAGTTTGGGAACAGTTGGGGCAGACGTTAGGGCGGGATCAAGCGCCTTCAAGTAGTCCAAGTCGAGCGCTCGCTGCAGAAATCGACTGCGATGCTCCGGCGATCCCGCCGTGGAATAGAGGGCCCGAATCAAACGGAATCCGCCCAAGATAATAATCGCGCCGCTGAACACCATCCCCAAAATTCTGGGGACCAAGTCGGTCCAAGGGGAAACAAGACCCGCCATCCATTGCGTGACGACACACCAAATAAAGACGACAACCCCGATCCCCAACAAGGAGACTGCAAAAATCGCCTCCGTTTCGTTTCCCCAAAACCCAACGGTTAATCGCCGCTGCCAAGGGATTCGGTCTATGAGTCGTTTAAAGTAATTCACACAACCCTTTAATAATTCACGCACCGCTTCGGTGTTTCAAGCAACACTTCGTTGGCGTCCTGTCCCGAAACTGACCGGAGCCGATCCCTGGATTCGGGAAAAAAACCGGTCGATCGACTCTCCACAAACGATTTGGCACGATTGGGATCGTCTCGCGACCGGTGCGACGTCAGGATGGACAAACTACCGAGTCTTCACATCCAACAACTCGATCTCAAAGATCAGCGTTGCGTTGGGTTGGATGTTTGGCATGCGTCCGTTTTCGCGATATGCCAGATTGGACGGAATAAAAACTCGCCACTTGTCGCCAACCTTCATGCGTGGAATTGTCTTGGTCCAACCCTCGATCACTTGAGTTAGTCCAAACGTCGCTGGTTCACCCCGCGCCACGGAAGAATCGAATACGGTTCCGTCGATCAAAGTTCCCTCGTAATGAACGGTGACCGTGTCGGTCTCGGTTGGGCTAGCGCCCGTTCCTTCTTGCATGACAATGTATTGGACGCCATTTTCCAACTGTTTGACGCCAGGCTTGACGGCATTCTCCTTCAAAAACGCTTGGCCATCGCGAAGGTTTTTGTCGGAGACTTCTTGTAGCCATCTTTGTTGTTTGGCTTGAACTTGCTTGAAAAAAGTGGTCATGATTGCTTCGACGCGGTCAGCCGGAATCGCTGAAGGTTTCTTTCCGGCCGCGTCTTGCATTCCTTGGATTAGTGCTTCGAGATTGATATCCACTTGATCGCGGGCAAAGTCATTAAAAATTTGTTGACCTAGCAAGTAGCTGGCTTGTTGCGTGAGCGCCGGGTCGTCGGGAATATCTTGAGGCGCGGCCGCACCGCTGGGTGGCACATCGCCAATCCGACCTTGTTGGGCCAAGCCTACTTCCGAATCGCCATAAACCATACCAATCACCGCACCGATCAATAAACTGACACGCCACGCTTTCATACCACGAACTAACATTCAATTCCTTCCTTTTCCGGCATGGTTCGCCGGCAAAATGGCAAAAACAGGAGCCTTTCACGCTCCGAATCACATCGTGCCCCGAATTTGTGCCCCGTCATTGTGCCCTGCCGATCGGCCTCCGCCCAGCGGTTTGGCAATTGTTTGGCCAAAGGCTGAGATAGACAACCAGCCGCTGCCCTGGCCTGTTCCCAAGTTGTAAACCTAACCTTTATTGCGGATTTTGGCGACTCCAAATACGTATTTACGAAAAACGGTGACCATGAGATTATAAGGCTTGAGCAGCCTCAATCCCTCCGACGTCGGTACGGCGAAACCCAACTGCCGTCCTGTGGTCAGCTGCTGGGGGCGAAACACTCCATTTTGCGATAAAGTCCAGAAACAGGCACGGATGTCTCTACCAGTTTCCCCTGCGAGCCGTGCCCAGGCAATCGTCAAGATTGCGGTGGATTACGGTGTGTATCTTCTTGTGCGGGTGATCTTTTGCATCATCCAAACCATCCCCTTGTCGTGGTGCGACAACTTGGCCAGTGGCTTGGCCATCGCGTTGAATGATTGGGTCAAATTCCGAAGGTCACTCATTCTCGAAAACTTGACTCACTCGCTTCCAGGACTGACCGACGCTCAGTACCACCGAATCTCCTACGAAATGTGGCGGCACTTGATTTTGATGGGCTGTGAAATTGCCCAAGCACCACGTTTGATTCACGATTCGAATTGGCGGAGTTATTTCTCAATCCCGGATCGCCGGACATTAGCCACCATTTTTTTGGATCCCAGGCCCGTGGTGTTGGTCGCTGGACACTTTGGCAACTTTGAACTAGGCGGTTACCTGTGCGGACTGTTGGGAGCACCCACTTATACCGTGGCGAGGACCTTGGATAATCCGTTCTTGCATCGCTTTATTACGGATTTTCGTCAGCGAAGCGGGCAGTACATCCTACCACAAGATGGTAGTAGTGATTTGATCGAGGCGGCGTTGGCCCAAGGCGACACCATGACCTTGCTCGGCGACCAATACGCAGGTGAAAAAGGAATCTGGATCGACTTCTTGGGCCGTCCGGCCTCTTGTCACAAGGCCCTGGCGCTGTTTACTCTGAGTAGCGGAGCCCCCATGTTGGTGGTCGCCAGCCGCCGGACGAGCGGACCCTTGCAATTCTCGGTGGACTTTGGCGGTGTGGCTGACCCCAATCATTTGCCCGAGGAGCTACAATCAGTGCGTGGGCTAACGCAATGGTACAATGAGAAGATCGCTGAGCAGGCCCGCGAGTTCCCCGGTCAATATTGGTGGGTCCATCGGCGATGGAAACCAAAGTCCAATCGCAACTCGCCTGCTCGTGCTCGCGAGGTTCGGGCGGCGTAATTGAAATTCGAGCCATCTCATGCAGTTTCGTGCGTTTCAAAATTCCGATACCCCTTTGATTTGCGATCTATGGCGGCAGCATTCGAACTTGCGTGGGAAGTACCAAGGACTGAACCCCGTCGTCTTTGAACGACTGGTGTTGAGCAAGACGTACTTCGACCCACGTGGACTATTTATGGCGTTGGACGATGGTGTCGCGATTGGAATGATTCACGCCGGTTTTGGAATTGCCGAAAATCAACAAGGATTGGATCGACAACGCGGCCTGATTTCGCAACTCCTGCTGCGGAACGGTGAGACATCGGCCCCCGTCGCGACGCGACTCTTGGCATTGGGGGAACAATACCTAGCCAAACATGGCGCGACACAAGTTGAATTTGGCGGTTACTTTCCGCTGTCGCCATTTTACTTGGGGCTGTACGGAGGTTCGCGGTTTGTCGGCGTCTTGACCGAGGATCAACGAACCTGCGAAGCCCTGGAAGCAAACGGCTATTCGGCCAATGGCTCCGTGGTCATCAATCATTGGCGCTTGGGTGATTTTCGCCAAGTGATTGACCGCCAACAAATGCTGATTGGTCGCAGCTATGGCTTGGAAAATGTTTCCGAGTCCCATCCGCAAACATGGTTGCAATCATGCAACTACGACGCATCCGCTCAGAAGATCTTTCAATTGAAAGAGAAACGTTCGGGAGAAACCGTGGGGCAGGTCGCGTTCTGGGAGATGGAGCCGTTGGCCGAGAACTGGGGGCATAACGGCATGGGATTGGTCGAGCTTTCTGTCGTGCCCCATTGCCGTCGCAAAGGCTTGGCAACCTACATGGTGGGCGAGAGCTTGCGGCAACTGAAACAAAGTGGCATCGGGTTGGTCGAGATCCAACATTTAGCGACCGACAACGTCGTCAAAGCCTTGTGTGAAAAGCTGCTATTCAAACCAATCGATTCAACGGTCCTGTGGCGAAAAACACTGCCGATAAACCTGTAATGCAGGCAACACCGAGTGATTGGAATCTCGCCGAAATTGCGAGTGTCGTTACGACCGTTTTTGCGCAACGTAAGGGAAGTGTCGTTCGGTCAAGTGGGCCTATTACCCACTCGACCGACGGTTATCGTGATTATCCTACAATCTTCTACTTCTTCGCTTCTGTCTCCGCCGATTCGGTGGTCGCATCCGGGGCATACTTGAGTAACGCTCGCCACTGAGTCGCTGCCTTCGCGCCGAAATTCGACTGATGGCAATTCGAACAATTGGAAGCCTCTGGCAGGTTCTTATGAAAATCATCGGACGGAGCTTGCGTAAAACTCAAGTTCACGCTCGATATCCCGACGATATCGTCGCCGGTGGCACCGGCCGACAGCGTCACCAAGAGTTCTTGGCTCAATCCTTCGCGGACCAGTGTTACTTTCACTTCTTGACCAACCGCGCTGTTTTGAACCAGTGTGGTAAACTGCTCGGAATTGATTAGCCATTGATCATCAAATTTCAACAGGACATCGTCAATCTGCACTCCTGCAGCAGCCGCCCCAGATTCTGGAACAACCGATTCGACAACGAGGCCAATGCCCGATTTGATTTTCAAGTGTTTGCGTAAGGTATCGTCCGCGCGTCGGATATGGACGCCAAACTGCGATCGATTGGGAACAAAGTCACTATAGTTTGCAACTTCGAAATAGATGCCTTCGACCGCCTGATCTAGACCGTAACTTATATCCTGTTGCGTTGTAAGCTTGGAAACATCGAGCACAAACGTCGGCTGGTCTTGTTCGGCACTTTTCGCCGTGCCAGGGACGCTTTCACCCGTGTTTTCTGGCGTCGATTCTTGGACGACAACGGGAGCCGGATCGGCAACCGTTACCGGATCTTGCACGAAGCCCACAAGCCAAAAATTGGCAGTAAACAGCAGTGTCAAACTAGACATGTTTTTTCCTTTGCGAACGGGAGAAACAAAACGAAGCAAAACAGTCGAACGGTTGGTGTTGGCCCCATTGAACTTCAATAAACTTAAATTCCAGGAGAATTCGAAATCACCAGTCGCGGCATATGTCGCTGGACTAACTTTTTCTTTTGTGTGGTGGGATCGATTTCTACGATGTCTTCTTTCGTCGTGGCGATGTAGCTGCGAAAAACGCGGCCATCTTTGGACTCCAACCACAGAGGTGCCGACAAGGTGGTGTTTCTCGAAACCATCCGCGCACGAGGCAATTCGGTGGTTGGGGCTACGGTTTGCGAAGCACTTGCGGTCGGTTCAGCCGTGATCGCGGTTCCGTCGACCGGAGCCATTGACTCGGCAACCGCCCCAGCACCTAGTGGGCTCGGCCATGTACCTGGCAAGCGGCCATACCAAGTACCTGCGCCAAATCCGACCAACAACGACGCCGCAATCGTCAACGAGGTCGTCAGGATTCGACGATGATTTTGCCGTTTTCGCGGACTTGATTCCGAAGCGGGTGCCGTTTCAAACAGGTTCGCCATCCGGCTTTCCAGCGAGGATGACGTCGGTGCTAATGCCAACTTCTTGATAGCTTGTTCGAACTCGACAGAGATATCTGGGTCGTTCTCAGGATTCATGGACTTGCTCCAATTTGGCTTTTAATGCTTCAATCACGCGGCGATAACGCGTGGCAACGGTTTTCATCGGAACGTTCTGGATCTCGCCGATTTGCACGAACGTCAAGTTGGCGTGAATCTTGAGCAGAATCAACTCGCGCTGATCTGGGGGCAAGCTCTCGATCAACCGAACCAGCACCTCCAGGTTGCCACAACCATCGACATCGTCGCCCCCAACCACTTCGCCGGTTTGGGAACTTTGGTAGAGTTCCAGTCCTCGCTGTTGGACTCGATTCTTGCGAGCCACATTTAGCGCGGCGTTGCGGACTGCCCGAAAGCAATACGCAACCGGGTCTTCCACCAGACGCTGACTTTGAACCACCCGAGCAAACGCATCATGCACCGCATCCTCGGCTCGATGCCGACATCCCAAAATGTTGAAAGCCATCGCGACCAAAGCCCGGCGATACTGCTCGTAGATTTCCGCCAGTCTCTCTGCGTGTCCCGGCTGCATACGGAAATCAATCCAAGAATCATGGTGCAATATTGCGGACACCAACCCAGCGCCCGGTGGACGCGAAGATGTCGTCCTCGCGAATCTAAGGACCACCATCAACTCTGCTAAACGAGTTGGCGGTAACGCCTTCCGTTGCCATCGGTTGGACTCCATCGGCAGGCAGAAGATAGACAGTCGAAGGCCGATGATTTCTTCAAGAATCCGCTTGAAATCTTGGGAAATGATTCGTTTTTATCGCAAGGAAACGGCACCCTCGCTCAAAAAGTCGGCGACCACCTGCATGACTGTTGGATCTTCCATCATGAACGTATGAACGACGGGGAGTTTCAAATGCAACGCAGCCCCGGGCAGTTGAGTTTCCGGCACGGCCACGACCATATCGCTGGGGCCATCGAAAACCGCTCGCTCGTACAAATTGCCTTGTTCCGCTCCACCGGCAATGATCGCAAAAGGGAAATGCGGTACGGCCAGCTCACCCGCCAACTGGTCCCATTTTTGCGACAACTGTTGGCCGCTAACTCCCGCGACGGCGTTAAACGCCAAGTTGTTTTTCAACAAGCGAGCCAACTGCGATCCTTGATTCGGTGGTCCCAACATAACCATCCGAGTCAGCCGAGGATCGATCGCCTGGCCTTCCGCTGCATTTTGCCTTTGGTGCAAATAGCTTCGTACCACCAGGTTGCCCATGCTATGTGCAACGAAGTGAATTTCCGTGACTTCAGGCCCCAGACCCTCGATGACGCTGGCCAAGTTTCTCGCATGCTCCTGGACGGTTTCACGACTACTGGCATATTGAAAGTTGATCGTTTGGAAACCATGTTCGGACTGCAATTTGTTTGCCAACAAGTCCATCGATGAGTGCGTTCGATTTAGCCCGTGCAACAAAATCACCAGTCGTCCTCGGTAGGGAACAAGTCGACCTTCCTCATGCATCGCGTTCAGGACCGATTTGCATTGTTCCAAAGTGCCCCACGCTTGGCGAATATCGCGAGGATCGAGCAATCGGTAATGTTCGGTCACAGGGTTTCGTTGAATATGCCACCCGTCTGCAAAATGAACGTCCGTCCAAAACTGTTGCCCACCCATGGTCTTGGTTGGGAAATTGATCAAGTTCGGTTGCCGTGGGCTCGTTGGAGCCTCCATTTCCGTGACTTGTGCAACTGCCGGAGCCAACCCAATAAGCGCTCCGCAATAGAGAATCAACAAAATTCGAGCAAGGAAACCCATGAAACACCTCCACCAGACTTCGACCACCACGAATTGTACTGAAGTAGTTAACGAAATTCTTCAAAAATGGCAATAGAATTTTGGCCAAGTGTCGTTCGATTGGGCGAGTGAAATGGCCCTGCGAGCCAGTTCGGAGCGACCCTTTTCACTGAAGGTATGCGGGACGCAGTCCAACGTAGTTCGAATCTACGGCCATCGAGTCACGTGCATTGAACGTCCGATGTCGGTAAACTGATGTATTCCACCCGTTGTGGCGCGCTGGAGTGAACCGGCGTCTTCGGCGTTCAAGTCGTTTGGAACGGAACAACACCAATAGCGTCTGAAAGCGAATGAAAAAACACGGCTCCAACCTCGATCCTGCCAATCGTTTTGAGAAGCTCCACCGGGTGGTCACGCCGGAAGACTTGAATCAATTGGCACCTGATGACGAATTGCTGAGTGGACCGGACCGTGCCATCGAATACTTCGCGGATCAGTCGGAATCGATCCTCTCCGAAAACCAGTCGCCCGATATCCCATTTCGATACAGCATCAATCCGTATCGGGGCTGCATCCATGCGTGTGCGTATTGTTATGCCCGGCCGACTCATGAATACTTGGGCTTTAATGCGGGCTTGGATTTTGAGACTCGCATTGTCGTCAAACATCAAGCGGCTCGATTGTTGCGAGAGCGTTTGTCGCAGAAGTCGTGGACGGTCGAGCCGATCGTATTCTCCGGTGTAACGGACTGTTACCAGCCTGCGGAGCGCAAGTTTCGCATCACACGTGAGTGTTTGGAAGTGGCGGTGGAATGCCGGCAACCGGTGGGGCTGATCACCAAAAACGCGTTGATCGTCCGCGATTTGGATTTGTTGCAAGACTTGGCACGAGACAACCTCGTGCATGTCTTCGTTTCACTCACCACGCTGGACCGAGAATTGGCCGGCACGATGGAACCTCGCACCAGCACACCGGCCGCCCGCTTACGCGCGATTGAAGCTTTGTCACAGGCCAAGATCCCGGTTGGCGTCATGACCGCACCGATCATCCCTGGGCTGAACGACTCGGAATTGCCACAGCTGCTCGCGTCAGCCCGCGAAAGGGGAGCGTTGGCAGCCGGCTACACGCTGGTGCGATTGCCGCTGACGGTGGCTCCCGTGTTTGAGGAATGGCTGCACCGAACCCAACCGTCACAAGCCGAAAAAATACTGGGGCGAATTCGCGAGACCAGAGACGGTGCGCTGAACACGACAAATTTCCGAGAAAGGATGAAAGGCAGTGGGCTGATCGCCGAACAAATCAAAATGATGTTCCAACTATTTCGCGACCGCGAAGGCTTGGCTCGATCATTGCCAGAATTCAACTGTAGCGTTTTTCGTCGACCGAAGCCGGACAATGGTCAAATGTGGCTGTTTTAGAACTTCGTTGATTAACGTTATGCAGTATCCATTAACACGTTTCATGGGATGCTTTCATTCGGTGCGGCAAGCCGATCGCTCCGGCCACAATGCTCACGTATGGTTATGGCGTCTTCAAGTCGTTGGTATCGCACCTAGGTGAATCCGGATGGCCTTGATCGGCGCTCTTGACCAATCCGTCGGCTGTCACAGAACTTCCTTACGCTTCGTCGCGATCAACTGCCGCCTTCCTCGTGCCTTGGTTGTGCATTCTCGCTACCGCCCACACACGAGGAACTCCGAGAGTTCTGTCATCATGGGAAACGAAGAAAAGAGTTGGGGTGAAGTCAAACGTGTTCAATAAACTCCTGCTACATTTCGCCAATTGGATCACAATCAACGGCGTGGCCAACCGTCAATTTTTCTGCAGGCTTCCAAAAATGTCGCGATCTGGAGTAGGATAAAACGCTTCCGAATGCACCCTTGGCTTCCAATTTCACATGCGTTGATCGTCATCCGATGCAGAACAACTCCCCAGAAACCTCTCAAGCCGTCGACGAACATGTTGAAGAATTTCTGCGCCTTCGCCATGCGGGTGAGGTGACGTCGGCCGACCAATACCTGCGAGAGCACCCGGGGTTGGGGCCTGAGTTTCGCGACTTATTGTCGGCTCTGGAGTTGTTGGAGCAAGACAAAATAGCGCTGCTCGGTCGACCGCAGGTGCGTGCGGAGACCACTTTGTCGTCTGCTCCACTTCAAGTGCCAAACTACGAAATTTTGGGCGAGATCGGTCGCGGCGGGATGGGAATCGTTTATCGAGCCTTGCACAAGACGTTGAATCGCGAGGTTGCCCCGAAGGTTTTGCCCACGTCCGGGATCGAAAACCCCCAGTTGCTGGCCCGATTCGAACAGGAAGCACGGGCCTGCGCGAAACTTCATCATACCAACATCGTGCCGATTTTTGAGGTCGGCAGTGCCGACGGTGTGCCGTTCTTTGCGATGCAATTGATCGATGGACTTGGACTAGACCGAGTGATCGAGAGACTATCGACGGGCCATCGAAATCGCCACGGGCAACGCACCTTTATTGAAACACAGGATTTGCACGACCAAGTGACCGCCGGATTTGCTACTTGGGACACGGAGGACTTTTATCGTCAAGTCGCCAAGATTGGATTGCAAGCGTCGGAAGCGTTGACCTGCGCGCACCAGCATGGCGTGATCCATCGCGACATCAAACCG
>JAEUIP010000409.1 GCA_016795075.1 Planctomycetaceae bacterium | reverse complement strand
CTGGTATTGGTGTCAGGTTTCAATTGTGGGCAGCTCCCCATGGGCCGTGTCGGCAATTGAATCCTGACACCTTTACAAGACCTGTTCCAACAGGGGGCTGACCATCTCCCGTCATGATTTTTTTCCGAAATTTTACATGCCCTCCAAAGGGGCAGACCCCTTTTGGGAAAGAGCCTAGCCGACAAAGTTTTGCTGAGGCATGTGTTTTATTCGGTTCGTTAACCAACAGAATTTGGATTCGAAATGCCCACCGATTTAGAAATTGCTCGCCAAGTAACGTTGCAACCAATCACCAACATTGCTGCCCAATTGGGAATTGATCCCGACCAGTTGGAGCTTTATGGAAAGTACAAGGCCAAGCTGCCGTTGAGTTTGATCCAGGCGGACCAGGTATCGCAGAGTCGCTTGATTCTTGTGTCCGCGATTTCGCCGACCCCAGCGGGTGAAGGCAAGACGACGATGTCGGTCGGGTTGAGCCAAGGCCTGAACCGGATAGGCAAGCAGACGGTCGTCGTTCTCCGGGAACCATCCTTAGGCCCAGTTTTTGGGATCAAGGGCGGGGCGACCGGTGGCGGTTGGTCGCAAGTATTGCCGATGGAAGATATCAACTTGCATTTCACTGGTGATTTTTCCGCCATCGAAAAAGCTCACAATCTGTTGGCAGCGCTGATTGATAACGAACTGCAAAGTAAGGAACGGCGTTTGGACTTGGATCCGCGCACGGTGACGTGGAAGCGGGTGATGGACATGAACGACCGAGCCTTAAGGAAAATGGTGATCGGGTTGGGTGGGACATCGGAAGGAGTTCCCCGTGAGACCGGATTTGACATCACCGCTGCCTCCGAGATCATGGCGATTTTATGTCTCTCGAACGATCTGATCGACTTGAAGCGACGGCTAGGCAATATCTTTATTGGGATGAGCTTCGACAAAGAGCCACGCTACGCGCGCGACCTCAAAACGCCGGGAGCCATGGCCGCGCTTCTGAAAGATGCGATCAAGCCGAATTTGGTCCAGACTATTGAAGGTTATCCGGCGATCATTCACGGTGGTCCATTCGCCAATATCGCCCAGGGCACCAACACCGTGTTGGCAACCAAGATGGGTTTGAGTCTCGCTCCATACGTGGTGACCGAAGCCGGGTTTGGTTCGGACTTGGGTGCGGAAAAATTCATGGACATCAAATGCGTGAGTGCCGGACTGGCACCGAGTGTTTTGGTGTTGGTGGCAACCATCCGTGCGCTGAAGTATCACGGCGGCGCTTCGCTCAAGGACTTGACCACGGCCAATCTTGCTGCGGTCCAGCAAGGTTTGTGCAACTTGGAAAAACATTTGGAAAATTCGACCAAATACGGGATCCCGGCGGTCGTCGCAATCAACAAGTTTACCTCGGACACGGCGGAGGAGATTGCCTGCGTGCAACAGTTTTGTCGTGAACGTGGATTTGTCGCCGAAGTCGCGGATGTTTGGGGCTCCGGCGGTGCCGGGGCGGAAGGACTCGCGCGACAAGTGATCTCGACGGTCGAAGCTTCGCAGTCGCGGTTTCACTCGCTTTATGCCTGGGATCAACCAATCAAAACCAAGATCGAGACCATTTGTCATCAGATCTATGGAGCCGATGGTGTTGACTACACTTCGAAAGCCGAAGCGGATATCAAACGCGCCAATAACTTAGGTTTGTCGGGACTGCCGATCTGCATGGCCAAAACCCAGAAGTCACTTTCCGATGATCCGGAAAAAATTGGTCGGCCGCGGGGTTTTCGGGTGACGGTCCGGGAAATGGAAATTGCCGCTGGGGCGGGTTTCCTCGTTCCAATCACGGGACAGATGATGCGTATGCCTGGCTTGCCCGCGACGCCCGCCGCAGAGAGCATCGACATCGATGAGCATGGCCAAATTTCCGGGCTGTTCTAAAGCGTCTGGTGGCAACAGCGGTGCCAAAGCGGCGTCGCGCGGATCGAATTATTGCCTTTCGATAGCGTGACGGAGACCGCTCCTCGCGTCGTTGCCCAACCGTTACGTTTCGAGTTTCCGAGTTTTTCGCAGCCGGAATCGGTATCTAAGGCCGGGACTCCGCTCGGTTGCCCAGGATTGTGTGTAAGATATCAAGAGTTTGGACGAGAGTAGGCTGATGGAGCGAAACGGATTCCGCTAGCATCCCCGAACCTGTTCCGGTTCGGCGCCCGACTAGACCTTCGAGAACCCAGCTTATGGAGCGCATTCCGAACACGCGAGCCAGCCTGATCTTGCGGCTGCCAACGGTCAGTGACGCGGCGGCATGGCGGGAATTTACAGAGATCTACGAACCATTTGTGTATCGGTTTGGTCGGCGCAAAGGTTTGCAGCACGCCGATGCCTGCGAATTGGTGCAGGAAGTAATGGTTGCTGTGGCGCGAGCAATAGGCCGTTACGAAATTGACGAAGCCCGCGCGCAGTTTCGCACGTGGTTGTTTCGCATCGCGAGGAACTGTCTGCTCAAACAGTGGGCGAAGCAGCGCCGCGCTGCCCTGGTTGTGGATTCGGGGGTCTGGGAGAAATTGAGCGATTCGCTGGAAGAGCCAACCGCCCATTCTCAGGAAGAAGACTACCGCGAGTACCGTCGGGAAGTATTGAGTTATGCGTTGCTGCGCGTCCGTCGCAGTGTCAAACCGCTGACATGGGACGCATTTCGTTTGACGGCCCTGCAACAGAAATCGGTGGACGATGCGGCAGCTGAATTGAAGATCAACCGTGGCATGGTCTATGTCGCTCGATCGCGAGTGATTAGTCGTTTGCGCGACGAGGTGAGTCGTTTGGAACAGGAGCTAACGTGATGCATTTGAATGATGATGCCTTGCGACGCATGTTGCGAGTCGACGATACGGACCTCCTGGTTGCGGAGTCCGCCGATCTGAAACACTTGGACCAGTGTCTGGCCTGCCAGAAGCGATTGGCCGAGCTTTCCGGTGAATTGCAATGGTTTGCCGGTCTGTCCGACGAAATTTTGCAAGTTCATCAACAGGCCAGTGAATCGCCATGGGACACGAGTGCCGAGCCCGCGACCGGCGAATGGAAACCATCCCAGCCATTAGGGAGCGAAGCGATTTGGAGTCGTGAGCAAATCACGGTCAGCATTCACCCCGGCGAGGGAAGCGAGACGGACCACGAAGTTTTGGAAAACGACGTACGCTCGATTCCTACCGACTTCTTACCTCCAGCGCTCCATCCCGAATTGCTCGGGCGGTTGGGACGCTACGATATCGAACAGTTGATTGGCGCTGGCGGGTTTGGCATTGTTTTCAAAGCCTACGATTCGGAGCTTCGTCGCGTTGTGGCTCTCAAGGTGTTGGCTCCCCATCTCATGTCCAGTGGTGCGGCTCGCAAGCGATTTGCGCGCGAAGCTCAGGCAGCTGCTGCAATCATGCACGAGCACGTGATACCGATCTACGATGTCGTCAGTCAGCCCGAAGCTTGTTATTTGGTCATGCAGTACATCGCGGGCTTGTCCTTGCAAGAACGAGTGGATCGTCATGGGCCGTTGTCCATCGCGGAAGTATTGCGAATTGGTTCTCAGATTGCGTCGGGGCTCCATGCGGCTCATCAGCAAGGCTTGGTGCATCGCGATGTGAAACCCGCCAATATCTTATTGGAAGAGTCCGTCGACCGGGTAATGATTTCAGATTTCGGGTTGGCGCGGACCGCGGACGATGCCAATTTGACTCGGTCGGGTGCGATCACGGGAACGCCGCATTACATGTCGCCGGAACAAGCCAGTGGAGCACTGGTGGATACTCGCAGTGATCTTTTTTCACTGGGTAGTGTTTTGTATTTCGCGTGTACGGGACGCCCCGCGTTTCGTGCTCCGCAGATCGTGGCCGTCTTGAATCGTATTTGCCACTATCCCCATCGACGGGTCACGGAAATTAATCCTGACGTTCCGGGACCTGTTGCGGACTTGATCGACAAATTGCTCGAGAAGGATCCGGAAAAACGCTTTGGCTCGGCGTTGGAAGTCGAGCGACACTTGCGACAACTGTTGGCCGATTGGCAATCGGGATCGATGGCTGCCTCCGTGAGCTCTTCGGTTGAGAGGTCCCAAGATTTAACC
>JAEUIP010000408.1 GCA_016795075.1 Planctomycetaceae bacterium | reverse complement strand
CAAAAACGGGGACACTCACCGTATCTGGCGAACCGTTTTTGCCGCCCAAGCGTCTGGGGGATACCGGTCGGCGCTCGGGCGTTGTCCAAAAAGGGGCTGGCCGTCTGGAGGGCAGGCAAACGCCGGCTCCGTAGACATGACCGGCGTGGGTTCGCCCCCATGGAGGGCAAAGCCTAACCCGGGTGACCACGTAGGTTAGCTTGGACCGAAGTATTCTGGTCGGACGAGCTGAAGTCGGCGAGCGATTCCGCCGATAACTGTTAACGATTCTACCGTCTGTCGCGGATCTCCCAAATGTCGGGAACAGTCCGCTTGATACCAGACCGGAGATCCTGGTAGAATACGCAGAGTTTAAGGCGTCGTGGCCGAATGGCTAGGCAGCGGATTGCAAATCCGTATATCCCAGTTCGATTCTGGGCGGCGCCTCTTTAGTGAATTCCGGAGGAACCGGTTTAATGACCGGCGGAACCGGTTGGCCTCGAGAAACTAGGTCGACCTTCGATTCTAATGCAACCCATTCCGGCATTGATTCTTGTTTCAACCACGTCCGACCAGCTGGCGACTTTGGAATTGATCGCTCAAGAACTGCTAGATCATCGCTTGGCCGCGTGCGTGCAAATCAGCGGCCCTGTCACCAGTCATTACCGCTGGGAAGGTTCGCTGACGCGAAGTTCTGAGTATTTATTGACTGCCAAGTCTCGCGCGGATCTATGGCCAGCCATTCAAGCGGCCATTCGGAGTCGGCACCATTACGAATTGCCGGAGATCATCGCGTTGCCGGCCGATGCCAGTGAAGACTACTATCGGTGGGTACTCCGCGAGACGAATGCAGGCACCTCGACCCTCTCGAACCAAGACGACTCGAACAACCAATGATTTTGGGGAGTCCGCATTTCTTTGGGCACCTTTGGGGCGATTCTGTCTTCGGATCAAGCGAACCTAGGTCGATGTTCGCGGCTAGAGGCAACGATCGTTAACAGATATTTCAATGGTTTGTTAGGGTTGGATCTCGGAAGGGTTTTGTTTCCGCGAACTCTGCCCTAGGCTGACATAAGGCTGGCCCTTCAGGCCGAAGACACTTGCGATTTGGATCATGGAATCGGATGAACGATCGGCCGAAAGTTCCGCCCGTCACTTCCGGCCGGCCCATTAGGTTTGATGTTGTGTCGGCCTCTCAGGTCTTGTCTGCTCGGGATGCCAAACTAACCGGTGGCTCGCGCACACCGACAAAGGTTGTGTCGCCCTCTCAGGCCTTGTCTGCTCAAGACATCAGGCTCCGAATGTCGTGCTACTTCTGCCCGAGGATGGCTTTGCTGATCACCGTCCGCATAGTCTCGTTTTCCCCGTTGAGCGCCTCGTAAAACCCTTCGTCGTTCATCAAGACTTTGCCTTTTGCGTCGAGCAAACAAAACCCCGGGAGCGCCAAAATTCCGTAATCGATGACCACGGGGGCCGACTCCAAGCCGCTTGTCGACAGAACTTTCCATTTGAGGTTCAACGCGGCGAGTTGTTTTGTCGATTCCGCGGTGGGTGTATCCAGATGGACGCCGACGACTTGCACTTGTTCCGGTTTCTCCGCGAACACCGCGTCCACTTCGGCTTGAATCCGCGGCAAACTTTCTAAAGTGAAAAAGCACAGCAAAATCGGCTGGGCGCCCAGTTCTTTGACCGTAACCGTTTTGGCGGCTTGAGTTTCCGTTTTGGCTTGGAGCACCAAGTCCGGTGCGGCGTCGCCGACATTGAGAATTCGTCGGATCTCCAAAGGCATTGCTCCGAGATCCAAAAACTTCACACCATCGCCGACCGGCACCTCGGCAAAAAAGTCAGCCAGAAATGTCTTGCCGTCGATGACAAATTCCTTTTGCCCAAACAGTCCGAAATTCCCCGGAAACGCGCCTTCGAATACAAACTTTCCTTCGGCGTCGCTTTTGGCAGTGAACTTCTTTCGCGCGGCATCGGCTTTCGCCAATTCCTCTTGATAACGCTTGCCCGCATCGGACGCTTGGAACTCTTGATACCACTTCTGACGTTGTTCGACGGTCAGCGATTCAAAATTGGCCGGCAGAGGCAACTCGGGCGCTTTGCCGATCTCTTCCAAAGTCATTTCGAATTCGGCCAAATCAATCTTGAAATTGGATTCGGTATTTACCAATTGGCCACGCACGCGCACGCCATTCCCTTCTTGCTCGGTCGCTTCCTGTTCGGTCTTTTCGTCTTGAGCAAACCCCGTTGACATTGGTAGTGCTAGCACGAAACCCAGGATAGCCAAGAGCCCCCTTGTGGCGAGCTGTCCCAACCATCGGCGACCCATTTCATTGCAGTTCAACAAGACACGTTTCATCGTTTTCCTCATTAAGCTTTGTCCTAAACGGATCTGGCCCTTTGGAAGGCAGGCAACATCCCGGACAAAAAACACATGATCGGAGACAGGCAGACCCCAGTGAGGTCAAAGCCTAACAGAATCCCTCGACCTGATCTCCGATCAGCGAGGGTTCAAGCCAATCAAGTCCCATCATAGCTTTTTGTTCGGATCTTGAAAACAGATCGCAAGCATTGGGGTCCCATACGTTGGTTGGCGATTCGATCGCGACAATCAACAAGCATCTGGCAGCAACGCATCCAGTTCTGTGACCAAGGCATCCAAACGACGAAGCGCTGCTTCAATCGGAGCGGGCGTCGACATGTCCACTCCGGCGATTCGCAGCAGATCCAGCGGGTCTTGGCTACAGCCGGATTGCAGAAACTTCAAATAGGCTTCCAATTCGGCCGTCCCTCCGTGCAGGACTCGGTCGCTCAGGGCGATCGCCGCGCTGAGGCCGGTCGCGTACTTGTAGACATAAAAAGCATTGTAGAAGTGTGGAATGCGAAAGCACTCCAGCCGCAGTTGTGGATCAATGACAAAATTGGGACCAAAATACGCATCCAATAGTTCTCCATAGATCGCGCCGATCGAGTCGACGGTCAGGGCTTCTCCGGCTTCGCAAGCTTCGTGGGTCCGCTGTTCGAATTCGGCGAACATGGTCTGACGAACGATCGTGCTGCGAATATCGTCGATCTGTTGGTTGATCAAATAGGCCTTCATTTGCGAGTCATTGCTGTGTTCCATCAAATAACGGGCCAGCAGTTGCTCATTGAAGGTACTGGCTACTTCGGCAACGAAGATCGTGTAGTTGTGATACGGATAGGGTTGATGTTTCGACGAGTACCACGAGTGCATGCTGTGCCCGGCCTCGTGCGTCAATGTGAACACGTCGTGCAAGACATCGGGTTTGTAGTTCATCATGATGTATGGCAATCCATCGTAGGTGCCGTAACTAAACGCACCACTTTGTTTGCCGACATTGGGATAGCGGTCGCACCAGCGGCCGCGGAGCCCCGCCGCCAGTGTCTCGACGTAAGACGTGCCCAACGGTTGAAGACTTGCCAAGACTTTTTCGACGGCTTCGTCCCAGCGGTGCTGGACTTTTAGTTCGCTCAGAATCGGAACATACGTGTCGTAGTGATGGATGTCCGGCAAACCCATCTTGCGTCGCCGCACGTCATAAAAACGATGAACGGCCGGTAGCCCGGCGCGAACGGTCGCTACCAGGTTTTCGTAAACGGCACGGGGTACATTGTCGGGGAAGAGAGCCGCGTCCAAGGAACTGGCATAGCCACGTGCTCGTGCGTAGTAGGCGTCGCGCTGGATCGATCCCGACAACGTGGCGGTCAACGTATGCTTGTGACCTTCGTATTGCGCGTAATATTGAGCAAAGGTTTCACGCCGTACATCCCGCGAGGGGGAATGAAGTAGTTGCACAAACGTGGCGTTGGAGAGTTCTCGTTGCATGCCCTGTTCGTCGGTGATCATGCCAAACTTGAGATCCGCGTCCAACAACTGACGGAACGCATTGCCTGCTGCTTGCGACATCTCGCCCTGCATGGCCAACAACTGTTCCTCTTTTTCGCTGAGGGTGTGCGGCTTGAACCGCAACAACCGCTCGAGCTGCAAGCGATAGAGCGCAAGCTTGGGATCGTGAAGATACGCTTGGAGGACTTCGTTCGACAAACTCAGCAGTTCGGGGCGAATAAACGAGGCAGCCTCAGCGGCCCGTGTCGCTTCGAACCGATAACGACCGACCATCGC
>JAEUIP010000407.1 GCA_016795075.1 Planctomycetaceae bacterium | reverse complement strand
CCACTTTCCAGCTCACGATCCAAAAAAAGAATGCGTTCCGAAGCTCCATGCTGACAAATGCAACAATTTCAACATCCCTGTGACACATCAGGTCACAGCGTTGTAGAAAAACTCAAATTCTTCTGGCGTAGAGATCGCAAACGGTCAGTTCAGCCCGCGTGAAAGCCAACTTGCGTTGCACGGGGAGGCTGCAAAGTTGTGTGTCCCCGGATTCGTCTGGCATCACCGAGTCCTTGGAATTCTTTTGTTGCTGCCCAATCAATTTCGACTCGTTCTCCTGTTTTTGGTCCTTCGAGAGGCTGCAAAGTTGTGTGTCCCCGGATTCGTCTACCCGGATTCGTCTAAAATTGGGGTCCACTTCAGTCCGCGGATTTGTCCCCAGCTGGCAGGGAAAGTTGTGTGTCCCCAGTTGGTTCGTAATCGTACGCCAGACAAAAATCGTGCGCCAGTTATTGGGAAAATTTGTGTCCAGGTTTTCACTTTCGGGCTGCGTGATCCAGCAACCGGTCGGCAATCAATTGGATCTCCCACATTAGTTGGGCATTTTCTAGTGGCATCACGGCTGGCAAATCGGGATTAGGCAGTTCACTCGGCCGAATTCTCGTGACAACAGCCAAGCACGCCGCTTCATAGATCTGTTCGGCACCTTCGACTTGTAAGACACCTGGCCAATCTGCGAGTCGTTTAGCGACACGAATTTGATCGCTCGATGCTTGACTTTTGAGTGATCGAACATAAAGATCGAGATCATTAACCCTCAGAATTTCATCAATGCACGGTTGAACTTTTCTACGAGTTGTTTCAGTAAGAACCAGCAGAGATTCCGCATGTTCGTTCGCGAATTGCTCAGCCTTTGGGACGGCGGTTTCGATTACCTTTTGTACCCAAGCTTCGAGCTGATCATCTGATTCTATGATTGTCCAACCACGCTCCGGAACTGTCGCTACCTCGACAACTACCGACTCTTCGGTGAGCTTCTTCAGTAAAACAATTCGTGTCACCGAAACGCCTACCTGGCACACCGCTGCGTCGCGGTACCTGCCGGCGAAGTCACAATCAATCAGTTCGAATAATCCGTCGTTTCGTAGTTTTGTGAAGACAAACGACCCTTCCAAGGCTGACACAGCCCCAAGTTTAAATCCCTTGCTGGTTAACGCGGCCGACAACATTTTTCGACATCGATAGTCTCTTCTCACGGTGTTATTACCCAAGGAGTTAATAGATGGGTGGCACCTATCGTTATGTTGGGCAAACGCATTTATGGGTGGCCTTATTGTCTCTCAACGTAGCAAATCAACGCCGACCTCATTTATTAAGAGATCACTTAGCGATCCTGCGATAAAAACACCTTCGTCAATATCAAGGCAACCAAAATCGATCAAATAAATTCCAGCCCTAATTCCGTCATTTGATGGGACTAGAACCAACGCCGATCCACCTTCGTTGTCACCGATCGCGAGGCTGTCTCCTAAACAATTCTGAATACTATACGCCTTATTCATTTCAATACAAACCCTTGCGCCCCATATCCGAATATACATTCGGTTGTCTACTAATATCTCGATTTCCGAACCTTGCTCAATTAACTCGACGTAGTCAGTTGGAAGTGGTATTCGAGAAAAATTCCTCAATTCTTGGAGTTCCAAATCGGTTGATGGCGAATTAGAAACGTCAACTCGAAAACGGTGGCTTAGATTCACTAGATAATCTCCTAGAAAACGATTCGCGAATATGGGACGCCAAGCCGATCTAACATGCCATATTGTTGCTCAAGTACACGTTCGATTGTACTTCTGCTGTAGCCAGCGGCGGTAAGGTCGTCAACGATATATTGTAATTCCTCTTGAAGCGTCGAACTCCATTTCCCTAGTCCAGCAGCGACTCGTGTGTTTCGCCGAGCATTTTGCGCGTTGCTAATCACGGTATGCGGAAACCCTATACCGGTTTCTATCGTGACGGTTGGGGCAAGATCCAAATTGTATCCGTACCTATGCAAGTTTTCCGTTGCCCATTGTTTCTGAAGTCCGTGGTGAGATTGTAGTAACCCACCATTCGGCCCTGTTCCTTTCGGTCTCGGAAGGGAACCAATATGTGTTTTATTGAAGTGAGCATAATGCGTACCCCCTGCTGCTGTTCTCGCCGCCCGAATAATACCGGCAATTCCAAGAACTCCTAATCCAACGCCGGCCACTTTGTATTGAAATGTTATTCGATTGTCAGCACAATCAACCACTGCCAAGACAAATCCACCGTGAGGCGTCATTCGGATTAGTAATACTCCTCTTTCGCCGAGTAACATCAGCTCCTTTTCGGCCTCACGAGCTGCTGCTGCCAGGGCCGCCTGCGGCTCACTTGCTAGTCCCTGAAAATACTCATCTTGCGCGGCAGAATTGGCTGCGGAAGGCGTTCCGGCGAGTGTCGATGCGTTCAAGCTGTCAGCAAATAGTTTGCGTCTATTTCGAAAACTTCGATCGCCATACGGATAAGAATTTAGCGTCTCTAATCTCTTCCGAAACTCGGTCACTGCCCAAGCAAGCCCGTGCTTCTCTATCTCATTCCGGTCGAGGTAAATCCGCCAGAAATAATGTGGTCCATCCGTGTGCGTTCCGGGAATCGGGCGCGAATCAGTCCCCGAATGAAGATCAAAGAAATACGGTGAGGAGCGATAGAAGTCGACTCGGATGAAGCCTTCATTACACATTGCTTCAAAGGCTTCGAAATCCGGTGTTAGCCCTTCGTGCATTATGAAAAACAACTTGATCGCTTCCGCAAGCTCTTGATCGCTAAGATTCTTGAGGTCTCCGAGATTGAGGCTGATTTCCGAATCCCCATCTTGGGCACCACTCCCGCCGCTTGTTTGGCTGTAATCATCGTCGCTCGAACCGCCGTTGCTAGACGTAGTGACAGAGGTTGAAACGTAGCCGGTTTTGGTTGTGAACTCGCCCACAAAATCCGCCATTGGTTTTTGGACGGTTAGGTACGTGGACAATGTGGTGGTGCCCGAATGGTATTCTCCGACTGGATCGACGGTCGTGTTGGTGCCTTGGTTGGGGACGGTGATTGTGTTGTCGGCCGCAGGTTTGGTGTGGGTGATGGACTGCGTGATGCCGCCTGTGTGGGTTTCAACCGGGACATAGGTCACTGTCCAGTTGTTGAACGAATTGCCGTCCTGACGCTCCAGACCGCGATACGTCTCGATCGTGCCTTGGTCGCTCTCGGTGAACGTGGACTTCGATCGCAATGTCGAACTTCCGTTGAACACGTAGCCAGTCTTGGTGACAGTGGCCGTGACGTTGACGTTGACTTCATCCAAGTAGCGGTACAGGATCGGCGCGGCAGTGATTCCGCCATCGGATGTGTAGGACTCGATCCAGTTCTTGACCGTCTTCGTAACGTCAGACAACGGCGAGTAATACAACGTCGAGTGATTCGATTCTTGGACTAGCGAACTTCCGGTTGGCGCAGTGCCCAGGAGGGCTTGATTGGAACTGGGACTGTTCGTTCGCAGGGCCGCCATGGTGGTTGGTGGCGCTGCGGTTGGTGCGGCGTATTCGCGGTACTCGCTGCGGTTGCTGATCTGTTTGTTCGTCCAAGTGTGATTCGTGGTCACTTCGTCCGAGGCTTCCGTGATCCCGAACTGAGTTCCCACGCCGTGCGTGATCGACAGGTAACTGCTGCTGGTCCGCGAGATCTCCTCCAGCGACGAAGCTTGGAACTGCACGGCGCCTACCTTGCGCCCGTCGTCCATTCGCATCAAATCTTCCGAAGACTGCGACAACCGCTCCTTGTGCGAGAAGTTAGAACTGCTGGTTTCGGTAACGGTTCCCGTTAGATCAAATCCTTTGTCCGCTGCGTCCCACCGAGACACTCCGGGAGAGCAACTGGGGACACACAACTTTCCGATGTAGGTCCAGAGTTGGGATTTGCTTGATGTAGTGGCGATATGTTATTGATCGGCGGCGACGCTGGGAGAACTTTGGGGCTAGAGAACAATTTGAAGCGGTGTTTCGCCCGCAAAAGATGGCCGGGCGGTGGGAAACTAGAATTTTGGCCCGTTAGTTGGGCACACAACCGCAGCTAGCAAACGCCGCCGAAAGGTGAGAGCGGGCAGCGTGGCAGAAAATCGTTT
>JAEUIP010000406.1 GCA_016795075.1 Planctomycetaceae bacterium | reverse complement strand
CAGCAACATTTTGATTACTTGCGTAAGCTTCGCGAAATCCATTTCTTGGACGAGTGCAAGTCGCTAAACGCTATGGTTGCCGACGTCCAGAACAAGGACGGTACGCTTCCGCCGCAATTCTTCTCGAATGAAACGTGGAAAATCTACGAAAACTTGCTATTCGTGTTTTGCGTTTCGGTCCACGAAGGGAATGATGCCGAAACTGCGGATGCCCTAGGTGCTATTTCTAAATTTCTGGAGCTACAAAAACATGCTAATGGCGAAGAGAATTGGAACAAGCTGCTTGCATATCGCACAACCTTTCAGAGCCTCCTCCTTCTTCTTCCCGAGGTCCCAAATGATGCGATGGATATCTTCCACGAACAATGTAAGTTGATTGAATTCGATATGCCCTGTTTTTGGGCAGCACAAATTAAGTCAGTTGTTGATTTGAAAGAGCCCAACACCGAAGACGAGAAGAAATTCCTAGTCGCGTTTTTGCTTCACGGTCAGTCTTTGTCGCCAACCGATGCGATGATTTATCACAGCGAGCTTGTCGAAAAATCAAACATAATTCCAATGCAAGATCTGCAGGTCCCAATACCGGAGTGGCTTCGGCAGTTACGTATGAAATGTACAAACACCGATGTCTTAAAGCGTTGCTATCGATTTTTTACGTTTCTCGATAGTCTGGAATCGGCTCGTGCTGCTGCCATTGTTACTAAGAAATTGCTGGATTCACCGGGGCAGCATCGTGATTTGGCAAAATGGTCGAACGAAATCTATCAGACATTAGCAAAAGAGTATCCAGATGCGGTTGTTACCTTTAAAACGCATCCAGACAACTTCAGGATGTGCCAGATTCTTATATCGTTATACAATACGGGTGAAGACGCAGCCGTGTGTTTTCCGAGTCCCGATGGGGCACTCGATGTGCTGCCGATCTCGTATGGCGAGCCGCGGTAAGGTGTAGCCCATTAGTCGCGATCGTTCCCGCTGTACTCGTTACGGGCGGAATCGTGGTTGCTTACCTCCCGGGTTTTCGGCCGGATTGTGACTGTAGAGCTTTAGGGCTCTTTGGAAAGGCGGACGGGATTGTTGAGAGTTCTTGAAGAAAGAACCATGAGTAAGCCTGATTTGGATAACTAAGCATGGAGCGTCTGTTAGGTTGGGTTTGATTGGCCAGCGGTTCGCTAACCGAAAGATGGGGCGATTATTAAGGTTCACTTCAATGTTTTATTCGGACGTCGGTGCGATTGTTCGGCACAGTGTTAGGCCGGTCGTTGATCAAAAGCGTGCGCTGGTTTGTTTGGCTTTTTTTGGGATCCAGTAATGGTCGTCGTTCGATTTTTCTATTTTTGCCTTTTCGCTCTTTTGTTTGTAAACCCTGTCCTTTCCGATGTCGATCATCCCGCACGTCGCGAGCAACTAGCAACGGCGATTCCAGAGGGAATACGATTACTGGAAGCAACGGAGTTCGAGTCGTTTCTAAAGAGCTTTGTGCCGCCGGAGGATCTTAAAAGGATAACCGAAGAGACTTCGTTGGCGGAGTTTGCCAAGACCTTCGGCCAACGAAAGGCTCCGCGTCTTCTTGAAGTATTGAGCGACTAGCCAACGGATGTGGTACGATGCTGGGCTATCTCAAACAACGACACCGATTCGGAAGCCACGTCATTCAGGAATCGATCCGATGAAGAGGAACTTGAATTGAGAACTCAAGTGCTTTTGAATCCAAACGGTTCCGGAGGTGATGTTTATCCGTTCTTGGCGGTGGGTAAACAGTTGCAGCGACTGGGGCATCATGTCGGCGTGATGACCAATCCATTGTTCAAGGAACGAGTTGGTGAGGCTGGGCTGGAGTTTATTCCGCTGGGGTCGGAAGAAGAATTGAATCGAGTCGGCCAAAGCCTCACGAGTCTTCCAAAATCTCGCATCTGGGAAGTCGCTTTGCGCTGGACGGCCGAGTCGGCAGCTCAAGCCGTTGATTACTTGGAACAACGTCGAACGCGATACCCGACAATGTTGGTCGGCAGTCCATTGAGTTTTGGGATGCGATTGATTGCGGAAAAATATCAGGTTCCCTCAGCGACGTTGGTTCTCAGCCCCTACGTCTTGCGAAGCGTGATGGCGAGCCCTGTGGTGCCCCCACTGTTCCTACACGACTGGATGCCAAAATGGTTGAAGCGATTGCAGTTTTGGGCGGCGGATCGGTGGGGGATCGATCGAGTGATTGGACCGATCCTGGGGCCACTTCGCCGGCAGTTGGCCTTGGAACCTCGCACTCGATTTTTACATGATTGGTGCATGGGGCCCGATTTGGTTTTGGGCTGTTTTCCGGAATGGTTCGCGCCGGTTCAGAGGGATTGGCCGTGTACGTTTCAGTATGTTGGTCCGATTCACTGGGAGCCCTCGACCCTTGGCCAAAAACGAGGCCCAAACCGCGAGGCTGATCTTACAGAACTGCACTGCGCAGACGCGAATCGTCCACCGATTGCAATTCTGGCGGGTTCGGGTGGGGCACCATCTCAGGATTTCTATCGCGTTTGGATTTCGGCCAGTGAAGCGATGGGCCGAGGATTGGTTATTATTGAGAAAGACCTCGCGATGTTGCCTTCCGCGCTCCCGAAGCACGTCCAAGTCGTCCCTTACTACCCATTGGAACAATTGCTGCGACAGGTTTCGATCTTGATCCACAGTGGCTCCATCGGAGCGACGCTCCGTTGCGCAGCCGCCGGAATTCCGCAGTTGGTTTTTCCTCGGTTCAATGACCAATTTGACAACGCCGCCCGAGTCCGCCAGTTAGGGATTGGCACCGTGTTGAAACCTGCTGCATTGCGTCGATTGGATGGAGACCTCGCGACCGCGCGACTAACGCGGCTATTCAACAACGCACGGCTTCAACAGCAATGCCAAGCCGTTGCGAATCGACCTCATACGGACGGCGCCAGTTTAGCCGCCCAGCTCATCGATCAAGTCTTCCGTCGTCGAGTCCAACCAACCTGAAGCCGCGATGGACATACGTCGAACATCAAGCCGATCGTTTTCGCGGTTCGAAGCCAATAAGAAACCACGCCCAGCACTGCCAGTCAAATTCACGAAGCATAAGGGGAGAAATTGGTGGACAACACAGGACCAACAAGTGTGTCCTCCAGCGTCGTCTCCCCCAAATATGTTGGATGGAAGCAAATACCAGCTTATTCTAACTAACGGTCGCCGTTGTTTTGAATTCAAGGAAATAGCAGAATAGATGGAGAATGAGATGGGCTCTGGTTTAATTGACAGGATTTCAGAGTATGTTATTAAGCATCCGTCATCCGAGCTTTTTCCGGTTGTTTCAATCCACGATCTTTAAGACGCGGAGAAACGGGTAGGATTTCAGCTTCCCGACCTCTTAAAGGCGTTTTACACAACCATTGGGAACGGATACTCGGGTTCTTGGTGCGATATCATCGGGTTGTCAGGTGGAAAATGTTTCGATTTTCGGGATATTTTCGAAGCTTATCAGATTCTTAAGGAAGGGCAAGAATATGAGGGGCGAACTTGGAATCGAGGCCTTTTGCCATTTTGCGATTGGGGGTGCAACATTTTTTCCTGCGTTGATTGCACTGATTCCGAGCATCCAATAACCACGTTTGAAGACTATAGGCTTGAACCCCAGAACTATTCACTTAATCAGTTTTTTGAATGGTGGTGTGCTGACATAGATATTCTTTCCCAACGAGAGAGGAACATTGAAGCAATAGATTTTGTCGATCCAATTACGAAGGAAAAAGGAACAATCTATCGCAAAAAACGCCCTAGAATCGAACCGTAGGTTTGTTACTTGGTAATTAACTTCGTCATGCCTGTACCGTACCGATCGCGTGCAGTGCCGACTGCAAAATCACTTCAAGGACGCCCTCAGCTACGCGTTCTACGGTACCAGTACCGACGTGTTTGCTGCGGCAAACATCACGGTCAACTCGAATGTCAACCTCAACACCATTACTGGGCGAGCGTACTACGCCGGAACCGAACTGCCGGTGTCGGTGACCACCAACGGCAACTTACAGAACTTCGAATATGATTATCGCGGGCGACGCAACAAAGTGACCCAATACGTGGCCCTATACGAGCGAAGTGGCAAGACGCTTGTTTCGTTATCAACTTATGGAGCCAACAAC
>JAEUIP010000405.1 GCA_016795075.1 Planctomycetaceae bacterium | reverse complement strand
CAGACGCGACCCTAAAGTTTGACTTTGACAAAGTCTTTGGGCGCTTCACCGTTGATTGTCATCCGCTGGGAGTTGTCTTTTGAGTCTCGATAACGTGCCGCCGGGAGATGCGATTTCCAACGATTGGCCCGAGTCGGCCAAACCGCTCGATTCGTCGGTCAGCGATCCGGATCGTTCTGTTGACCAAAGTTTCGACGGGGATCCAAACAGGCTCGTTTCAACCGAGTTGGATCCTTTGCCGACAACGGTCGCACCAGAGCGAGAGTACCACCCCTTGGACCCACGAGATATTCAAGTGTCGCGAGTGGTGGCCCTGATCATTTCGCTGGTTCTGGGCGTTGGCTCGTTGATTGGGATCGTCATTGGAGGATTCGCCGCCGGTTTTTCCCTCATTTGGATGTGGACGGCGGCGGGTGGCGTGTTGTTGCTTTCCATGTTGATCAGCTTTTTGTTCTCGTGGCCGCCGATCCATCATCGCCATGTTCGTTGGAGAATGGACGACATTGGGCTAGAGATTCAACGGGGCGTGTTTTGGAAGCAAACGATTTCCGTTCCCTTGGCTCGCTTGCAACATGCCGACCTGACTCAAGGTCCCCTGCAGCGACAATGGGGACTGGCCAAACTCACGGTCTACACGGCCGGAACCCAACATGCGTCCGTAGAATTGGATGGGTTGGCCTACGAGACCGCCGTCCGTTTGCGGGATCGCTTGCTGCGTCAACAAGGGGTTGGCGATGTCGTTTGAACCCCATGACGCTCGTGACGCCGACGACGTACCATCGCACGTCACTCCCGAGGACAAACGATCGAGGCCTCCGCTTGGGGACCATGAAGCGGAACTTTCCGAGCCGCACGGTTTTCAACCGCATGAGTCGCCACCGCTTCCGTCGCCGCCATTTGAGTCGTCGCCATTTGAGTCGTCATCGCTTGAGTCGTCATCGCTTGAGTCGGACGATTCGCGCCGGCCGACAACGGTCCTGGGGCCCGACGGACATTGGATCGCGCGAAACATGGATATTCCGAGCCATGACGCGGGAAGAGCCATGGACTTCGAACCACAATTCTTGCATTTCTCGTCCATCATTTTTGATTTGGCGTCGCATAGTCGCGAACTGTTGATGCCCGTCGCGTTTGGTTTTCTCGGTGCCGCCAGCGGCTCTTGGTTTTGGGGCATTATCGCTATGATCGCGTTTGGGTTCGCGATGTTGAGGACGCTGTTTCGTTATCTGACGTTGCGCTATCAGGTTGTGAACGGCGAATTGATCCTCAACGAAGGTTTGATCTTCAAGAATCAACGCACGGTTCCACTGAGTAAGATTCAAAACATCGACCTGACCCAAAATGTCCTGCACCGAATCTTTCGCGTGGCCGAAGTCCGCTTGGAAACCGCCAGTGGAACGGAAGCGGAAGCGGTCTTGCGTGTCTTGACGGAACGGCAAATCGATTCGTTGCGACAAGCCGTATATGGTTCGCGAAATCATGGAAGAAAGGTCGCGGCAGACTCCGCAGAACTTGCCCCAGGTGACCAACCGAAACTCGCGACGCCCGTTGGAATCCGCCAAGATCACGACCTGGACGGCGCAGGCCAGTCTTCAACGCCTGCCTTTGTCGAGCCGAAAGTGGTCCCCTTGCTGCAAATTCCCTGGACGTGGTTGGTCCTGGCGGGGCTGGCGGGCAATCGCGGTTGGCTGATGGTCGGCGTGGCGTTAGGCACGTTTTACCAATTTGATTTGTACGAGAAACTGTTCCCGAAGGAATGGGAACAGTGGATTCCGATCATGCGATTGCGGTGGACCGATTTGCTGGATAATTGGGCCGCGGTTTTGTTGTTCGTCCTTGTCGCCTTTGGCCTTTTGAAAGTCCTCGGAATCATTTGGTACTTGTATCGATTCTTCGGCTACCAACTGGGGCGTCAAGGAAATGACTTGCGAGTTTCCGCGGGGCTCGTTAGTCGCTACAGCATGTCCGTCCCCCAACAACGAATCCAGTTCATCAGCATTCATCGACCACTTATTTTGGGCTGGTTTCGCTTTGTTTCGATTCGAATCGAGACCGCGGGCGGGACCGGCGGCGGCGAAGAGACTCAGGAAAATTTGGCTCGAACTTGGTTCATTCCCGTATTACCAGCCGCCGAAGTGCCGCGGTTGCTCAACGAAATTCGCCCTGGGCTGAGTTTGTCCGAAGAACAGATCCATTGGCAAGGTGCGGCGGCCAATACTCGGCAACGTCTGCTGCGAATGGCCGTTGTCGTAAGTATTGCCGCGATCGCCATCTCGGTTTATTTCTGGCACGTTTGGGGGTTGTTGCCCGGCGGGTTAATCGCGGCCCATCAAGTTTGGTTCGCTTGGCGAAAAAGCCAGAGCCTTCGTTACGCACGCACGGATTTTGGAGTGGTTTTTCGCAGCGGTATCTGGTACCGAAAATTGAGCTGCACGTTTTTTGATCGCATTCAGATCCTTCGGCTTAGTCAATCGCCTTTTGATCGGCGGTGGCAAACGTCAACTTTGGTGGTCGACACCGCCGGAGCGGGCCCGTCCGATCATGCGATCGAGGTTCCTTTTCTTGACGCCCAGTTTGCTCGCGCTGAATTCGAGAACCTCGAACGCGCCGCCGCCCAACACCGCCCCAGTTGGCGCTAAGCTAACTGGTCGGATCACTGCCGACTCGATGGGCACGTGTCGCCTGGGCGGCGACCCAACATTTGCGAATCTCGGTTTCCAACAGGGCGGTCAGCGATTCGTCGTCCAGGCTTTGGACAACTTCCAACGAAATAGGAGGTCCGATATGCATTTGGATCGTCTTCGGCGAGGGCCACTTTTGTTTGCGAGGCCAAGCCTCAAACGCACCTGCGATCGCCATTGGCAGCAATGGAACTTTGGCCCGCCGCGCGATCACGGCCAAGCCGCCCTTCAAAGCTTGCATTTTTCCGTCCGGCGTCCGAGTCCCCTCGGGGAAGATCAGCACTTTTTCACCGACTTTGAGACGCTCGAGCGTCTTTTTGACGCCGGCAAACCCCAGTCCATCGCGCTGGATCGGAATCGCCCCCAAGTAGGTGATCAACTTCGCGAACCAACCTTTGAATAGGGTATCGCGAGCCATGTAGGTAATGGGTTCGCGACAGGCCAAACCGACCAGGACGGGGTCCAGATGTGATTGATGGTTGCAACAGACCAACATTCCACCGGGTGGAATATGCTCTCGACCGGCGATCCGGAGTCGGAAGAGCAGGGCGAAAATCAAGGAAACGAACAGGTGGCAGCCTCGGTAAAACGCTCGAGCATGCCAAGGTCGGGACGGGGAGTCAACCAAAATACCGACGACAGGCTTTACCGAACTTACGGCCGGTTCCACCCCCGAGCCCTGGTCCGTCCGTTGGGGTTCCGGATGGCCATCAACGGACGGAGAAACGGCAGAATCCCGTTCGTTATTTACCATAAGACCAAATCAAGAAATTTCCGACCTTACCGCCACGTACGAAGCACAACGACGGCAATTGGGATGGGCGTTACTGGACTCGAACCAGTGACCTCCACGATGTCAACGTGGCGCTCTAGCCAACTGAGCTAAACGCCCTCATTTTGAGAGCTTCCCAAAGTTTTCTGTCTATCGGCCGACCGGCCGACCAGCGATGAGCCAAAGTTTGGCGATCTGCGGATACTTCGTCAAGCCCTCGCCCCCGCCAATAGGTGCCACCCACCTACCAAGCGACGTTTGGCAATTGTAGTGGACCGCTCCGCGGTCCTCGGATCGCGGAGCGATCCACGACACTGTCGGTGCCACCCATCAACTGTGCGGCCTCGAACCGACCAAACCTAATAGCAGAGTGTGCAGAACGTCGCTTGGCCTTGGCAGTTAACCGCGTGAGCAGAGCTTGGTGGGGTCGGGTATCCGACCCCACCAAGCGTCGCTCCGCGCTCCCGTCCGCAAGCAGATCCAAAATCCACGCCCCAGATTCTGCCATCCCCCGACTTCCGCTCCGCCGCCAACTCGCTTAGGAATTGTCTGGAAACAACTTCCCGATTTGGGCGAGTCCGGCCTTGGTTAATCCGGGAACCCCGATCGTCTTTGGTTCACACGGTAAAAAAATGATTAATGAAAAATGGAAATTGAACAATGCAAAATGCTGACAGCCATTGCTTGCTCAC
>JAEUIP010000404.1 GCA_016795075.1 Planctomycetaceae bacterium | reverse complement strand
GACCAGGATCTTATCGAAACGATCTTTCCTGAAGGACTATGGCACTCGCTGACCGAAGAGCTCCATTCGTATTGGAAGACCGGTCGATCAAGGATTGTTGGGAAGCGAACGAGATTGACAGCGATCGATCGCCATCAACGCGAGTTCCCCGTCGAGTGGACGGTCTGCCCGATCAATATTGCCGGCCAAATTCGGTTGTGTTGTTTCATTCGAGATCTGACCAAACAGCGCGAGCACGAAGTTGCGTTGGAAGCCGCCAAAGAGGCTGCCGAAGCGGCGAACCGTTCCAAGAGTTCGTTTCTGGCGAATATGAGCCACGAAATTCGGACTCCGATGACCGCGATTTCAGGCTACGCGGAATTGCTGTGCGATTCCTCAGTGAGTCTTTCAAAAAATCAAACGGTGAACTATGCGGAGACGATTCATCGCAATGGCCAGCACTTGTTGCAATTGATTGATGACATTTTGGATTTGAGTAAAGTCGAGGCTGGAAAGGTCGTTGTGGAGAAAATCCCAATGCGCATCCATCAATTGTTGGACGATGTCGAACAATTGATGAAACGTCGCGCGGACTCGGGCAATTTGACATTGGAGAATGTTCGACTAACAGAAATCCCGGTTACGATCGTAAGTGACCCCAATCGTATTCGCCAAATTTTGGTCAATCTCGTTGGCAATGCCATCAAGTTCACAAAGTCTGGGAAAGTGACGATCGCAACTCGATTGTTGAAAAAAAGCGAAATACAGCCGCAGCTCGAGATTTCCGTCAGTGATACAGGCATTGGCATGACGGTCGAACAAGTGGAGCGGCTCTTTTCACCGTTCACTCAAGCCGACAGTAGCACGACAAGGAAATATGGTGGCACCGGTTTGGGATTGTGCATCTCGAAATCGTTTGCCGAATTATTGGGTGGAAGTCTGACCGTGCAGAGTACTGCCGGGGTAGGGTCGACGTTTACGTTAACGTTGCCCATTCAAATCACGTCGGACACGGAATTTTTGCCGGTGGGCGTTGAACCCGTGATCGCCGCCCAAGAAAAGTCGCAAGCGGCGGAGGAGCGTCCATCCGTTCCGCTCGCCGGGTGCCAAATCCTGTTGGTCGAAGACGGACCCGATAACCAAGCGTTGATAGCTTTCCACTTGCGACGAGCCGGTGCTACCGTGACCATTGCCGATAACGGTAGAATCGCATTGGAATCCTTGACACAAGACGGTACGCTCGAGGGGCCGTTGGCCGAGAATTGTAGTTTCGATCTCATGATTACAGACATGCAAATGCCGGAATTGGACGGCTATCACTTGGCAGCCAAGTTGCGACAAAAAGGCTGGCGTCGCCCCATCATTGCCTTAACGGCACACGCGATGAGTGGCGACCAGGCGAAATGTTTGGCCGCCGGTTGCAATGCCTATGCGACCAAACCCATTCAAAAGGCACTCTTGATCCGCACCTGCTTGCAAGCGCTGGAACGTCACCCTCAACTTGTTGCGGCACACTCATGAACGACATTGACAGAGCAACATTTTTGAATGTGCTGGAACGCCAGGCCTCGGCCATTCAGTACGTGGCAAATCGACTAGGGAGCGCGACGCTCGCCCGCGCGATTGATCTGATCAACGAATGCTCGGGACGCTGCGTATTCCTGGGGATGGGTAAGATGGGGGCAATTGGTCGTAAAGCTGCGGGGACTTTCGCTAGTTTGGGTACTCCCGCCATGTTCGTCCAACCCAGTGAAGCGCTGCATGGGGATCTGGGGATGATCACCAAGCATGATTTATTGCTCGCATTGTCCTATTCAGGCGAGACTGACGAGGTATTGCGAGTGGCCGAGACGGTGCGCCCTTGGGGAGTTCAAGTGATTGCTTTTACAAGTACCATTGATAACAGTTTGGCCAAATTGGCGGACGTTGTCTTGGAAGTGCACGTTCCTGCGGAAGCCATCGACGGTTGGAACGTGCCCACTTGCAGCACAACCGCAACCCTCGCGGTTTGCGATGCCTTGGCGGTGGTCGTCATGCACAAGCGACATTTTTCGGTCGACGATTTCGCTCGCCTTCATCCTGGCGGTAGTTTGGGACGCCAATTGAGGATTCGGGTCTCGGATGTCATGTACTCGGGCGACAAGCTGCCCATCATTCGGACCGACGCAACGCTCCGGGATGCGATCATAGAAATGACGAGCAAGTCGCTGGGGGCTACGATGGTTGCCGATTCGGTGGGCTGTTTGCGAGGATTGTTAACCGACGGGGACATCCGTCGGACCATACAGCGACACGAGAATCCGCTCGACATGTCGGTTGAGCAGCTAATGACACCATCACCACGGACATGTGCCCCGGACGGCCTGGCAGCGGCCGCCCTCGCGGTGATGGAGGCTTATCGCGTGACGGTGTTACCGGTCGTCGATGGAGCCAAGATTGTCGGAATGGTTCATTTTCACGACTTGGTTCAGGCTCGTTTGGCCTAAACGACTTGGGCAACGGACGTTAAGATGGGCGTGTTTGGCCGGACTTCGGGTTGGCGGCTGTAGTTGGCGAATCGATTGAGCGACCGAGTGAGCAATTGTGACGATGGACTATCCACCTGGAATACTACCCACTGATCGTCCCGTCGTTGGAATTTTATGGCGGGCAGCGCTCGATTCACCACTCTATCGACCGTGGTTGGAGCATTGTTCGGAGGATGTCGACGTTCGAGTGCTGGCCGATTATGAGGTGGCTCATGAGTTGCCCGCTGAAATCGATCTCTTGGTGACCCACAATCACTATCGCTGGGATGAATTGGCCGTCCTTCGACAAGCCATGGTCCATAACAATCGAGGCGTGCTGGTCTTGGCGGACGGGATCACGGAATATCGCAACAGTTGGCAAAATCCCACGACACCAGCCGGAAGTTTGATGCAACCGGCGGTCGCCCATAAGATCGCGACATTGGGTGCCGCACAGTCCCGATTATGGGAGTCGTGGGGCAACCGTGGAAAATGCGAAGTTGTCGGGCTTCCTCGTCTAGACCAACGAGCGCGCCACTTTGGTTGGTGGCAAGCGGAAGACGATTCCCCGGCTCGCACGGAAGTAACATTCGACGCGACTGCCGCGCCATCGTTGTTGGTCTGCTCGGCGCGAACACCGGCTTTTTCGGAATCGCAATGGGATGTCGTGCTAACTCAGTTTGCGTGTCTCCATCAATGTTTGACACAATCCCCACCTCGAGTTGGCGAGCGTCAAGTCGAAATTCGCTGGCGTGTGTCCGATCGAATTAGCGAACATTTGCAACTCACGGCAGAACAACGTTCCACGGGAGACGTCAATTTAGCAATCGACCAAGCGACCGCCGTCATCACGACACCTTCGACCATGCAATTGGAAGCCATGTTGGCATGTCGCCCAGTCGCGATCTTGGATTTTTTTAACGTCCCGCTGTACGTCCCGGCCGCATGGCATATCTCTGCTCCTTCACAAATTCAGACAACGGTCTCCGAGATTTTGGAGCCGTCGCCCGAGCGTTTGTTCTATCAACGAACAATTTTGCAAGATCAACTGTGGTGCCAATCATCGGCGATCGACCGAATGGGGGTACTCGTCCGAAGCATGGCACAGATCGCTCGGCGGCAGCGAATCGCAGGGCGACCAATCCGTTTTCCCGATCGGATTTTGCCGATCACTCAGCCGGATCACTCGCTCCCCGTGGAATGGGAAGTGTTGACTCCACAACGACAGCAGTGGTTGGACCTTGCTCGAGAACGACAATCGTCGTTGTGGGAACTTACCGAGGTTTCCGCAGCAATACTGCGGGCTCGCGAGTACTCGGAGGAGCGGAGACAACTACATTATCTTACGGACATTCATCATCGAGCCGTTCAAACTTACGAAAACGCGTTGGCGGAAAAGTCAGTTTTTATCGAACATCTGCAGCAATGTCTCGTAGAAGTGCAGGAACGCCTCCGGGTCTTGAACGACTTGCTCCACAAACGGAACTCCGAGTTTGACAGTTTGAACCAACGGCTGACTCAGTTATCAGCCGACAAGATCGAAGCGCATCAGCAACTAACCGAAGCTTACGCCGATGGCAAGCGAAAACAGGAGCGAATTAACGAACTGAGAACCCATTACCAGCAAATTCGTGAAGCGCATACAAAGCTCAAAGCGAAGCTAGATTCCTTGACGCCTCC
>JAEUIP010000403.1 GCA_016795075.1 Planctomycetaceae bacterium | reverse complement strand
GCTTCGGTACCTTTGGCTGCAGAATCGGTTTAAACACGATCAATATGAATCGATTCTCGGATCGTGTCCGCAGCTTGGACGAATTGAATTGCACAATGGTTCGTACGAGCGAGTCGTTGGCTTTCAAGAAGATGGAGAATAGGCAGAACCAAGCGATGCACGCCAAGCCCTCGATCGGCCTATTGACTTGCGTTGAGTCAAATGCTCGGGCTGGGTGATCGCCGCCGTTACCCGCACCGAGACGGCCGCGGTCGCCAGCCAGCACCTCCCGATCCATCCGGGTGGGGATGCCTTGTTCCTGCTGGCATTGCTGCAAGCCATGCAGCGGATCGGCCCGCCGCGCGTCGATGCGTACGCAGGACGTCTCGCCGGATTGGACACGGCCACGGGTTGTCTGACTGGATTTCGCGAATGGCTTCTTCCCCGCTTCGAAGACGGAAACAACCTTGCTTGGCCTGGTATTGTGCAGATGCTCTTGGAGTCTGAATCGGTCGCTGACACAGATGAAATTGCTCGCCTCGGTGAATTGCTCGATGAGTTTTATGCTTTCACTCGCGAAAACGCAGGATCAAGACGATGTTTGACCCGCGTATACCTTCGCTATCATGCTTGGTTGCTGAGCAGGTCATGGTATGGCCCTGATTGGCCCGGCTACATTCCACCGTATGATGGCGCTTCGTTCCCAAAATCCGATTAACGACCGTAAGACGTCGGGTAACCAAGCCATGCACCGGAGTGGCGGTGGCCAGCGTTTTCATGAATCAAAGTCAACTCCCGCCACCCGGTGATGGCCATCGTTACGTTTGATGAGGATCGACTTGAATAACACTCACTCCGAATCAATCGGCTATACCATATTCGCCTCAGGCGACAGCGAATTCTTTAACGCTGCGCCCATCCCGTTGGCAGATTGCTTTGAAGCCGCATTCGTGAATGACGATTCGCCTGTGTTCACGTCAGAACTTCCCGAGTTTCTGTCTGTCGATTCCAGGCCCAAGGCGGATGGCGGAGTCGTCCTCGCAGGGATCGTGGGTGTATTTGCGTTCTTTTCAGCTTGGCTTGCCAAAAAGGTTCTTGATGATGTTTACGAGATCAAACTGCGGCCTTCTATTCGAAAGGCACTTGGTGCGGCAGACGATAAACTAGACGGGGCGAACGCAGCAAAACCCAAAATGCTCATGGTTGGATTTTCGTATTCCGATCGCCAGATCTTCATTTTGATTGGAATTGTGGGCGACTCCTTCGAAGAAATTCTCGCCTCGGAACATATGATTCGTACGGTGCACGAGAATGCTATTCAATGGGCCGAGAAAAATCCCTCAGAATTCCCAATTCACCTGTATATCGTCGACCGTGGCACAACAAACGTTGAACCAATGCTCTACCATGACCTGGCGTTGGTTCATCGCTCTATTGCCAACCTTGAACGTAGCGAAGGCCAAACGTAACCAAGTGGTGCACCCGAGCACGCGAATCGGGCGTTTCGAAATGATGAGTCAATCGCGCGTGCCGGGTGACCACTGCCGTTACGGCCTGAAACCAGAGCCAATGAATGCCACTGAACTCCAACGTAAGGTCGATCATGCGTTCCGAAATGTCGCGAGACCGACCACCTTCACAACATGCCGCTGTGAGGAATGCTTGGTCCTCGACAAATTGCTGCAGACTCGGGATCACTCGACTTTTGCTGCAGATGATGTCGAAATGTCGCTTTGCCTTCTATCTCCAGAGGGGCTGACCTACTGGATTCCTGCATTGGTTCGCGTCTGCTTAATGCACGACCGCGATTCAGTATGCGATTTATGTGACACGTTCATCAACTCGGAACTTGGAATGGCTTTACCGCGTGACGACTTTCCTCAGCAACATCCAAAAGTTGCCTCGCTCAATCCGGAACAGATTTCCGTGCTGTTGAACTTCCTTACGTACATTGAGGAAAAATGGTATGCTGAAATTGCTGAAGAGACACCTCGCGAATTGGCTAGGGCAATTCGGAACTGGAAACGGTTGGCGGGTGCCCAATGAACCAAACAAGCCGTAACAATCCAATGCACGCGAGTTGCGGATCGCGTTTTTCTGATGGAAAGTCACAAGGCCGCAACCGCGTGATTTTCGGCGTTCGTCGATGAAAGACTGATTCCGCAGATGAAAGACAACCGTCGACCACTCCTATTGCCTCCAGCCGCGGAAGAGGACATGAACGCGGTCGAAATGGCTCGGATCTGGATTGGAAAAAGAAAGCTACACTGCGTGTTGAACGTAGGACATTGGAGCGATACATCTGGAATCGATGAATGTCACGCATGGGGCATCGTGCTGGCTGACATTGCCCGCCATGTGTCATTTGCACTTGAAGATATGATGGGCAGTGATCCGCGTGAGAATCTTAAAATGATTCTCGAGTCATTCCGGGCGGAAATCTCGCACAAAACATCCGAGCATATCGGGGAATGGCCCGAAGGCAAACCGTAAGGATCGACGACAGGCACAGGAAATCGACGAACAAGTAAATGCACCCGCATTGCCAATCGGGCGTTTCCTGAAAGCAAAGTCACTTGGCGGCAACCGGGTAATTTTGGTCGTTATTTGGCAAAAGCGATGGCAGCAACATTGCAGTACGACGACGGTCCAGTGCTGATCGCAACTTGCGACAATTGCTCAAAGCAAATTGTTGCCTTCGGCATGCACGATTCAACACGCGAAGAACTCGACGCGCGTATTGCTGCCGAAGGTTGGGAATTCCAAGGCGGCTCAGCATGGATTTGCAAATATTGCGGCAACGGCCAACGTCTCTGTGATCTTCCCGATCGGATTGGCGCGATTTCGGTGCTTACCGCTCCCGAGTAAAAACGTTGCAGGCGCAATTAATCACGGCTTCAAACGGTGGAATGTAACTGGACAATTCACATGCGAACTGAAACAATTCAACAAATGCGAGATTAAGTCGCCGCACATACGATACGAAACAAGCGGTCCGTCCGAACTCGCCATCTGCCTCTCGAGTACCAAACAACAATCCGATGGACACGAAGCGGTGGATCGGCCGCTTCCTGATGGAAAATTTACTTGCCCCCGCTCGGTCATTGGGGTCGTTCTGCGATAAGGAATGATTGCTACGCTGCAACGAGATCAAGCCATCGAACTCGCGAAGACTGACGCGCTCAAGGCATTAGCAAAGGCGCGTTCGGTGAGCGATCCTTGGTTTCGTGCACAAGCATTGTCGTGGGTCGCACGTTTCACTGATTCCGCCCCTGAGCCAATAGCTGCAGAAGCTGCGAATGCTGCAGCGACATGTGACGACGACTACAAGAAGTCCGCAGTTCGTGCATGGGAGATCGCTGCCTTGGCAGAACGCAAATGTCTCGTAAAAGCAAAGACGGCGTTGCGAGAAGCTGTCAGAATAGCGGGACAGGTCCAACCACCAGCATCTCGAAGCGAGGCATTACTAATACTAATGCAAGCAGCCTTTACAATCGATCATGACACGGCTGCGGATGTCAGTGCTCAAATCACACAATCGTGTCCGATCGGTGATCATTGGCGATGCAAGCGAGCTGCGACGCACGCATCACAAATGCTGGAAGGAACGCTCGAACCTCGGAAGTTCTTCTGGTAGACTGTACGCAGAACAAAGCCATGCACGCCGAGCACGTGATCGGCCGTTTTTGACATGGAAGCCTTGCTCGCGCGTGCCGGGTGATGGCTGGCGTTCTGCCATTATTGGATCCTGACATGAACCTGCTATACGGGGTGTTGCTTCAGACTGCCTTGGTTGTACTGCATGTTGCGGCGGCTTCCGCCAATGGGGTAGACAAATTTACTTTAGTTGACGACGGAGACCGACAGCTCTTGTCGATTGCGTTCAGTCCCTCGGGCCAATTTATGGCCGTAAGTAGTGCCAACCACTCTATAAAGATTTGGGATTTGAATTCGCTGCAAAGGATAAAGAGCATTGAGGATGAAACGATTCTGGCTACTTGTATGGCGTTTTCAGTTGATGGTCAAACGCTTTGTTTGGGGACTCGCGATGGAACAATTGCGGTCTTGGATGTACCAAACGCAAAACTAATCCTCAAACAAAACTTCTCCGACTTGACTTGGCACTCAATTTATCCGCGGCCGAATGGAAGATGGTTTGCTGCGGGGACGACGGGCAAATCTGTATTTCTCT
>JAEUIP010000402.1 GCA_016795075.1 Planctomycetaceae bacterium | reverse complement strand
TCCTTCGCCCATTCGAGCAGTACGACTCCGACTTTTGCCATCGATAACGGCGAACATTTGTCGACTGTGTCTTTCTTAGTGTGCCAATACTTTTCAGCCGAATTCATCGATGGGTAATCAAAGTCAATCAAATCAGTCGTCGGGATCTTCGCGATTTCATTTAATGGCAGATGGTCGTCGCGGACTTCGTGTTTGGCTTTGGCAACAAAGTCCTTGATCCCGAGTTTCTCCGCCTTGAGCCAGATTTGTTTCGTAAGCGGGCCCGCGTACTTTAGGCTGTTCTTCTCGTGGTACAGTTCCAAGGTTCGATCGGCAATCATGTCGATCAAAACTCCTGCCCGATATTTATGTTCTGGTGGACTGCGGACGTATTGTTCGGCGAAGTGGATCGAACCCAGAAACAACTTATCGCGATCGCGCACATAGATCAGTTCTTCAGCGTCGAAAAAGACGAGATCGATGCCTAAACGCGGCCCGAGTTCTTTCAAATGCGGAGCCATCATCATCAGCAAAGCAACGCCACTGGCTCCATCGTTTGCTCCATCCAGTAGTGACCGAGGATTCTCGGGGTCGCGATCGGCAAACGGGCGAGTGTCGTAATGACAACAAATAAGAATCCGATGCTTCCGTTCGGGATGCAATTGAACAATCATGTTGACCAAGGTTGTGTTGGCCCGGGTCTCCGGATGCGGAACATCAAACGACTGCGTCGCTACCGAAAAACCTAGCTCGGTAAAATATCGCAACAACGCCGAACGCTGGACTTCCATGGGTTTGGTGCCGCTGATTCGCGGCCCCATTTCACAAATGCGTTTGATATAAACTTGAGCCGCGACGGTGTCCAACTGAAAATTGGTTTTCTGCAGTACCGAAGTCATTTCCGTACGCTCCGCTTCGGTCATGGCGTCCAATGCCCACTGCCTATCCGCCTCCGTTATCGGGCTGAGAAGATAATCTTCCCACTGCTTGTCCAAAGGCACCGAAGACTTTGGTTCTTCATCTTGGGTTTCTACGATCGGAGGTTCTTGTTCTTGAATAAAACGCGTCTTCGAAAACGCAACTCCGTTCGCATTAATCCCTAAGACGACCGCGACCAAACACACAATCATTGCTCGAAGCCAGGAAGCCCGCGAACCACACACCACTGCCTCGTTGCGGCCAGTTCGGTTTTCGCACAGTACCAAAACGTCAGTCGAATGTTGCCGCATTTGAGGCCCACGCTTCCAATGGCTTTCCCCCAGAAGAACGAGTGAATCATAGAGGACGTGAGAGCTCTTGTCCAGGAAACGAGCTAAAGCCCGACCGAGCGAACACGTTTGACACGAGAAAACTACGATTCTGACGCGTCCGAGGAAAATGCCGATCGAGTCGATTTGTCGGGTTTCGGACTCTCGGATTGGGGCGGGCTCGCTAGAAGTTGCTCAGCCGCTTCAATGGTTCGCTTCAATTCGGCAATTCGCTCATCGGCCAAGCGAACGGTCGCCGCCAATAACGCAATTTTTGTATCGACTTGCCCGTGGATTTCTCGGGCAAATTCAAAAATCTCCGCTTGCCAACGCAAGATCTCGGGCGGAGCATCCCGCAACGCGCGATCCCCGCGACTTTCTCGCTTATCCAGTTCCGCTTTGTGGTCGGCCACTTGTTTTTGTGGGGAACCAATCTGGTTCCGTTGGCTTCGCAGCATCATGGATCTGAAAATGACCCAACCCAAAACCAGGATGGCCAACGCAACCGGAATCAAATTACCTAGGAAACCCATCGTTAAACCAAGTTCCGATTGTGAAAGTTGGATTCCAACGGTCAAACATTTTGAGTTGTCCCGGTTCCCAGGTTGCCCAAAAACGTAGTGGCGTTTTCGGAACTAGGCCGGAAACATCGGGCAGGTTGCCACGTCGAACCACGGCGACTCCAATGTAACGAAATGCGGCTGCGTCAGCGAGCGGTTTGTTCGGGCCTTGAATAATCGAGGCAAACTGCTTCCATTTCGGAAAACCAAATTTACCGCGAGAAAGTTGCGAGGATCAGACCATGTGGTTAGGCCTAAACGCCGTAATGGAACACGCTTATGTCATGCCCGGGGATTCATCGGTTTGCTCGGTCGAGCAGATTTTTTTCGAAATGGAGCAGGGGCGGGCTCGCCAAACCGAGTTTCGAGCCGTTGAAGTGATAGAGAAATCTCCATGGGGGAGATCCTTCGAAGATATTCGGGAGCGGCTGGAAACGGATGGGCCGGCCTACGTCGAGGGGGACGGTTCGTTCGTTCTGTGCGGAAAGGCGGCCTGTTCAAGTGATAACCGGACCACGTTATGGTTTGGGCAGTTACCCGCGATTATCAACGTCCTGCCGACGAACCAGTGGCGGGCACCCGCGGCCGAAAACGCGCAGCCGGTTACCGTCTGGCGAATTGAAGGAGGCCTTTCCGACGGGGCCAACGGCTTGGACTCCATCAGCCTGAACGGCTGGGCTCCTTGGGCCGAATGGCAAAGAGTGTTCGAGTTATTGGGACCGATCGCGTCGCACCAAACCCCGTTTCCGGCCAGTTCCGTACTGCAGTTTCACCAGTTCGGGCTCTACTTGCCCATTGCCAATATTGGACATCGGGAGATGTAAATAAATGATGTGTATCTTTATGTAGCATTTACGGGCGCATTCTGTTACCCTATTGAACTGTTTGTAGCGTTCTCGTGAACGTTAGCCGTCAGGTTTTCTCGGGTTTGGTGACAGCATGTGCGGCTCAACAAGTGGATTCGGCATGGGAAGACCATGGCGGAAGTGGATTCTGGTGGTCGCGTTAACCGCCTGGAATTTAGTCTTTTTTGGTTGCGACGCGACCAAGTTTGTCGCGACAGAACGATTGGAGTTTGATCCTTCGAAGCCGAAACCACGCCTCCATTTGGATTTTGGTCCGTCCAACAGTCTTAAAACAGAATCGAAGGTGTCGGCGAATTTTGTCGACGTCGCGGCGGATGTTGGGTTGAGGTTCACTTATCACAACGACGCGACGGCCGGAAACTTGTATTTGCCGGAGGCCTTGGGTGGAGGCGCGGCTGCCTTTGATTACGACTTGGACGGATGGTGCGATCTTTACTTCGCCAACGGTCGGAGTTTGCCGGCCCTTCAGCTGCAATCGGAGCACCGCGATCGTTTGTTTCGTAATGTCGGGGGTCGCTACGGAGAATCCACGGACCAAGCCCATCTCTACGAATTTGATTACTCGCATGGTGTTGCCGTGGGTGACCTCAACGTTGATGGCTTCGAAGACATCATGGTTGCGAATCTCGGACGCCCACGAGTGTTTCTCAATCAAGGTGACGGATCATTCCAGGAACTCTTGTTGGATTCGTTGCAGATACCCTCTTCGTTTTGGGTAGCTCCGTTATTGGTAGACCTGGACGACGATGGACTTGAAGACCTCTTGTTGGTCAGCTACGTCGATTGGAATTACGCTTCCGAACGAGAGATGTTCGATCATGGACTGGGCTATCCAAGTCCCGGTCAATTTGATGGTGGACCCTATTTAGCTCTACACAACCAAGGTGATTTAACGTTTCAAGATCGAACGACGAGTTGGGGGTTCACGGCAACCGCCAAATGTTTAGGGATTGCCGCAGCGGATTTCGATCATGATCTGAAACCGGAAATCTACGTCTCCAACGATGGAACCGCTAATGCCTGTTACACCAAGGGACGCGGCCTCGAAATCAACACACGCGTGACGAACGCATCGCGCTTGAGCGGCAGTTCAGAATATTCAACGGCCGATCCTATCGATTTATGGCGCGACATGGCCGAACGCTCCGGGATTGCCGGGAGCGAGGATGGACTAAATGAAGCCAGCATGTGCGTTACTTTGGCGGATTTCACTCGCAACGGTTGGACCGATATTTTTGTAACGAACTACTATTTGAAAAAGAACACGTTGTACGCCAACAAAGGCGCACTCAGCTTTCGCGACACCAGTCGCGCTGTCCGTTTGGACATCGTGGGTTCGCCCTACGTCAGTTTTGGATCGGTTCCAATTGATATCGATTTGGACGGATGGTGGGACTTGTTCATTGCAAACGGTCACGTCATTGGCCCAAACGCACCAATTAACGAGATGCCTTGCCAAGTTCTGCATAGTTCCCAAGGCGTCTTCTTTGACGTTTCGGAAGCCGCAGGGAACTTTTTTCAACAACAG
>JAEUIP010000401.1 GCA_016795075.1 Planctomycetaceae bacterium | reverse complement strand
GTTTTGTTTGGGTACCCTGTTGGCATTCTTGCTGACGGGTTCGGAGCCCACCGACGACTCGGTGACTTTGGAACAAAAGCTAGGGGAAAAACGGCACGCTCACGCGAAAACTCTGCCGCCAAGTGTGCCTGGACCGATTCGTGCGCTGGTGGAGAAATTGACATCCCCGAACCCGTTGCACCGACCAGGAGCGGCGGACACCATTCAAGTTCTCCGCAGTTTACTGAAACAAAGTGTCGAGCCGACCCAGGCCTTATTTGCAATATCGCCAGCCGCCAAATTGCTGCGGGACACCTGCCGAACGTGGCCCGCAACGGGTTGGACCAAAGAACTTGAAATCATCAAGGCCAGCGAGATTCCAGATCTGATAAAGACGGTACCCGTCCCGGCAATTGTGATCAATACTCAGGGTAGCCCAGCGGTAAGTTCGTCGGCAACCGAGGGTGAAGCGGGCATTCGCAACGATCTCACCGCGAACTCAGCGTCTCGCAACCAGTTAGGACGCCGTGCGCGGCGGAAAAACTTTTGGTCGCCACCGATCGTTGCCTGCTTTGTTTCCGGCAGTGCAGCACTCGTCGCTTTGCTGTGGTGGATTGTGGCTGGCCCCGCGACTACCGAAGTCGCGGAACGAGAAACCGCAGTCAAGAACGATACGTCCAAACAAAACCTGGAGGAGGCCGTTGTTCCGAGTCAACCGACTGGATGGAAGCAAGAAGTGGTCCCCGACGACGGTCGGTTGTTGTGGGAGTCACCCACGGTCGGTTTTCCGCTGGCGGTTGATGGTTTGCCGAACAATCCATCGGGACTTCTCATCGTGCATCAGGATTTCTGGAAATCCTCTGCAACCGTTGATTCACTTCTAAGAGCCTTGGATGGGCCGAATCCGACGGGATACGCGGCCGCGATTCAGACTTGGCGGGAGACCTACGAGGTCGAACAATTTACGCGGACGTTGATCGGGCAGTACCAGGCTCTGGATCGGGTTCAACATGCGATATTGTTGGACAGTGAGACGTCCGCCGAGGTCTCGCTCGCAGGCTGGAAATTGGTCGCTTCGTGCGAAATACCGGTGAGCACTGCCACGGTGGAAACGGGAGCAAGTCAAGAAGCCCTCGAGGAGATCGCTCCCAAGAACTCAACAACGACGGCACCTGAAGACGACGTCAATTCGGAAATTCCGGACAAAACTGCTCCAGGTCCAACCGAGAATGCGGGCAAGTCCCCCGAGAAACCCGCCGTCTATCACTATTTATTGGCCCGAGGAGAAGGCGAGGCAATCGAGGCAGCCTGGCTGCAACTGACGGCTCCAATGCCGGCCGAATTGGCGGAAGGCCTGGCGACGGCTCCGCTGGACCGGGTGGACGAAGACACGTTCGACCCGACGCTCTCGGACATCCGGATCGACGATCGCAAGCTTCCTGTCCGTCGCATCTTGGTTGGAACACCGGAGCTGGTGACTTCCGCGGTCCAAAATCATGGGCAAACGCAATTCGCGGGTACCATGGCCAGTCTGCTGACGTTTTCCGATGCACAACGTCACGTGCAACTGTTCATCAACCCGGTCACGATCTGGAACGCGCAAGGACAGGATTGGCTAGGTAGTCGGTGGCAATGGTTGGGGCAGTTGATCAAAGACCGAGTTCCGACGGCAGTGCGCATGATGTATTTGTCGGTACATGTAGTGGAGGGAGGAGAAACGTATGTCGAATGGAAGGTGGTCGGTGATCGAGCGCAACCCATAGGCGATGTCTTGGTGCCGGTCTTGGATGATTTGTCAACCATGTCCGAGTCGGTCAAGCGAAGCATGCTGGGACTGCCACGTGTTGCCTATTGGGAAAACGCCTTGTTGCGATACGATACGATGCTAAACGATGTCAGTGGGCTCGTTCGTGCCGGTCAACACGATCGAGTACCGACGCTCAATGTGTGGTTGCGACCTCACGCCCTAAGTAATTTGGCGGCCGCGACTGAAATCTATTTCACGGCGATGAGCGCCGGTGGAGGTGGATCGGCGGTCGTGAGCGACCAACCTAGCACTCCGACCTCTTCTGGCCCCAAGGACTTGGCCGAACTTTTGCGATCGCCGTTGAGCCTGAGTATTCCCGAACAAGACTTGATCAATGCCTTGGTAGAATTGGAATCAGAAATCAAAACCACCCACCCGGAGTTGCCATTTCAGTTTTCGATCGAATTGGACGGTAATTCATTGCGTTTGGACGGAATCACCCAGAATCAGAAAATCACCAATTTCAACCAACAAAACCGGCCATTGGCCGAGATCCTGACCGCGTTGGTCCTGAAGGCGAATCCTGACCCAGCAGTCACCAGCGCTCGCGATCCAAAGTGCAAATTGATTTGGCTGGTTGACCCGGCGCGGCCGGACGGGCAAATTCGGGTAACCACTCGAGGGGCTGCCCAAGAAAAAGGCTGGACTTTACCGCCCGAGGTCCAGCCCGAATGAGTGCTTCGGAAGCCACATGAGCCGAACAACTTCGATGGCCAAGACCCATTCGAAAAATGGCGCCGGGCCGTTATCCTGTACTGGCTCGCGCTGTGAACCTATTTTCGCCAAAATTGGGCAAACCCCTCCCGATCGTACGGAACATGACTGAAAAGAAGCTATACATCGAAACCGTCGGTTGCCAGATGAACATCCTGGATAGCGAAATGGTTGTGGCCAGTTTGCGCCGGGAAGGGTACGTACTTACGGATTCGACGGCGGACGCGGACACGGTTCTTTTTAATACGTGCAGCGTCCGGCAGCACGCGGAAGACAAGATCTACAGTGCCTTAGGAAGATTGCGACAACACAAGCTCAAGCACCCCGAGCAAATCATTGGTGTGATGGGCTGCATGGCTCAAAAAGACCAACAGTTGATCTTCCAACGAGCTCCCTACGTCGACTTTATCGTCGGGCCCGGGCAATTGCGTCAAGTTCCAGAATTGATTCGACAATCAAAGACCAAACCGGGCGGCCAATACATGGCCGTTAGCAAAGAACGAACGGACGGTTCGACAGAAACGATCAAGCGGAGCCACGAAACCTTTGATCCTCTGCGTGATCCCACGATGCGTCCGACTCCCTTTCAGGCTTATCTGCGAATTCAGATCGGCTGCGACAAGTTTTGCACCTACTGCATTGTGCCGATGACCCGCGGACCGGAACAGGGCCGCGATCCACAGTCGATTTATGCAGAAGCAAAAATCTTGGCCGAACAGGGGGCAAAAGAAATTACCTTGTTGGGACAAACCGTCAACAGCTACAAGTTTACCGACGCCAACGGAACGACTCGGTTTAGTGACTTGCTCCACCAATTGCACGACATCGAGGGGCTCCGTCGAATCAAGTTCGTGACGAACTATCCCAAGGACATGACGGATGACGTTTTGACGGCCGTTCGTGATTTGCCCAAGGTCTCCAATTACCTTCATGTTCCGTTGCAAAGTGGCAGCAACGATGTATTGAAACGCATGAAGCGCGGTTACACCGTCGAGGACTATCGCGAAATGATGCACCGGATTCGCGAATGGTTGCCGGATGCCTCGGTTAGTAGCGATTTCATCGTTGGCTTTAGCGGTGAAACGGATGCCGAATTCCAATTGACTTGCGATGTCGTCCGCGAGTTTCGCTTCAAGAATAGTTTCATCTTCAAGTACAGCGAACGGCCTGGGACGGTCGGTGCCAAGCGCTACTTGGACGACATCACTGAAGAAGTAAAGAAGCGCCGCAACAACGAACTCTTGGCGATCCAGAATCAGATTAGCGAAGAGGACAATCACGCTTTCTTGGGACGCAAGGTCGAAATCTTGGTGGAAGGCCCAAGCAAGTGGAGCGAGAAGGGCAAGAGTTCCCCGTCCGAGCTGACATCTTCCGTTGGTAATTCCGCACCGTTCGAGGAAGACCAGGCCGCAGCCAGTGTGGTGGATCAGCCAGTGGCCACCTCGGCGACCGAAACGAGCGAAGATGCGAACCTGGTTCAATTGACCGGTCGTACACTTTGCGACCGTATTGTCGTTTTCCAAGGACAACGGCGATTGATTGGACAATTCGTTGAAATTGGCATTTACGATGTGTCGCCGTTCACTTTGTTGGGAACGATCCTGACCCATCATCAGACCCCGCAACTGCTGCAGTTGCAGTAACCGATAGATCGGCAATCAACCGCTCATGAAGACATT
>JAEUIP010000400.1 GCA_016795075.1 Planctomycetaceae bacterium | reverse complement strand
CGTGGTTGACTCGACTAATATCTTGGCTGATGCTTCGGCCGCCCCGGTGCCGCTCGCAACGACCGAACTCTATTTCGAGAAGCACGTTCGGCCGATACTAAAAGTCCATTGTTTTTTGTGTCATGGAGAAGAGCCCGAAAAGGCCGGTGGACTAGACTTGCGACTGGTGAGACTGATGTCGACCGGTGGGGATTCCGGTACGGCGTTGGTCCCCGGTAAATCGGACGAGTCGCTGTTGGTTCAGCGGATCATCGCGGATGAAATGCCGCCAGGGCCCAAGAAGTTAAACGAAGTCGAAAAACAGACGCTGATGCAGTGGGTTGCGCAGGGCGGACGCACTTCACGGCCTGAACCCGAGGACCCCGCTGCGGCTCGCTTCACGGTCGAAGAACTGGAGCACTGGGCGTTTCAACCCATTCGACGTCCGGATATTCCCAGCACGGCGCCGAGCCAAAACGACGTGCGCGATGAGTCGATGGGGGCCATTGATCGCTTCGTCGCTCGGAAACTCCACGAACAGGGATACACGTTTGCGCCTCAGGCCGAACGTCACGTTCTGCTGCGAAGGCTTAGCTTCAACTTGACGGGTTTGCCACCCACGACCTCGGAACTAGACGCGTTTCTGCAAGATGGATCGGCGGAACAGGCCTACGCGGCTGCGGTGGAGCGGCTATTGGCTTCGCCCCAATATGGCGAACGCTGGGCGCGACATTGGTTGGACGTGGCCGGGTACGCGGAAAGTGAAGGCCAAGTCTTGAACGATCGGCCTCGGCCACACGCCTGGCGCTATCGCGATTACGTGGTCGATGCCCTGAATCGAGATTTGCCGTACAACAAGTTTGTTCAGGAACAATTGGCCGGCGATCAAATGATCCACGGACCACGCGACGCGAATAACGACGAGCACGCGCGACTCTTGGCCGCCACCGGATTCCTGCAAATGGCGCCGGATCTTTCGCAAACGGAAGACACGTTGTTGGTGCGAAATCAGGCGGTCGCCGATACGATTCAAACCGTGACCTCGGCAGTACTTGGACTTAGCGTCGCGTGCGCCCAATGCCACGATCATCGCTACGACCCCATCTCGATTGACGACTACTATCGCCTGCGAGCCGTCTTTGACCCTGCCATGCCCATCCAGCAATGGCAATTGCCCAGCCAACGTTTGGTCGACATGACCAACGACGCTACCAAAGCCGAACGCGCTCGGATCGAAGCCGAAGCCGTGGCGTTGCAAGACGACATCAACGCGCGACGTCGAGCCCATTGCCAGACCATTCAAGATCGCGAAATTCTGGCGGCTCCCGAGGAAGTCCGCGAGGCGCTGCGGCTTGCCGTCACCACAGCACCCGGCGAACAGAACGCCGATCAAAAAGCGTTGCTCGAAGCGCACCCAAAAGTTCGTTCGATCGATTGGATTGTGGGGCAATTGGTAGAATACGACGGCCCGGCACATCGCGCATTTCAAGAAGAGGAAAAGAAGGTCGTTGCCATTCGCGACTCGAAACCGTTGGACCGGCAGTTGATGTCGGTATCGGATCGCCCGGAACCTGTTGCAAGTCATGTCATGTTCCGCGGCAATCCGAGTTCCTTGTTGCATGAGGTTCACGCGGGTGAATTAGAAGTGTTGACCCAACATCGCGCGAATCGCTCGGTCATCAATCCGGCCAGCTCCAAGCGACGTCTGGAGTATGCGCGGCAATTGACCGATGGCACGCACCCCACCGTGGCTCGCGTGATCGTGAACCGAGTGTGGCAACACCATTTTGGACATGGACTGGTGCGAACCCCCGGAGACTTTGGACTCAACGGCCAACGACCGACGCATCCTGAACTGTTGGATTATTTGGCGCATGAGTTCATGGCCAACGGTTGGAGCCTCAAGTGGTTGCACCGGCAAATCGTGGCTTCGCGGACATTTCAACAGGCATCTGCCGTTTCGTTGGAAGTGCCCGTTGCCTTCCGCGATGCCGAACCGACCATGTCAGAAAATGTTGAACGGAATGTCGGAGATAGTTGGACGATGGACCCGGAGAATCGCTGGCTTGGCCGCGTGTCATTGCGACGCCTGGATGCCGAATCAGTGCGGGATGCCATTTTGGTGGCAAGTGGGCGAATTCGGTTGGAAGTTGGTGGTCCAAGTGTGCCGATCGCCGAGGATGACGAAGGCAAAGCCGTAATTGGCACTCGGATTTTGCGCGATGGTTTGTTTGCGGGTATTCAAGATGCGGGGACCGCTGCGAATCGACGCAGCCTCTATCTGGGTGCCCAGCGTGCTTTGCAATTGAGCCTGTTGCAGACTTTTGATTTGCCCGAGATGAAACCGAACTGCCAACAACGTGGCTCCTCGACCGTTGCTCCACAGGCGTTGTTGCTGATGAACGATTCGTGGGTCGTGGAAGCTGCCAATCACATGGCGGAAAATATCTGGGCCAAGGTCGATTCGCTCGAAGGCAAGATTGATCTGGCATTTCGCACAGCGTTTGCCTGCTCGGCGAATGCCGAAGAAGTCGCCCAAGGTCTTCAATTTATCGAACAACAGGCAGCACTATTTCGGCAGGATCAGGACCCGACATGGCAGCAGCAACTGCAAGAGCAACCGGACCGAGATCGGCGCCGGGCCTTGGCCAGTCTTTGTCAAATGTTATTGGCGTCGAACCGATTCTTGTATTTGGAATAAAAGGAACCAGCGATGAAGCAACGAAGCCATGAATGTGGGGCGCGCGGATTGTGTTCACGTCGGCATTGGTTTCAATCGTCCGCGTTTGGATTGGGGTCGGTCGCCGCTGCCATGTTGTTGGGCGAGGACGGGTTATGGGCTCAGGACGACGACGGGCGTTTGAAGAAACCGTTGCTGGAGACACCCGTTTACGACTTGTTGCCGAAGCAGCCGCCGCGACCCGCGCGGGCCAAAGCCATGATCTCGATGTTCATGATGGGCGGCCCGAGTCAAATGGACTTGTTTGACCCCAAGCCGGAATTGGTCAAGCGACATGGTCAACAGTTCACTGGCGATATCAGTTTCGACAACGCGGCGCAAGCCAGTCGTCAAATCATGGGACCACAATGGGAATTTCAGCCGCGAGGAAAATGCGGCATGGAGATTTCTTCGTTGTTGCCGCATTTGGCCGAGATCGCCGACGAGATCACCTTGATCCGCTCGATGCATTCCGCGGTCAATAATCACTTTCCCGGGTTCTTCGCCATGAACACGGGTGGAATCTTGGGTGGCCGTGCGACGCTCGGGAGTTGGCTCACCTATGCCTTGGGCAGCGAGTCGCAGGATCTGCCCGCCTATGTCGCGTTGACGCATCCAGCTGGTCTACCGATCTGCGGAGGCGACAGTTGGACAAACGGCGGATTGCCCTCGCTTTATCAAGGAACCGTTGTGCGACCGACGGAGCCCCGGATGTTCAATCTCAACCCGCCGCCGCATCTCCGCGGCTCAGCTCAGGCACAACAACTCGAGTTCTTATCCGAATTGAATCGCCAACACGCGGAACGTTTCCCAGGGAATCACGATTTGACAGCCCGCATGGCCAGCTACCAATTGGCGGCCCGGATGCAACTGTCCGCCGGCGAGGCCTTCGACATCTCCAGCGAGACTGCCGAGACACTCGAAATGTATGGCGTGAACAACGACACGACGCGCGACTACGGGACGCGGTGTTTGATTGCTCGAAGATTGGTCGAACGAGGGGTGCGGTTTGTCCAGATTTTCAACAACGGCCAGTCGTGGGATCATCACTCGGCCATTGCGACCGAGCTTCCCAATCGTTGTCGCGAGATCGACCAACCGGCTGCGGCATTGGTCAAAGATTTGAAGCAGCGAGGCTTATTGGACTCGACTTTGGTCCATTGGGGTGGCGAAATGGGGCGACTGCCCACGATCCAAGTCCCGGTCGGGGACACCGAGTTAAAACACGTTGGTCGCGACCACAATACTTATGGGTTCAGCATGTGGGTCGCTGGAGCTGGGATCAAGAGTGGCTATGTGCATGGTGCGACTGACGATTTTTCGCATTATGCCGTCCAGGACATCGTCACGCACCACGATTGGCTGACCACGGTCCTGGACCGGTTTGGACTCGATGCCCAAGCTTTGAAATTCGAAGTCGGCGGACAGAAGCTGGCCATGGTCGAGAACCCCAGTGCGAAGGTGATCAGCGGGATTCTCGGATAGAA
>JAEUIP010000003.1:33235-44707 GCA_016795075.1 Planctomycetaceae bacterium | reverse complement strand
AGCAGACTCGTACATACGGGGTTGGTCGATACTTCGGTCCATGTTCTGGCGAACATGGCGAGTGTCAGCAGACGGTGGAATCCGCGAGTGGAATCCGCGGGGACAGTCACCATAAGCCCGATGGGTCATGGGGACAGTCACGGTTGCGGTAGGTCCACGTTCTGGCGAACGCGGTGGATGTCGTGGGGGACAGTCACCGTTGGCGATGGGGACAGTCACCGTTGCGGTCGTCACCGTTGCTGTCCGGCCACGTTCGGGGGAACGGAGCTACTCGTCCAGGTGCGAACCATCGACGCTCGGACGTCGTGACTCTACAACTTGAAATTAAAGGTGTGAGCCAAATACCGGGCCAAACGATTGCCGACGGTACGATAACCCACGTGAATCCTCGCAACGCCGGTTAGGTCCTTCGCCATCAGGTTATCCGGGTTTTCCAACGGAGCGATCACCAAATATTTGGCGGAAACCGGCTTGAACCGCCCCCCGTCGGTGGCGATCGATTCGACCGGGCCGCCCTTTGGAGAAGCCATTTGCGTAGGGATCACTTGCAGCGAGTCCACCGCCACCTCGTCGATCTGGGTTCGAAACACCTGACTCGGAAACTGGGCCAGCCAAACTTTGACATCTTGACCGACTCGAGTGAATTCGACTTCTTCCTGGTCGACCAAGATCATGGCTTGCCATTTTTCGCGCGCGGGGGCAATGTGGGCCACCAGTGTTTGTTCGGCGAGCACGGCGCGACCGTTCGCGGACTCTAAGGGATCACCCACCAGGGTCGGCAAGCGTTCGGCGTCCGGACCTGGCGGTTCGATGCGAGCGGCCGGGATCAGCCAACCCGTTTGGGGAGCCTTGACTTGGAGCGAGTCGATCCGCCGTTGGTAGTCGTTCAATTGTTCGCGATCGTTCTCCATTTGCACCAGCGTGCTTTCACGCACCAAGCTGGACATCTGATCCAAGGAAACCAGTCGATCGAGTTCCTGGATCCGGTTTTCGGATTGCGTCAACTTGTTGGCCGCAACAACTCGTTGTTGTTCCAGATCGTAGTTTGTTAACCGAATGATTGGATCGCCAGCCTGAACGGGTTGGTATTTCTGAACGGTCACCTCGTGCAGCAACCCGGGCGTTTCGACGTAAACGTTGACCATGTTGGCGGGCTGCACGTACAAAGGCATGTCCACATAATGTGGCAGTGGGATCAACAGAATACCCACGACCACAGCCACCACGATCCCCATCGTCGCCATCACTCGCCAAGGTTTCACGGTTTCGACCTTTCCTGGAATCTTGAAGAAACGCACCAACTGGATCGCCGGGTACACGACTAACCCGACCAGCGAAAACGCGGCCAGCAATTGACTTAAGATCTTGAGCCCATATGGCTCCAACAAGTTGTAGAGAAACCAAAACACGGTAAAGGTCAGGACCCAGCGATAGATCCCAGCGGCCACGCTGTACAGGACAAACCAGGCCACGTGTGTTTGCGGCAAGAACGGATCTCGCGGCACGGGCAAGCCCAAGCACCACTTGTTGATGACCCCTTGCAATAGCTTGGTCGCCTTTTGCCGCAAGTTGGGGATTTCCAACCAATCGGCCAAGATGTAGTAGCCATCAAACCGAAGCAGCGGATTCAGGTTGAACAAGATCGTACTGACACCACATACAAAGATCAGGTTCAGCGCCATCGAGTTGATAAAGCCGGGTTGCGAGGAGCACCAGACGATCATTGCCACAGCCGCCAGTGCCAATTCCACATACATCCCAGCCGCTGAAATGAAGATGCGTTTCCATTTCGAGGGAATCATCCACGAATCGGAGACATTGCAATACAAGCACGGTGCTAGGACCAACAGCATCACGCCCATCTCGTGGCATTGCCCACCGAAGCGGCGGCAGGCCAAGCCATGCCCGAGTTCGTGCAGGACCTTGGTAACGGCCAATGTCACGGCGAGCAAGAACCAATTCTGAACCGCAAAAAACTGTTCGAAACTGGGGAGACGCTGTTGCAGGTGTTCGAACTGGACGAGACCAATGATCGATGCCACGCAACTAAGGAACAAGACACCGAACATTGCGGTGGGCGAAAAGAACCAATCGGTCCACGGCGCCAATCGATCTAAAATTCGTCCCGGATCAAACCCAGGAAATCGATACGACAAAAGGTTGGCCAGTTGTCCCCAGCGTTCCTGCCGTTCTTGTTTCTGTCGTCGTTGCCACAACTGCCGACCTTGCTCGGGACTGTCCGCAATCACGAGTCCACTGCGAAACAACATGCCCAAGAACTGTTGGAGTTCACCCGATAATATCTTTTGTGGTGCAAAACGCCGTTGAAATTCCTGCTGCAGCCCTTCGGCCGAAACTTGACCGGTGAGTGATTGCAGCAACCAATATTCTTCTTCTTGGAACCGAAAATACTGCAGCGTCAACGGATCTTTGACCAACCAATAGTCACCGCCCTGGTATCGTTGGCGCGAACAGATTAGGTCCTGACGCACCCGAACGCGCAGAGGACGTTGGGCAGTGGAAGCATCGTCGGGGACCGTCGTGCGAGGCATACTATTTGGTGTTCCACATCAATAGCAGGGAATAATTCAAGTCGTTCGCTTTTTGTCCCTGTGGTGTACTATCGTGTCGATTGATGACACCTACTTTGAGGCTCGTCCGAGTCTCTTCGTCAATCAGCAGTTGCCAGCCGGCATCGGTGATCATACGAAAGTCGCCAAAGTCGGTCCAATTCGGATACAGGTCGTTGGTTAGGTACAGATTCTGTCGATCGGTTAGTTTGTGCTTGAAGTCGAGACCCAAAACCAATTCTGGCTTCCACTCGTCATTTGGTCCGCCAAATTCGCGCGATGTACCCAAACCGGTTCGAGTCTTTAGGGTGGTCGTGTCATTGTCAATAAAGCGGTAACCAAGACCGGTTGCCATCGTCAAGCGAAAGTCAAAGGCCTGAAAACGATCGTACTCCAGCATGCCTTCCGTAAAAATCGACCAGCGCGATTCACCCAGCAAGTATTCATTGCGGGTGCGAAATAGAGCAAAGTCCCGAATCACGATGTTGTTGTTCGAAGCTTGCGCGTAGTTCAAATCCAAAGTGGTGATCCGACTTTCCAAAGTCCGCGTCAGTTTGAGCGCGGTCGAAAGATTGAAGTTGGTCGCATTGCCTTCCGCGCCATTGAGTCCCAACTCGTAGCTAGCACCCCAGCCAGAATTCCAGTCGGACGACCACATTTCGACTTCACTCTCGTAAAGCTCGGTCACCAACGGAATGCTAGGAAAGATGGACTCGGAGCGAGCCAACGCCGTGTGGCACAAGGAGAGCATAAGAAAGCAGCTCAACGCCACCAACCCAATCGACCTAAACTGCATAAAGTAGACCCTGTTGCGCGAATATCCAAACGGAATCCCGTCCGGCGAACCGTAGCAATCTGCCCCCAAACTCACAAGAGAGAAATTGAGATGGACGCATTTGCAGCGACATCTATAATCGCGGTGGCGTGACGTGATCACGACTCGGAAATGGATCGATATTTCCGCGAAATGGCAACCAGGACGGTTGCGATTGTTTTTGTTGCCGTTGCTGCGGCTACCACAAGGATGTGTCCACTTTGAAATCACCGCCCCCCGTCGTCTCGATTGTGGTTCCTGTCCACAACGAGTTGGAGAACCTGCCACGACTTCACGCCGAAGTCTGTCAAGCACTTGATGGCCGGTCTTCCTCGTTCGAACTAATCCTGGTGGATGATGGATCGACCGACGGTTCGGTCGAAGTTATCAAAAAATTGGTCTCGCAGGACTCCCGAGTCAAATCGGTGATTCTCCGCCGCAACTTCGGGCAGACGGCCGCGATGCAAGCCGGGATCGATCACGCCCAAGGAGACGTGATCGTGACGTTGGACGGCGACCTCCAAAACGATCCGGCCGACATTCCGATGATGTTGGAGACGATCGACCAAGGTTACGACTTGGTTCACGGTTGGCGAAAACAACGACAAGATTATTTCCTCAGTCGTCGCTTGCCTTCCCGCTTGGCGAATTGGTTAATTTCCCGGACGACGAAATTTCCGATCCACGACTTGGGTTGCACACTAAAGGCAATTCGACGGGAGATCGCGGGCGAACTCAATTTGTACGGCGAAATGCACCGTTTTATTCCGATCTTGGCGCACCTTCGTGGGGCTCGGTGTTGCGAAGTCGTCACCCATCACCGACCGCGAATTCATGGCAAGACCAAGTATGGGTTGGACCGCACCTTTCGAGTCGTGTTGGATCTATTGACGGTCTGGTACATGCAACGCTTCTTAGCTTCGCCGATGAAGCTATTTGGCGGGATTGGAATCGTGACGTTTTTAGTCAGCCTGCTGTGTTGCGGTGGTTGTGTCTTTATGAAACTGTTCAGTGATTTCGATATGACTGGCAACCCCCTGTTCTTGTTGTCGGCCATCAGTGGTTTGGCCAGTATCCAGTTCTTTAGTTTGGGGCTGTTGGGAGAAGTTGGCACGCGGACGTATTTTCATTCTGCCGCACGAACGAGTTACGCCGTTCGCGAAACGTGTGGATGGGACTCGCCTAGTCGCGAAACGCTCCAGTTTCGGGTGCGGGCGAATGCGGCTTAGGAATAGTGGAAATAACTTCCCGATTTGGGAGACTCCGAACTTAGCTAATCCGAGAGTCCACATCGTCCTATCCGCCGAGGCGCTGGATGGCCTGAGCCACCATGCGACAAGGTGCGGCGTTTAGTACATCGCACGGATGGCAAAGCCGACTTGCGGATGACCCGTCGGCGGGAACTTCCCTGACCGACAGCCATTGTCCAACTTCCTAGATCCTACGTAGACAGTGTTCCTATCGAAACCGCATGGCACCGAACGTATTCCTCCGCAGATCGGCATTGCCATCCGAGGGCAGTCCGCCAGCCAGATAAATGATCGTCTTTGCTTCCCACGCTGCTAAGGAATGAGTGATGAAAAAGGGGAATCAAAAAGGCTCACAGCGATTGCGTGCAGTCGCAAAAGTTGATGGTTGATGTTTGGTGCATTTTGAATTTTTCATTCTCCAATAAACCTTAATCTGTCAACCGCCAGAGCCAGCGAGAGTCATTCGGGAGCTTTCGACTTTCGAAATCGCGAACTTATTTCGGGACAAGTCCGTGGGCAATCCTTAGCCGACGATTTGGCTTTGTCCGCAACGGTGGTTGCCCCTCTCCGGTCATGACTTGGTGTCCGAAATCTTTACATGCCCTCGAAAGGGTCATACTTCTTTTGGGACAAAGCACTAATTTAGTTTTCGAACGAATTGGCAGCCAATCAACCAGCGGCCATCTTCCACTTGCTTGGAATGGCGGACGGTGGCGAGAATGAACCTCAGTGGGACGGTGCCGATGGCCACGGTGATGTGGGAGCAGGTGGGCTGATGTGGGCTAAAATACGCGATGCCGTTCGAACTAATGTCGAAACAATCCCGCTTTTCAAAATCCTTCGACATGAGGCGACTGGGATCTTCGCCACACTCGGCGACTAGCTGGACGGTTTGAAAGGCTTTGCGTTCCAAGCGCCGACGCTCAAACGACTCCGCACGTCCTTGCTCATCAAGCAGGAAATGCAGATGCTCGAATACGACGGTGTCGTTACCTTGGAGGCTCATTTCAATACCCATGGGTTGACTAGCCGACTGCGACTATCAATTGAGCAAACATGGGTCAAATTTGACCAAAGAACGCCCGGGACTTGGCCTCCCTATTTGAAATGACGGGGGGCGCGGGCAGGGAAATCGGTTGTAACGAGTTTACCGGCGCGTGAAGTGGCTCTTGGCCAACGTTGAGGCGTTTTGTCCCAACGCCCACAATCTTAGCGGATAACGCATTGGTCGCCATCGCAGACGACTTGACCGGGGACTGGTCCAGCGTTCGGAAACGACGGCAACGCCGTGCTACCGCTAGTGGGCTGTAGTCCGCCCATAGGCAACGATGTTGGTGCGGCTGGCACATTCGAAGTCCCCGAGCGGGCCGGTGGCAAGCCCGCGGGCGGCAAACCGGCCGGTGGAACGCCCGCTGGTGTTGTCGGCGCCACTGCCCGCGAACCGTTTTGTGACCCTGGCCAAGCAGGCAGTCCCGGATAAGCCCCATGCGGCGTTTGACCATAGTTGGGTGCCGACGTGGTTGCGGGTTGACTTGCCGGTGGTTGACTTGCTGGCGGTTGACTTGCCGTTGGTTGGCTAGGGCTAACCGACCCGAATGCCGGAGTGCCACCCGCCGATCCTGCGATTCCGACCGATCCAGGACGGAAGCTCGGGGTTGCTGGTGTCGGATTCGCTCGTTCCGCTGGGAGTGGCGAGGCCGTTGGAGCGGTTCCCGACATCGGCGGGCTCGGTAAGCCGGTATTGGACAAGGCCGGATTGGGTAGCGAAGAACTTACCGGAGCTGGATTCGATGGCAATCCTAACGAACCACTCGAGGAGGGCAGTGCACTGCGCGATGGACTTGATTGGCCGAGAGGAGGCAATCCTGCCGGCGAATTCAACGGAGATCCGGCACCTACTCCCGGGGCAGGCGGTAGGCTCGGGGATCTAGTCGTCGTCTGTGGAGAGAGCCCCAAGTCCGACGTGTTGGTGCTGCTTCCCAACGGGTTGCCTAAACTGCCACCCGGGATACTGCGAATCTCACGCATTCCGGATGGGTTCTGAGCGGACGGAAGCAACGGCGAGTTGACCACACTGTTGCTAAGTCCGGTCAAGGACGAGTTTGGGTTGGATTTTGGGGGTTCGGAGTGATTGTAACCAACCTGCCCGACTCCGCCGGGACTCGGTGGGAGTTGTCCGAGCGCGGACGCCGGCGGACTTGCATTTGGTAACCCGGTCGAACGATTAGCCGGCAGTTGATTCGCGATTGAATCGGCAGTGCTTTCGCGCGGGTTGCTGGTTTCTTGGAAGGAGTAGGGCGCTCGCGGGGTCGATTGACCGGAGTTCGAACTTCCAGTACTGGGATTGCCGGCCAATTGTGTCGGTTTACGATCCGAGGTTGCGGAATTGGACTCACTCGGCTTGAAGCTCAACGCGGGTGGTTCGATCTGTTCTTTTGGCTTCGAACCGAAGACAAGGTTGGAGCCAAACTTCGGTAGTTTGGGAGCCCAGGACTCACCGGTCTGACACCCGCTGGAGACGAAAACTGCGAGACCCAACCCAACAACCCAAGCCCGATACGATTTCAAAACGGGGCGATCGATTCCGTGCATCGCTGTATGCCTTCCTGGCTTTGCTTCGCTGTGAAGCGGACGAATCCATCCATCCGCCTCAGGACCATAGGAAATGGTGATTTGTTTGTCAATCGAAGTTTTCTTATTCGCCGGTCACCGACTCCATGACCCAACGATTGGCATCGCGAAAAACTTGATCGCATCCCGAGTCGGCGCACGGGTATTGACGCATGGTCACGGAAAACCCAGCGGAATGCAGCAGGATTAGATTCTCGCAAAGCCGTTGTTCTGAGAAGTTGCGGGATTTGCGGTAGTGAGCGAGGAGCACCGGAATGTTGCGAGCGACTTTCAAACGTGATAACCAAGGCCCGGTCGTCGGTAACTCACCGTTGAGTGAAATGACGCCTGCAATTCGATCGTGGTACATGAACGCGAGTCTCATCGCCATGCAACCGCCTAACCCGGAACCGACTAGAAAGATCTTCTTCTCGTTGATGTTCAGTCGCGACCGAACGTTTTGAATGGTTTGAGCCAATCCTTCCAACGATGCATAGACCACTGAATCTTGTTGTTGCCAAACGCGACGATTCGAAATTGGCAACGGCGATGAAAATGCGCAGCCAACGTAATTTTGGATACTGATTTGCGGCATAATGCGATGCAAGTAACTGGCATCTTGTCCCACATCATGAAGGTATACCAACAAAGGGTAAGCGTAGTTTCTTTCGTATCCGGCGGGAATAAACAGGCGGTGGTTCGCGCGACCTTCAGGCAGTTGGTGATTAGGGCTCGTGCCCGTCCAGTTGGGACTCGAAATGGAGTTGGCGGGGAGCTTTTCGTTCGCGGCCATTTCCATCATGGCCAAAGGGCCAAACTGCAATCGGTTCATGCGACGTTATCTCAACGAGTCAATCGGTCTGGAAAAGAAGTTCGCTTGCTGAAGATCTTGATCTTCCCGAGCGTCTTTCTGAAGGTTCTGGTTTTATGAGACGAGGCAGGCTCCGTCAACGTCAGGCACGCAGACAAAACGGCGATGAACGCTAGCGATTCGCTTGGCCCTCTTGCTTTAATCCGCTTCGCGCATTACCAGTTGCCGCGAGGCAATGTCCAGCCGGTCTCGTGGAAGGTTTCGTTCGATGTATCATTACTACACGACCATTTTTTTGTTGCTGCTTAGCAATGCGTTCATGACGTTTGCTTGGTACGGTCATTTGAAGAATATGTCGGCGAAACCTTGGCTTATCGCCGCACTCGTCAGTTGGGGAATTGCGTTTTTCGAATACATGATTCAAGTGCCTGCCAATCGCATTGGTCATCAAGTGATGAACATTGGGCAACTCAAGATCCTGCAAGAGGTATTGGCTTTAGCGGTCTTCGCGCCCTTTGCCGTCTGGTATCTGAAAGAGAAGTTGACGCTCGACTACTTATGGGCGGGGCTATGTCTGATCGGTGCCGCGTACTTTATCTTTCGCAAAGACTTGATGGGCGAGTGAGTGTTGCCAACAGGTCGGCCCCGGCTGACAAACCTCACAGGACTCGCCATTGGTTTCAGCGGCCATCAGGCAATGGGACATCCGACCGATCAGGACATCGATCACTCCTTGGGCATCGCCCAAGGGTGCCGTTACTAGATATGGCAAGTCGCCATGCGGGAGGCAAGCATCACGCGTGAGTTGCGGAATATCTTTTCGCCAATGTCGTCCTGGTAATAGAAAAAAAGGGACCACGATAATACGGCGAGCGCCTTGGCTCACGCAGCGAGAAACGGCCGTTGCCAGAGAAGGTTCGGCCAACTCCATATGGGCTGGTTCCACAATCGCATGTTGCAACGTGGTTTGAAAACGCTTCACGACCCGCAGCAAAGCGTCATTGCTTTCCGCGACCCGCGAACCATGGTCCACCAAGATCACGCCGTCAGTGATGTCCAATCCCGAGATCACGTTAAGACCCTATTTGATCAACACCAGCGACGGTTGGTAATGTCGGCGCTCCGGGGCGTCCGCTCAGGCAACAATCCATTGGGCAGAAGTCATGATTGGCAGGCAAGTTCCCGATGGCCGTGCGCGGGGCCGCTGAGGTTCGTTCCCGAATCAAGTCCCCCAAGGCCGTAACGAACTCGGGAGCGTTGCCGACCGTGGCGACTCGCTGAAATTGAACACCCAGTTCTTCACAGAGAGCTTTGGCCTCGGTGTCCAAGTCATAGAGTACCTCCAAGTGATCCGAAACGAAACCAATGGGGACGACCATGACGGTTTGGACACCTTGTTCGCTGTGCAGTTGACGGATCCGGTCGCAAACATCCGGTTCCAACCAAGGTTGCGTCGGTGGCCCGCTGCGGCTTTGAAAGACCAGCTCCCATTGAGATTCGGGAGCGCCGATTTGTTCGGCGACCAGTCGGCTGGCCTCGCGCAGTTGCATTTCGTAAGCCGAGCCCGCCGCCATCGCGTTCGGAATGCTATGCGCACAAAACAAGATTCGGCCGTTTGCCAATTGCGCCGGTGACCACGATTGATAAAATTCTGCACAACGTCGAGCGATGGGTAGAATGAAACCTGGATGGTTGAAGAAGACCCGCAATTTGTGAATTACCAAGCCACCGCCAACTTGCTCCAGCGCCTTGGCCAAATCCTCGCGATATTGCCGACAGCCCGAATAACAACTGAACGCGCTGGTCATCAATGCCAAGCACCGCTGTACACCATCGGCCTTCATCTGCTGTAGCGTATCGGCCAACAACGGGTGCCAATTGCGATTACCCCAATAGATTGGCAAATTCGGTCCAACGTTTGACAAGTGTTCTTGTAACGCCTCCTTCAACTGCAAATTTTGTTGATTGATCGGGCTCACGCCTCCGAAATGGTAGTAGTGCTCCGCAACTTCTAGCATCCGCTCGCGGGGCACGTTCTTGCCACGCAACACGTTCTCTAGAAACGGAATGACATCAGCGGGCCCGTTGGGGCCGCCAAACGAGACGAGGAGAACCGCATCGTAGCTCAAGGACGACTTTCCAAAAATTAACAAAGGAATGCATCGGGGACATTTTCGTCCTTACGGCACATCGGATCCGTCATCGAGCAATCGTGCCCCATGGCTTTGGACTTTTCCATCCAAGGATCCAGGTCGGTAAAAATTCGCCCTGGGTCGCCCTCGAATACTTTACCAATCAAAAGGTCGGTCAAGTTTTGGCCATAGTGTGGATACTGCTTCATGAACGCACCGAAACTAAATTCGTTGCAGTAGAACGCATGAACCAACTTTCGAATCCAATGTACACCTTGATCAAATTGCGGTGTCCAACGACCCAACTGTTGGGCCGAAACATCATTGTTCCTCAAGCCGTCGATAATCGCATCGGCCGCCCATTCACCACTCTTCAACGCCAAGTAAACTCCCGATGAATATACTGGATCGATGAACCCATAGGCGTCACCGACCAAAACCCATCCGTCGCCGGCTCGCTGGGAGGTCGTGTAGGAAAACTCTTTGGCGACCCGCAGCGGGGTCGTGAGGGCGGCTCGTTCCAGGCGTTTCTTCACGCCGGGACAACGTGCACGAAGCCATTCGAATCGATCTTCGGGCGTCATGCCCGCTTTCAGCAGGTAGTCGTTGTCACCGACCGCTCCGACGCTCACGCGGCCGTCGCTCAGCGGGATGTACCAGAACCAAGCCAGCTTGTCTTCTGTATGCAGAATGCACGTCACTTCCGGTTCCACGGGCGGATTTCGTTCCGCTTCCGAGAAATAACCCCAAATCGCCGCTTTCTTCAACATCGGATCAATGTTGACCAACCCGAGTCGGTTGGCGATCAGTGCTTGCTGTCCGGAGGCGTCGACCAAGACTTTCGTACGGACGAGATGACGACTCCCGTCAGGCGATTGCAGCGTTACCTCATGGAGATTATCGCCAGATGGATTCAAACGAAAGTCGATAATTCGTGTCATATCGCGGCAGTCTGCGCCATGTTTCGCCGCCGTATCAAACAACAGGCAGTCCAGCTCCGCACGTTCAACATGCCAGGTCATCGCGGAGGCACGCGGTTCATGCTCCGAAAAAATAAAAGCCCGCGACTCTTTGCCGTCCCCGTTTACGAATTGGACCCCGTACTTTCTGGTGAAGGCAATACGGCGAAACTCTTCAATCACCCCCAGCCGCTCAAAAGTCCAGTAAGTTTCTGGCATCAGGCTTTCCCCGACATGAAATCGGGGCATCGGGTCGCGATCCACCAGCAACGTTTTCCAGCCTTGTTGAGCCACCAATGCCGCGACCGTTCCCCCACCCGGACCCG
>JAEUIP010000003.1:0-33225 GCA_016795075.1 Planctomycetaceae bacterium | reverse complement strand
TCGTACTGCTCGGCAATCGAACCGGAAATTCGCGGTTGAACTTTTGTTTGGGGACCAGGATCAAGGACCATGTGGACAAACACTCCAAAAAAAACGCGGATTTGAACAGCAGTCTCGCAACGTTCCTACCAAGTCACAGAACCAGCTGATTTCTTGATTCCCACCGAATAGATGATCTTACTCGGAAGCCGGCTTCCAGACAAATCAACCAGGCCCCCTACTTCGTGGTAACCAACTTGGCCTACGGGGAATGACATGCGGGCGGACATGCGAAATCCTGGGCAGCAACCCTAAGCTGGTGAGGAATAAGCCCCTGTATAGACAGATGGTAGAACCGAAATCCTTCGCTGCATTTCACAAAGGTCGCCCGATATCTTTGAATGCACCGCGGCGGTTGTTGATAAGCCGGACAATTTGCCGCACTTCGTGCAATTTTTTGTTCGATCTTTTTTCTTGCTCAATTTGCGATGAGGCGTCGTTTTGAGAGCAGGGTCATCGTAAAGTCACGTTAACGGCACAATCCACCTCCATCGCGAAATTGCCTGCCACCAATGCAACTTCGTGTATCCCTGTCACAACCAATTGGACACTTATCGGTACCAAATCGGACCGCATGAAATCGTTACCCTACGCGAATCGATCCACGGCCATCGATGGTCATTTGCCGAGTTTCTGCTTTCAGTTTCTGACGGCGACGCGAGCAAATGAGGGAAACCAATTTCGAGGATGTTCCGGAATGCGTACGCACGCGATTAGGTTTAACGGCAAGCAAATCGCCAAGTATGGAATGGTCGGAACACTTGTCGGGATTTGCTGGCTCGCCAATTTTCATCCTGCCTGGACCCTAGATCGTATTCAGGGGTTTATCGCGCCCATCGCGAGTTGTTTCCGTGTCGGTCCGTCTCGCGTTTACGATGCGGCTTTGACAAACCGCGATGTTCGTCCGGTGCCCATGACGGGGCCCCATCACAAACGACTGTCCATGGTTTTGGAGTTGCCGCCTTTGGGACCAATCCTAGTGGAAGAGTCGCCACGCCAACTCGAGTCCGCCTCGGTCGACCCGCACCAACTTGTGGTCGGCATCATTTTCGAGGGTCGGGCGGTTGCTATTCCTTTGCAGGCCTTGACTGGTCCAATGTCGCATATCGCGGTATTGGATTTTGGTGAATTGCAAATGGCCGTAACTCACTGCAGTCTATCGAAGTGCACTCGAGTGTTGCGGTTACCGGAAGCTACCTCCGTGAGTATTCAGGAATCGACGCCGGAGATACCCCGCCCCAAGTTGAGCGATCTCAAGGTTGGTGGTTTGGATATTGAGGGAGGATTGGTACTCCTTTTCCAAGATACTCGTTATTCGCAAAAGTCGCCGGAGCTTCCCCTGGAGGATTGCGATTTCGAGATCATGCCACTGCTCCGTTGGCAAGAGAAGCATCCCGGTACCTCCGTACGAACACCCCAGCCTTAACGGAAGCGACTTCACGGGTCGCAAATGGAAGGGTGCCCTATCTCCATGGAGAGAGTCGACCAAATACGCGGTCCGGGGCAAGCCAAGCCTACCGGAACAACGTAGGCGTTCCTCGTACTGCGACCTCCGATTACTGGTCGCGCAACAAACAAGGGGACCACAAGGGTCCCCCATGATTCCGAACATTCAATGTTCAGCAACACGCCTAGCTTTTGGCGTAAGCTTTTCGCGGTGGCGAGATTACGCCCAACGAAACGCCACTGACTTTTGCGTAGCGTTCTTTAGAACCATCGGCCAAGTACCGAAAACCAACGCGGGTTGGCTTGCGAGTCTGCGGGCAAACGACCATGACGTTCGAAGCGTCAACCGGCATTTCCATGTGCAAACGGCCACCTTGCGGATTGCGTTGGCTCTTGCGGACATGCTTGTAAACCATGTTCACGCCTTCAACAACGATCCGGCCAGATTCATGGTTCACCGAAGAAACACGAGCCACCTTGCCGGCATCCTCGCCACAAATCACTTTAACAGTATCGCCGGTATGGATCTTCATTACGAATCTCGCTGAAATACAAATGTGTTCGAAAAACGGGTGTTCGGAACCGTGCTAGGAAAATAGTGTCTGGCCGGGGAGCACCCCAAAACCCTGACAATACGACCATTTACCAATTTTTCAGGCAATCGCCGTCCGAATCAATTGCCGATTGGGGACGGAAACCACAAGGTCACGCCGCTCCCTAAAAATCGGCCTCGTATGATCCCCAACCATCGTCAGATTGTCAAGTGGCAGTTTTGACGGGTTTTCTGGCCAAAACAGCACTCTATTCGCATGGGATCCATCAAAAAGTGGCACTCGCGTTTCCACGGGTGCCACTCAAAATTCGACTTCCAAAATTTAAAAATTCGGAAAAGCGGGCAGACTACGCCAGTTTCTCAATGGCGGCGATCAAGTCCTTGACGGCTTGGACGCTGTGGTTGAACGCGGTTTGTTCTTCAGGTTCCAGCTTCAATTCCACGATCTTCTGCACGCCCCCAGCGCCCAAGATTACCGGAACGCCAACATAGTATCCGCCGACTCCATATTCTTTGTCGCAATAGGCGGCGCACGGAATCATGCGGCGTTTGTCTTTTACGACGGCTTCGACCATTTGGGCCGTCGCGGCTGCCGGAGCGTAATAGGCGCTGCCGGTTTTTAGGAGACTAACAATTTCGGCACCGCCGGTCCGGGCACGATCGACAATTTCGGTCAATCGTTGCTCGTTCAAGAGGCGTCGGATCGGCACCCCTCCGACGCTGGTGCAGCTGGGCATTGGGACCATCGTATCGCCATGTCCGCCCATCAACAGAGCGGAGACGTCCTCAACGCTACAGCCCAATTCCATCGCAATAAACGTGCGGTAACGGGCAGTATCCAGCACCCCAGCCTGTCCGACGACCTGCTTGGCGGGCATGCCACTGACTTTCTTGAACTGTTGAACCATCGCATCCAACGGATTCGAGACGACGATGACAACGGCGTTGGGGCTGGTGGCTTTCACTTGTTCCGCCACATTGGAGACGATCTTGGTGTTGGTCGCCAAAAGGTCGTCACGGCTCATACCCGGTTTGCGCGCGATCCCGGCTGTAACGACGACGACGTCGCTGTTGACCGTGTCGGCATAGTCGTTGGTGCCCGTGATTTTGGCGTCGAAGCCCATGATCGGCGACGACTGCATCAAGTCCAGCGCCTTGCCTTTCGGGACATCTTCCAGTGCCGGAATGTCCAATAAGATAATGTCGCCCAATTCCATGGACGCACACCAGTGCGCACAGGTGGCTCCCACATTTCCCGCACCAACGATCGTGATTTTGGCTCGCGCCATCCGTTTTCTCCTGATTTATTTTCCAGTGGTTGTAGGTTGCGACAAAGCAACCCGACGATTATAGAAAGAGCCGAGTCGGCTTATAAGGTGACGATTCAACTTCTTCGGCTTAGCCCCCGCAGCCCAAAAACCAGCAGAAACAACAATCCAGCTCCCACCGGAATCAGGAGTAAACCGCTAATCGGCCATGGCGCCGTGGTGTCGGCGGGTGGGCCAGATATTTCCAGGTTATGGGACACCATCAGCGGTGCCCATTGGTCCACGCCCGCAGCTTGACTACGCAGCGATTCATAGCTCCAGAGCTTGAACAATAGCCCATCACCGCTGACCCATTGTCGAACATCGTCGCCAACCCCCAGCCCAACGGGTAACTTGGTTGTGGCGATCACAATCGGAAAATGTTGCTGGTATGCGATTTGACGATCCCCATCAAACTTTAGTCGCAACGGTCGCGGCAATTCGATCACACCGTGCAATAAATAGTACTCCGCAATGCCCAATTGTGTGGCTCGATCATCGGGATCGCTCGGGACTCGGGTCACCTGTTTGATCGTGGCCAGAATCCGAAACGATTGACCTACGAGCTGATGCGGTTGGCGTATCAGATCTCGGATGGGCAGTTCCGTACCGGCCGGGGGTGAGCACCGAGCACTAGCCGCGAGCAATTGATAGAACGGCTCATTGTCACTGGGAAGCAATTCGCGACGATGGCTCTGGGCTACCAAGTCCCACAACCCCAGGTCAAAGCCAACTCCTCCCAACGTACTCCAGTTCTCCGCGGAACGTTGCCGTGTTTGCTCGATTGGGGGCAGTGACGACGGCGCTGGCTTTACGGCGTCCACGTTCGCCGCAAGCTCCCCGAGTTGAAGCAGCGACTCGATGTTTTTCTCAGGCCACTCGATGCGTTTGGCCACTCCGGTCAGTAACTTATCGTCGGAAGAAACTACGGCTGGCGCACGTTCGTCGATGGGGGTCGTCGCGGCGGCCAAAAGTTGCTTGTCACCAAGAACAAAGACGAGGGCCGCCACATTCAACGTAAGCTCCGGTGTACCGCCGGATCGCCACTCCATTCGCCCGTCGTCGAGATTCTGCCATGATAAATGACGCCAAATTTGGGGTGCGTGCTGCGTCAAAATTCGGACGGTTGTCGCGGCCGTTCGCGTGTTGTCATCCGGCTTCGATTCGACCGTCCGGACCAGTACCTCGTAGATCGAACGTGCTTCATCGACGCTGTTGTCCAAGGAGTCCTGAAGTGGGTGACGGACGATGCGTTCGGCCTTCCCCTTTATTCTAACGACACGAGAGGAGAGACTTTGTGGTAATAATCGGAACGGGCGATCACCTAGTTCGGTCAAGGCGGTTTGCAAATCGGCATCATTGACGAGCAATGGATTTGCAGCGAGTAAACGTCCGTATTCGCTGGGTTCCAAGCCCATCAGATCGGCAACACGATCGTCCTCTTGGATTTGAGCGTCGATCGTCGTTAGTGTCGAGAACGAAGTGACGAGGCCAAGCAGCACCATCCACCAACGGCCAGGAACGGGATAAAAAAGCCAGATCGTTCCATTCGGCCAAGTTTTCTTGGCTTGGGGAACGTTCGGCCCCTTGGGTGCTGGATGGCACGGACTTGAACCGTTCGGGCGACTACGTCCGCTCATGCGAATTCTCCCGAGACTGTTCGTTGGCAGCCAGTTCACGCAGGGATTCGCCAGTGCTCGGCACTTGGGTCTGATCAAGCCAATCGACTTGAGCAGCCTCTCGCTTGCGGGCGCCCAACGGATTGGCGGAGCGATAGCGGGTCGAATACCAACCCGCGGTGGCTAAGCCAACGGCCAACAGTGAGATACCGCCAATGATCATGGCCCATTCCTCTGTGCCGAGTGACGTGTTGGGGATTTCGGGACGGAGTTCTTGCAAGTTGATTGCGTCGGTCACTAACAGCGGACAGACGGCGGTTTTGCCTTGGTTGGTGGTGTACGGGTAGAGCTTGAAGAACCGTGCCTCGACCTTCGCCAATCGTCGTGGATCCGGATCGGATTTTGCCAACTGTTTCAGCACGTCGTCATGTGTGCAGTAAACACAATACGGGCCTTGGCCGCTGACGGCAGGCTGTAGCCAAACCACGACGTATTCGGTAGCGGGCATGGATTTAGCAACCACAGGGTCGGTTTGCCGAATCAACTCGACGCGGCGAATGGTTCCTGTCAGTTGGACTTTGCGGCCGCGGAATTCATCGGGCTGACCAAGCAAGTTTTGCCGAGTGATCCGTTCCGAGCTTTCGGTGGGCGAGTCGGTTGAGGGTTGCGGGGCAACTTTTTGTACAAATCGCAACCAAGCAGCTCGCTCGTTCGGACGCCCCAAGCGACTTCCGTCAGCAATGGTCCGCAAGAGGTGGGGGTCCAAAAACTTTGACTCCAAGAGCTTCCAATGCTCGCGATTGGCCAGCGCCTCCGACAAACGCAGTGTCTCCCCAGAAACGCCCGGACTTGCGGAAGACTCGGCGTACTCATCCGACTGGATCAAGGGAGTCCAATAGCTCGCTAACCAACGCGAGTGATCCGTGATTGCCTGGACTTCGGCCATGTCGATCGAGTTGGGCAATTCGAAAAGCGCGCGAACCATGCTAGACGGATTCAGGCTCGGTAACTCGTCGCTCGGCTGGGTGTCGTCGTCCGCTTCGTTATCGTCTTGTTCGATGTCTTCGGTGGTGGTGGCGGAGTCCGGCGGGGCTAGGTCCGCCTCTGTGGTTTCTGTGGCGAGGTCCGGGCCATTAAGGAGCGCGGCCGAGTTGAGTTGTTGATCGAGCCGTTGGCGAAGGTTTGTTAATTTCGTCAGGGCCGAACGTAGGACGGGATCGTTGCTGATGTTGGGAGCCAAGTCGGTGGACCATTGGTGGACGGCGTCAACGAACACGAATTTCTCGTCGGGAGTCAAACGGTCCAAGGCCGTTCGCCAATACACGGCTTCCAGCGCGAGCGGCAGCTGCGAGACGTTTGAGGCCGTGGCGTAGGGATTGGGCCAGACCGGATCGGTTTCTTGGGGTTTGGTCGAAATGGCATCGAGCGCTGGTGATTTCGGTTCGGCCGCCGAGTTGGAACCCGGTGCTGGGCCGTCGACCTTTGCGTCTTTGTCCATCTGCATGAGCCACTGCCAAGTCTCGGGTTTGCCAGCGTATTGCATGCACCACACCACGGCAAAGAGCGAACCAACGAGCATCATTAACTTGATTTGCACCTTCCGCGAACCATAATTTGGGGCACGGCGCGGGGAGTCTGGGTCCAGGAACCGGAACGACTGCTGTGGCATGGAGAAACTCTACGAAACAACGGAATCCTGCTCGCCCCAATCTTGGCCTGCTCCCACAACAACAGAACGGGGTCGGATGCAGATTCCCAGAAAACGTGTGGAAGCCGAGGAGAGTAGTGTACCAAACTTTACCCCAGTTGATAGAATTGATTCTAATGGTGCAGTCGCACTTGTCGCCCAGAGCGGCCTTTTCGCAGTGTGATTGCAACGGATCGTTGGGGATGCCGAATGAGAACGATGCCGACCAAAGGCCAACCGGTTATTCGACAACTTTGTCGACATTCCGCGGTGGCAATGATGATGGGTCGGTTTATTTGTTAAGATGTGCGAGATGGGCACGAGCCAGGGAACCGCTTGCTGACCGAGGAGCTGGGAATTGCCGCAAAATGCTAAACGCTTGTGCCAAACGGGGACTCCCCTCGGCGGTTTTTCAGGTAGCGTCTGTGGGAGACTCCCCTTCACTTATTTAGGCACCGCCAGAGTAAAGGCTCTGGCCAATCGTTCCCACGATCCTGAATCATGGAACTGGCAAACACGATTGAGCTTTTCTTCCCGATCTTTCGCTTGGTTGGTTCTGGTTTTGTCGATTGGTTGGCACGGAGTGGAGCTCCACGGCCAGGTCTCGCCGGACCGCGTGGATCAGTTTCTACAAGCGGCTCGGGAACGCGGCTTTTACGATGCTGCTGAATACTATCTGGAGAAATTAGCTGCGGATCCGGCCGTTGCTGCCTCGATCAAGCAGGAAATTCCTTTTCGACGAGCCCAGTTGTTGTTTGAGAAGACTCGGACGCTCAATGATGTGAATGAATTGAAGCAGGCCTGGGGCGAAGCCGTCGAAATCTCCAATCAACAATTGGCCAACTCGACCGATTTGAATCGTCGATTGCAAGCGATTCAGTTGATCACTCAAGTTCATGTTGGGCTGGCGGAGTTTCAGCGGAGGCAAGCAAAGTTGCCTTGGGACCGATTGGCAGAAAGTCCGGTTCACGCAGAGGAAGCCAGGAAAGAACTGACGAAGGCGGTCGAGGCCTACACCAAGGGAGCCGACCTGCTGTTGGAAGAACTCCGGGAAGCCAGACGCAGTACGGATCCTGCTCGCCGAGCAACATTTGACGAAAATACGCACCGTTTTCTGAATCACTTGGTTTCGAAGATGTTGAATCTGGATCGAGTCGCATCGACGTATCCGAAGTCGAGCCCTGAATTTAAGGAGATGATGGAAAAGTTGGTGGTCGACAATGCCGAATATGCCGGCAAGTACAAGAGTCCACCGCCGTACGACATGTATTTTCAGATGTATCGTGTACGTGCACTTTTGCAATTGGACAAGTGGCAGGAAGCGGCGCCGGTCATCGATGATATTCTGCTGTTGGATGCCAGTTACTACCGGCCGTTGAAACGGGAAGTGGTGTTGTTGGGGTTCGACGTTTGGTTTCGCGAAGCGCCCTTCAAGATCGAGTTGGCGATCGCCCAATTGGAAAAAGTTGCCGCCGAATTGACCGAAGCGGATATGGCCAGTGAACTGAGCCAACGTATCAAGTTGGCCTTGGCCAAAGCCCATCATCAGCGAACCATCTTTACGGACACGTTGGACGTTCCGACGCCCGAACAACGTGTTGCGGCGAACGTCTCGTCCCGCATGCGAAGCGACATCGCACGGCAACTGGCCAAGTTGAGTTCGCCGGTTGCAGACGAAGCACGTGAACTGTTGAAAGAGTGGGGCATGAAAGGCCCCGTGGAGAACGTCAAGGAAGTTAGTACATTCGGCGAAGCCAAGCAAACCGGCTTGGACCTGTTGTTGCAAGCGATTGAATTGCAATCCCAAGTGGGGAAACTCTCGGAAAGTGATATGCAACTGCCCGAGAACCAAGCTTTGCGGAATGAAATGTTGGAGCAAGCGGATCAGGCGTTAGTTTGGCTGGATCGCAGTCTGGAGCTGGTGACCGACGAAACCCGGCGAGTGGACTTGAACATGGTTCGGTTGTACCAGTGCCAAGCGTATTGGGTCAAAGGCTATTACTTGGAGACGGCGTTGATTGGCCAGTTCTTGCTGGATCGGTTTCCCAGCGAATTGGGCACCGCCGAGGCAGCGGCATTGGCAGCCCAAGGCTTGAATCGGTTGGTCATGGCTCGCAAGGCAGCGTCGGAGGATGTGGAAGTTGAACAGCGGCAAATGGTCCACATTTGTCAGCAAGTTTTGAATCGTTGGCCGGAACGCAAAGAGACGGGCGATGTTGCCTTTATGCTGATCACGACCGAGTTGGATCGCAAAAATTTTGCCGCGGCCCAAGAGGTGCTAACGAAATTGTCAGTCGATAACCCGCGGCGGCCTTTAGCCGAACTACGGATGGGGATCGCTTCGCTGCAAGAAGCGGACGTGTTGGGTCGATTGGAGTCGGCAACTCCTGAGCAATTGCAACAACGCGAGGAACGTCGCCAACAAGCTCAAGAGTGGTTGACTTCGGCCTTGTCGGCTTCGACCACCGAGATCACGACGTTGCACTTTGTTGGTGCGGCGGCTTTGGCACAAGTTCTGAATGATCAGAAGCGGTTCGCGGATACACTGCAGTTGTTGGAGCAACCACCGCTCGCGGGGTTGCAACGTGTGGAACAAAACGACCCTTTGGTTGCCGATGTTAATGTCCAAACCAACATGATTCAAAGCGCCGTTATTGCTTACATGGGGCGGATGAATGAAGGGGGCGACGTCGCAGCGACGACCGATCGCGTTGCTGGGTTGCTGACCTTGTTGCAAACCCGGCTAAAGGATCATCCCCGCGCCGTACAGATATTGCAGTCGTATTATTCGTTGACCCTTCGAAAGTTGCGGGAACAGGCGGCGGGGAATCTGAGCGATGCAGCTCGACAAAACCTAACCAATGCGACGGTCAAGATTTTCGATCCGATTATCGGGCCGTCGGATGATTGGCGCTTGGTTTCGATTTTGGGCGACACGCTGTTGGGTATGGCGGAATCACTCCCAGCGACACAACAGGCCTTACGGACACAAACGCTCGAAGCGGCCACTCGGTGCTACGAACAAGCATTGAAATTGACAGCCGGCCAGGCTCAGGAGCCAGATGTTGCCAATTTTCGGGTGATGTTTCAGGTCAAGTCTGCGGCAGCGCTGCGCGGGCAAGCCAAGTTTGAACCCGCCAACACTCAATTGACAAACTTGCTGAAAGCAAATCCCAAGAATCCTGCGATTCAAATTGAGCTAAGTGAATTGTACCAACAATGGGGGATTGCCGCCAAAGATCGGGCTCATTTGCGGACGGCATTGATGGGGCAGGGCAAAGGCACGGAAGCGGAAATGTGGGGTTGGCAGAAATTGGCTCAGGCGACGATTTCGGACACGAAGAACCGCAATACCTTTTATCAAGCGCTGTATGGGATGGTCACCTGTCGATACCAGTTCGGAAAATTGGCTGGTGATCAAAAGTACATCGATGCGGCGTTGAAGGCCGTCAAAGATCAACTGGAGCGGGACAAAACACTGGGTGGGGACCAATGGTATGGGCGATTTGACCAATTGGTGAAAGAAATTCAACAGCATGCCAAGAAAACAGCCAATGGCATCCAGGGCTTATAGATCCATAAGGAAGCAGTAGACGATGATTGTGAGAAGAATCGTAGCGGTGCTCGTGGCCGTGCTTGGATTGACGGGTGACGCAGCGGTCGCCCAACTCGATACGTTGGTGAAGTTGGATGGCTCGCGCGTCACCGGCAAGATGCTCGAAATGTCGGCGGCCGAGGTCAGCATCGAACGCAACCGTCAGCCGACCAAAGTTCCCGTCCAAGAGATCGATCATATTCGGTTTTCGGACGAACCAACTCGCATGAATCAAGTTCGCGAGCGAATTAGCAGTCGGCAATTTGAGCAGGCCGCCAAGGAACTGGCGGAAATGAGTTGGGAAGGCTTGCGTCCCGAAACCGTTTTGGATGGGATGTACTATTCGGCATTGGTAAAGTCGGAGTTGGCCTTGAATGGGGTACCCGGCAACTCGTTGTCCGATGCGGTCGGCTTGCTGCGGCGCTTTCAAGAGAACGGCAAGAATCACTTCCAGTACAACCGAGGGATGCTGTTGTACGGGCAACTGGCGTTTTCTGCCGATAGGTTGCCTTTGGCGATCGAGACATTTCAGTCGTTAACGGGCGTTCCCGATAAAGTGACCGCATTGCAAGCCCTTTTGGAGTTGGGAAACGCCCAATTGCTCGAAAAGAAGCATTCGGATGCCGCTCAATCGTTCAAAAAGGCGACCGAAATTGATCTGGCGGATGCCCAGAGTTTGCGGCTAAAGCAAACCGCTCGTATTATGGGGCATGTTGCCGAAGCAGGTGCCGGAAGTATTGACGGGGCGGTGACCGCAATTCAAGCGATCATTGCTAACGAAAGTCCGGATGATGTGTTGTTGAATGCGATGGCATACAACGCGTTGGGACGATTGCAGTTTCAAGCCAACCAAACGCGGGATGCCGAGTTGTCCTATTTGCATACCGAGTTGTTATTCGCAGCGAATCCTCAAGCTCATCCCGAGGCGCTGTTTTACTTGATCAAAATCTGGTCGGATACCGGCAAGACCGACCGGGCCACCGAAGCTCGCGAGAAGCTCAAAGGTCGTTACGGGGGGACCTACTGGGCGACGAAATTGACCAACTAATCGAGCGAGTGGATGGTTGGACGGTTAAGTTTTGGTCCGACAGGGTATCGTCAGGCCAACTCGGCTTCATTATTATCTGGTGCAGTAACAGGCAACACGGGAATCAAACGTCTCCTTAAGACAAGGTTGAGTCGCAAATGATTGGGTTGGGAAACAGGCGAGAGAAGACACAATGGTTAGCCATCGTCGCGTTGGCTCTAGGAATCGCGTTGACGGCCTCCTGGGGCGTGGCTTGGCTGGAGACGACTCCAACCGTATGGGCGCAAGATGCGCCCGCGGAAGGTGCTGCTCAACCTGCGGATGGAGCAGATCCGGCGGCTGGGCCCAAGCGAGTTTACCTCCTCCAGTGGATCTATGAAGCGCTGGGCATTACGTACATTTTGGTGTTCATGATCCTGAGCTTCACGCTGGGTGCTTTTTTCGTCATGAATTTCTTGTCATCGCGGCGCGGAACGATTTGTCCGCCTCAATTGGCCGAACAGTTTGAACAGCAATTGGACGCCAAGCAGTACCAGGAAGCTTATGAAACGGCCAAGGCGGATGAATCATTCTTGGGCCAAGTCTTGGCGGCGGGGATGGCTCGTCTGCAATCCGGTTACGCCAAGTCGATCGAAGCGATGCAGGAAGTTGGCGAAGACGAGGCGATGAAGCTTGAACATCGACTAAGCTATATGGACTTGATTGCCCGGATTGCTCCAATGGTTGGGCTCTTTGGGACGGTCGACGGTATGATTCGGGCGTTTCAGAAGATTTCCGAGTCGGGTGGTACTCCCGACCCAACCCGATTGGCGATGGATATCGCAACGGCGCTGGTGACGACCCTGTTGGGTTTGGCAATTGCCATTCCTGCGATGGTCGCGTACACCGTGTTGCGAAACCACGTCCATCGTTTGGTGCTTGAAGTTGGCATGACCGCCCAAGAATTGATGAATCGGTTCGAGAGCGTATCGACCGAAAAACGTTCATAAATTCGAGTCAATCAGCGGTCGATCGATCACGGGGGATTCCGGGTTAGAGACATTATCAGCAATGCCGGAAGCCGATAGAGGAGAGCAGTTCGATGAAAATGAACCGTCGACAGACCGAACCAGAAAAGGTTGATCTTACGGCGATGATCGATATGACTTTCCAATTGATCGCTTTCTTTATGATTTTGATCAATTTTTCTGAGGTCGAACGTAGTGAAGACATCGAATTGCCCTTGAGCGAGTTGGCCAAACCACCGCGTGAAGCGGCTGAGCACGAAATGGTGTTGAACTTGCTGCCGGATGGAGGCGTGATTTATTCCAGCAACCAGTTGGCCCGCGGTGATCTACTCAAACCATATTTCGAACGAAAAATCCGCGATGCCAAGCGGGAAGGCAAAGAGCCCGCGGATATTCGTATTGTGATTCGGGCGCATGAAGACACGCCGACCGGCAAGGTTCAAGAGTTGATGGCCGAATGTGAAAAAGCGAGTTTATCGAACTTCGCTTTGCGAGTTAAAGAACGAGTGTTGGGAACCCAATAGCAAACGCGTCAAGAAGGTCGAAATGTTTACGAAGTCGCTCAAGGGAACCACTCAGGCCCCGGAACTGGAAATGACACCGATGATCGACATCGTGTTCCAGTTGTTGGCGTTTTTTGTTATGACGTTTCGCATCACCGCCTTGGAGGGGGATTTTAGTATTCAAATGCCGATCCAAACTCAGGCCCAATCGGAGTTGGAGGATTTGGATCGGCCCGTGGTCGTAACACTGCGGTCGGGCGCAAATCGACGTTTGGCTGGGATCAAGGTGGATGACCAAGCTGAATTTGTCGGGCCAGACATGTTTCAGCGGTTGGCTGGGGAAATCCAGCAACGAGCCGAACGTCAACGTGATCCCGCTTCGGACAGCAAGTTGATCGTCGAGTTTGTGATCGATTACGATTTGCGTTATTCGGAGACCATCTCCGCGGTGACGGCGGTGACGGGTCGCAAGTTGCCGTCCGGGGAAACCCAGCAATTGGTCGACTCGATCAAGTTCCGTGATCAAGGCGCGAGGTTGGATTGATCGTCGGGTTCCGAGAATTTGCGGATCGCAATTTCTATCTCGCGACTGACTTGTTCTGGTAGCCAGGGGTAACGAGCGGCAAATGCTAACGAACTTGCTCGTCGATCGGCAGGCCAAGAGGTAATGGTAAGCCCTAAGGCGTTCTTGGCTCGTGCGATCACCAGCGCGTAAATCGCGTGATAGACTTCCTGCAATAACCGATGATCGCGCTGCCCGTTTTCTTTCGCCAATTTCTTGATGGTCTGCAAATCATCGCAGGAGGGCGATGGTGCAAAGATAATCTCTTCAACGGATTTGGGCCGTGATCGATTGGTACCGCTTTGCGTGCCGGGGTGGGGTTGGAACTCGCGCCTCATCAACAACGCCCACAATTCCCGGGTTTCTTGCTCGTCGGGGTCTGGTGTAGGGGGAATCAACAGATCAATGACCTCGTCGTGCGGTAGCTCGTCGGGAGTTGCCAATGAGAAAATGTTGAACGTGTCCAAGGTGGATTCCGCGAAAAAGTCTGGGAGGTCGGTCAACAAATCCGGTAACGAAACATTTCCCAAAACCAAGGTCGTGCGCAAATCCTGAAACAGCACCTCCGGGTCGATGTCCGGACAAGAGTCCGCCAAGGCCTGCCGCAGGTGACATGCAAACAATTCGCGAACTTGTTGCACTCGATACAAAACTTGGTCGCGCGTGAGGCCCAATCGAGCGGCGATCTCGTTGGTATTGAACTTGCGCCCACGGACCACATGTCTCACGGACGGAGATATAAATTTCTCAACAAAGACTTGCCAAGTAAGTAATCGCGAGTCGCGGTCATGGCGGGTTGGAACTTTCTTGTCGCTGCTGTCCGGACGCGGTTGGTCGTCGATCAGGGCGGCTTTAAGGTCGTGTATAGCGACTTGGAGTACCGAGACGGCCCACGCATAATCCACGGGGTCCAGTTTCGGTTGCGAGAACGATTTTTCATAAGGAGTGGATTCTCGCAACTCCTGCACAAATTGCTCGGGATGCTGCTTCCTGCGGATGTCGATCAAATGGTGGATCACGCACGCTTTGAGGAAACCAAAAGCGCGTTGGGGTGTTCGGGAAACGTTCATCCAATAGTGCAACCGGGCAAACGCGGTCCGTTTCTGAAATTGCTTCACAAAAAAGTCTTGAACAACCTCTTCACTTTCCAGGCGGGTTGCTCCCCGGTGAAACAGATAATCCTCCAGATCTCTGTGAAACTTGTTCATGACCCGAGAAAAAAAATCGTTGAATTCCACCTCCGATCCTTGGAATTCTCGATAGATTGAGCCGCTGGACGGCGAGTCGTCCAACGCTCCGCTGGAATCGTCATGAAGCATGGTGCCAGCCTTTCGAGTAGGGGTGCTGCGAACACGGAGCCGGGGACCTGGATGGGGCACTGCATCGCTGAAACAGTCTTTAGTCGGACCCAGTATGAAGTGGGGGGAGCACAATTTCAACCATTGCCCCAAGTCCTGGACGAAAGTCTGCGGCAACCGGCTCGGGCGCGACCGTTCGGACCACCGAATGCCTTTCGCGATGAAGTATTTTCGAAATAAGAATCCCGTGGCGGCAACTTCATCGGTAGTATCCGTGGCGGTTTTGCGGTAAAATGTCGGAGTTCCGCCCGGATGAGCTGGTTTGGAATTTTGGCTTGGGATTCCCCGACCCATGATCCGCCGGGAAGTTGTGTTGCTACTTGGAAGTTCGAGGAGAATGCTAATGGTTTTGAAATCAATGGTTGTGGCGGCTGCTTTGTTGTGTGCTTTGTTTGCACCTGTCGCTCACGAAAATGACGATGTAAAGCCGGAATTGGCGGGCGTGAAGTGCCCGTTGATGCCTAAGAAGGAAGTAAAAGAGACATTTGCGGTCGATTATGCCGGCGCGAAAGTCTACTTCTGTTGCAAGGGATGTGTCGGGAACTTCAGCAAAGACCCCGAGAAGCATGCCGTGGTCGCAAACAAGCAATTGGTTGATACCAAGCTGTTCCAACAAACGGCTTGTCCAATTTCGGGTGGTAAGTTGGATGATTCGACCGAAGTTGAAGTCAGTGGCACGAAAGTGAAATTCTGCTGCAACAACTGCAAAGGCAAAGTCGAAGGTGAAAAAGACGCCAAGGCTCAAATGGGGATCGTGTTTGCTAAAGATGCGTTCGCCAAGGGATTTGCGAAGGTTGAGCCGAAGAAAGAATAGACGGCGATATTTATCGCCTTTTTTTGAGCAGACTGCTATCAATGGCTCGCTGACGATGTTCGGCGAGCCATTTTTTTTTGTGCTTTCATCTTTCGGGGATTTACGAATCCTGGTACTCATAACTCAATCTGTGCCCCACTTTGATTCGATAATTACTAAGGTTGGGCGGAGGGATACGAAAGGACTTGGAGGATGAACGCGAAGATCGGTTGGATCGTGGTAATGGCTTTGGTGTTAGGTCCGCAGTTGGCGGAAGCGCAATGGTCGGCCTCGGAAAAGGGGACGCTCTTGGGTGCGGTAGCCGGCGGTGGTGCGGGTGCGGCCATTGGCAAAAAGAACGGGAATCCAATCGTGGGCGCGGTGGTCGGTAGTTTGGGTGGCGCCATCGTCGGAAACGTGATCGGTGATCGCGTCGAGCAACGGCGGGCAGCGGAAACCTATTACCAACCCCAGTACCAGCAACCTCAATACCAACAACCCCAGTACCAACAACCTCAATATGTCTATCGAAATTCGGGAGTGACGCTGGATCAAGTGATTCAGTTGACTCGAAGCGGTGTGGGCGACGATCTAATCATCTCGCATGTGCAACAAAACGGTTTTCAACAAACGTTGACGACCAACGATTTGATCTTGCTGAAGAATCAAGGCGTGAGCGACCGAGTCATCTTTGCCCTACAACGGCCAACGACCTATACGGCGGCTGCGCCCGTTTATGCGGCTCCGCCAGTGCGGTACGCACCACCCGTGACGGTGGTCGAGGAAGTGCGTGTCGTCCCAGCTCCAACGTACTATTATGCACGGCCCGTTCCGGCCTACGGGCATTACTACCGATAGTCGGTGACGACCGATCGCCCCCCCGGCGAAGTCCCTTAGCAATTTGCGGTTCTGCCGATGAGAGTGTTCATTTCTGCGGGTGAGCCAAGCGGTGACCTGCACGGCGCCAATCTAGTCCAGGAATTACAGGATCAGGGAATCCATTGCGTGGGTTTTGGCGGTCCGCGAATGCAGGAAGCGGGCTGCCAACTTTATCAAGACCTGACCCAATACGCGGTGATGTTCTTGCAGGCGCTGAAGTACCTGCCGCAAATGTGGGCCCACTATCGCCAGGCGGACCAAATCTTTGCATCTGGGCAAATCGATGCCGTGGTGTTGATCGATTTTCCTGGTTTCAATTGGTGGGTGGCAAAAGCCGCAAAACGGCATGGTGTTCCCGTTTTCTACTATGGCGTGCCGCAAATGTGGGGCTGGTTGCCATGGCGAGTGCACAAGCTGCGCCGGTTGGTAGATCATGTCCTCTGCAAGTTACCATTTGAAGTTCCGTGGTTTGCGGAGCGGGGGGTGACCGCTCACTACGTTGGCCATCCGTACTTCGACGAATTGCATCAACGGCAATTGGACCCGGAATTCATGCAGGAGTACGGGGACCCACGCACCCCGTTGGTTACCTTGCTCCCTGGTTCCCGAAATCAAGAAGTTGCTGCCAATCTGGAGTGTTTGCTGGAATCGGCAGTGCGGATCAAGCAACAATTGCCGCAGACCAGCTTTGCAGTGGCCTGTTACCATCCTGCTCAAGCGGAGTTTGTTCGCGAAGTGGTGGCCGCCAGCCAGTTGTCGATCGATGTGTATGTAAAGCGGACACCAGAACTGATCGAATTGTCGACCTTGTGCTTGGCGTGTTCCGGGTCCGTGTCATTAGAGCTGATGTATCACGAAAAGCCGTCCATCATTGTGTATCGTTTGAAGCCGTTGCAGGCCATTGGCAAATGGTTCGTGATGACTTGCCGCTTTATCACCTTGGTGAATCTGTTGGCCACGGATGACATCAGTCGCAAAGCAGCGCGACCAGGCGAAGCAACGGGTGGAGACCGAAACGTTCCATTCCCGGAGTTTGCTTGGATGAAGAATCCGGCCCCGGAGATTGCCGCGTTGGCGGTGGAATGGTTGCGCGACCCAGTAGAATTGCAGCGTCGTCGACAGCAATTGTCAGAGCTGAAAGGTAAATTCGCACGACCCGGCGCTAGTTCTCGGGCGGCTCAGTATCTGATTGAGCAATTGCGCCTCACCGCTGTCATGGATGAGGGCAGTGATCAGGATCTCCCGGCTTCCATGATCGGAGCGGCTGCAGCGGCAGCGAGAATGGCCAAACACTCGCAAGTTGACGACAACATTGCCAGTCGCCGCGCGGCTTGATTGATTCGCTTGAACGAGACTTTAGCTCGAATGGGGCGGGCCTTCTCCCGGCAAGTCTTTTTGCCCGGTGTTACGCCTACGCCACGGAAGAGCCTGCCCCTTGGGGGATTGATTATTGGTATCGGGAGCATTCGCCAAGCGATTAACGTTGCTTCGCTGACGGTCGGGTGGTTCGTTCGACCAGCGCTGCGATCTGGATGTCTTCCGTGTTATCATTCGTCTTCTGGGCATGGGAAACTGGTAAATAAGGGTCGCGGAATGTTCATGCCAATCAATGATACCGGCTACGAGATTCGGTTTCGAATCTTTGGGATCCCAGTAACGGTGCATCCGTTTTTTTGGTTAGCGTCACTGATCTTGTTTGGCGGTGACGTGGTTTCGATTCGAGATGGTCATCCGATTCTGAACTTGGTTGGGATGATGGCGGTCGTTTTTATATCGATCCTGGTTCATGAACTGGGCCATTCCGCCATGATGGCCTGGTTTCGCATCCGTTCGGAAATAGTTTTGTACGCCATGGGTGGGTACGCTCGGTCAACGGGTGGCCGAGGGTTTAATCGGGGGCTATGGGATCAGGTTCTCATTGCTTTTGCCGGACCGTTGGCCCAATTTGTCTTGTTTGGCGTGGTCTGGTTGGTCGTTAGGTATGCACCACCGATTCCCCCGAACAGCTATTTGTCTTACGACGCCGTGATATTTGTGGCACTCTATTGCAATTTTGTATGGCCACTCCTGAACTTGCTTCCCATCTTGCCATTGGATGGCGGTCAGATCTGCCAAGGATTCACGCGAATGATTCAAGGACAATATCGAGGAGATGTCACTGCGTTGTGGATCAGTATTATCACTGGTGGCGTGTTGGCCGTATTGGCGATTCAAAACAGAATTTACTTCGGTGGTATCTTCTTGATCTATATCACGATTCAAAACTTTCAATCGCTAGATCAACGCTCTGGTCGATGGTAATGCGTGTTCCACAAACGTGATTGTTGTTCCTTGTTTGTTATCGTTATGAATTCAATCGATGCATGAAGTAAGCGATGCTTGGAGAAATGATTGTTGAACGCGAGAAAAAAATTTTGATAAAAATTGCGTTCAAGTGGAAAAAACATGTTGAAAAAAACTCAAACGCTTCGTACAACTATGTCGTGGATCCGATGGGATGTGGATCGGAGTCATCTACCAAGCAATGAATTGACAAGACAATGATGTCTTCAATATTCATTTCGAGGACGGACGAGATGATTCCCAAGATCGTTAAATCAAAGTTGGATTTGTTGCTGATTGAGTTCATTCGTTGTCACAGATAGCGAATGAAAAACGGCGGCGATAAAAACTTTGGTCGAATGGTTAGCGAACACTGACATCGGAATGGTTTTGGAAGCCGGCGACCGATAGTCTTGCAATTCGATTTGGTTTGACGAAAGTTGAAGCAAGTCGCTATTCGACAGGATGGTCGGATTGCCAAGTTTGTTTTTATGGAGGACGTCATCATGGCTAAGAAGAAAGCCGCTGCACCGAAGAAGGCCGCTGCCCCAAAGAAGGCTGCTAAGAAAGCCGCTCCTAAGGCTGCTAAGAAGGCTGTCAAGAAGAAGAAGTAGTCTTGGTTTTTGAGTTGGATCAGGGATGACCATTCGGATTTAAGTCTTACGGCTCTAAAGCTTTTGGTCTCTCAAATCCCGTCTTAGACACGAGCCTTGTTCATTTCTTGACTTGGTTCGCTTCTCGGGTCCCTGAGCCGCTTTCTGACAGACACTTCGTCTTGAAACAACGAGAAGAGCCCCCCAACTTTGGGGAGGCTCTGTTTTTTTGGAGGTCGTCTGTTCTGACCGATCCCAAATTACCCCAAGACGGGTAACTGCGGTGTGGCTGGTGCCAATCGAGTTTGATCGGCGATCCGTCGGGCAACTTGATAAGCGATCCGATCGATATAAGGTGCGATTTGCGGATCTTGTAAGTTCTCTTGTGTTGTGCCCTCATCACCTCGTTCTCGCATTTTCATGGTGATGGGCAGATCGCCCAAAAATGGAATGTTGGCATCTTCGGCCATCTGTCTCGCGCCACCCGAACCAAAGATGTCGTAGCGTTTGTGGTTGTCGGGACACAGGAATCCACTCATGTTTTCGACAACACCGAGCAGCGGGATTTTCACTTTGCGGAACATCGCGACGGCTTTGACGGCATCCAACAAGGCAACTTTTTGCGGAGTACAAACGACCACAGCTCCCGACAGCGGCAGCAACTGCGATAGCGTGAGTGCCACATCGCCCGTTCCCGGGGGCATGTCGATAATCAAATAGTCCAGTTCTCCCCACGCGGTGTCGCGAATGAACTGAGTGATGGCCGAATGCAGCATGGGGCCTCGCCAAATGATGGCTTGATCAGCGGGCACCATGAAGCCAATGCTGACGATTGGCATTCCGTTTTGGAGCATTGGTTGGATCTTGCCGTCTTGTTGCTGCAAGTTTCCGGACGTGCCAGTTAGTTGTGGGACGCTGGGACCGTAGACATCGGCGTCCATCAAGCCGACACGGCAGCCCATTTTTTTCAAACTGTAAGCCAAGCTGGTCGCGACGGTGCTTTTGCCGACCCCTCCCTTGCCGGACCCGACCGCGATCACGCTGCGGCAGCGCAAGCCGACCTGGCCAATTTGAGGAACGATCCGTTCGTGACCAACTATGTTGACGGCGATTGTCGTCGCGTTAGGAAACGCTTGCCTCAATCGGTCCACGGCTTGATCGTGAACGTCTTGCAGGAGGGGTGCGGAATGGGACGTTAAACCGATCGAGACCCGAATTTGGTCGACGTCGCAGATGATTTCTTTGACTTGATTGGATTGTGTCACCGGCCGGCCCGTTTCCGGATCGAGGATGTTCTGAAGCACGTTCTGCACGCTAGATTGGTCAATCATCATGTTGGCCTTGTAGAAAATCGCTGGATTACGTTCTGAACCTTCAAAATACCGTCTTCGGTTTGGTTCGGAAACGGCCTAGTCAGGTTTATCCGGAGTCGGTGGCCCGATAAAACCAAGTTTCCTAGGTTTTCTCGCCAGGATCTTTTTTGGTATAGTTGCCACGGGCCTGAGCGACCCATCCATCCGGGGCAATTTACGACGAATCCAGCATGACACGCGAAAAGATCATCAATGGCGACGACGACGATTCTTGGGAAAACGAACAGGACTCGGTGGAAGAGTCGTTGAATGCCGACCCTGGTTTGGCGACCGCTGCATTGGCCGAGGACAGCAATTTGCGACCAAGCCGACTGGACGAGATGATCGGCCAGATGGATGTCAAGGAACGTCTGCAAATTGCGATCGATGCTGCGAAGCGCCGTGGCGAATCGTTGGGGCATATCTTATTTGATGGACCGCCGGGACTCGGAAAGACAACCTTCGCGACGGTGATTCCCCAAGAAATGAATGTGCCGGTCGAGTTCTTGTCGGGTCCGGTCTTGAAGGCGCCTAAGGATTTGATTCCTTGCTTGACCAATCTCGTGGCTCATCAAGTTCTGTTTATTGATGAAATTCACCGAATTCCCAAAGCGGTGGAAGAATATTTGTATACCGCGATGGAAGATTTTCGGATCGACATGGTCATCGGCGAAGGGATCAACGCGAGGACGCATTCTTTCCAGCTACGACCATTCACCTTGATTGGAGCGACCACACGCGCAGGGATGTTGTCGGGACCGCTCCGTGATCGCTTTCAGATTCGCGAGCACTTGGGCTACTATAGCCACTCAGAATTGCAACAGATCATTCATCGCAACGCCACGATTCTGAAAGTCAAAGTCGAAGCGGAAGCGGCCGCCGAAATTGCTGGGCGGAGCCGAGGAACACCGCGGGTTGCCAATAATCGTTTGCGGTGGATTCGCGACTATGCGCAGAGTCGCGCCAACGGTCTCGTGTCACTGGAGGTGGCCCGCGACGCGATGAGAATGGTTAAAATTGACGAGCTTGGGCTCGATCACCAAGATCGTAGCTATTTGGAGGTCTTGATTCGAATCTGTGGCGGCGGCCCAACGGGGATCGAGACCATTGCCGCGACCATGAATGTCGCGACAGATACGTTGACCGACGACGTCGAGCCGTTTCTCCTTCGTTCCGAATTGATTCTGCGAACGCCTCGAGGTCGCGTGGCAACTCCCAAGGCCTTTTCGCACCTCAAGCTGCCCCCGCCTCCTGGCCCCGGTGCCGACCAAAAGACCTTGTTTGACTAAGCTTGGTAGGGAAGGGTGGCAGGCTCGCTCCGGACGGGGCTTTTGGTTTGGGATGTGGCCTGCGTTCCCGTTGGTCCCGTTTCTTTTGGGACGAAGCCAACGCCGCCTCCTGCGAAGGCACAAGTCCCCGATCTTCCCTAACGAACCGGCCCGTTTTATAACTTTCACTCGAACTTGGGGTGTTGGGTGATCATGGGGATTCCGAAATAGGTTGGTTCTGTGTCAAAAATCGCGTTCTTATTCCCGGGGCAAGGTGCCCAATCGATCGGCATGGCGGCTCCGTTTGTGGAGGCGGCCCCCAAGGCGCGTGAACTGTTTGAGCGCGCTCGTCATGTGCTTGGATATGACTTGCTGTCGGTTTGCCAAAATGGTCCCGCCGAGCAACTGGATTCCACCGAGGTCAGTCAACCGGCGTTGTTCGTAAGTAGCCTCGCGGCCGTCGAGGTCTTGCGGCAAAAGGAGCCGGAAGCGGTGTTGAGTTGCCAGGCGGCTGCAGGTCTAAGTTTGGGAGAATATTCTGCCCTGGTGTTTGCAGGGGTGATGGAATTTGAAGATGGCTTGCGAGTCGTCCAGGAGCGAGGGCGCGCGATGCAAGCGGCCGCCGACGCGAACCCCAGCGGCATGGTCAGTGTGTTGGGTTTGGAGCGGCAACAAATCGAGCAAATTTGTCAGCAGGCGCGGGATGCTGGGCAAGTTTTAGAAGTCGCCAACTTGTTGTGCCCGGGTAATATCGCGATTTCCGGACATACCGATGCCTGTGAACGAGCGGCTCAATTGGCCACACAAGCCGGCGCCATGAAAACCGTTCCGTTAGCGGTTGCCGGCGCGTTCCATACCGAGCTGATGGCCAGTGCCGTGGAGCGATTAACCGTCGCGTTGGCAAACATCCAATTGCGACGTCCTGAAATCATGGTGGTATCGAACGTCGATGCACAGCCACACTCCGATCCTGACGATATTCGTCAGCTTTTGATTCAACAGGTCTGTTCACGCGTTTATTGGGAAGATTCGATTCGATTTCTGATGGCGCAAGGTTTCGATTGCTTCTACGAGGTGGGGCCTGGGCGGGTGTTGCGAGGATTGATGAAACGCACGGATCGCAAGGTCCCGTGCCGGGGAGTTGTGGACTAGTTCTGAGCTTTGTTGGGTTGGCTGTGGCGAAGTGTCTGCAGCAACAGCTAAAGCATTCATGTTTTCAATGGATAGGTAAGTAATGAGCATTTACGGATTGACGGTCGATCTTTCGGGACAAGTCGCGTTGGTGACGGGCGCGTCTCAGGGTTTGGGGCGATCGATGGCGATCGCCTTGGCCGCCAGTGGTGCGCAGGTGATTTGTGTGGCTCGGAACGAAGCCAAACTGCAAGAAACTCAGGACGCGATCGTGGCAGCGGGCGGGTTGGCCGAGATCCGTCCCTGTGATGTCAGTCAGCGCGAATCGGTCGATGCATTGATCGATTCCGTCGTCGAAAAATATGGCAAGCTGAGTATTTTGGTAAATAACGCTGGCATCACGCGCGATACGCTGCTGCCGAGCATGAGTGACGATCAATGGGATGATGTGATTCAAACCAATCTCCGCGGTGCTTTCTTGTTTGCGCGAGCTGCTTCGCGGATCATGATGCGGGCTCGGTACGGTCGAATCATCAACATCGCCAGCGTCTCTGGGTTGATTGGCAATGCTGGCCAGTGCAATTATTCCGCTTCGAAAGCAGGTTTGATCGGCCTGACTCGATCGTTGAGCAAAGAATTAGGCAAACGCAATGTAACGGTCAATGCAGTTGCTCCGGGTTTCATCGAAAGCGATATGACCAAGGTTCTTGGTCCCGCGATTTTGGATGAAGTCAAGAAGCGAATTCCGGCGGCACGGATTGGCAAGCCGGAGGAAGTCGCGGCCTGTGTCTTGTTCTTGGCAAGTTCCGGAGCATCGTACGTAACCGGCCAAGTCTTGACGGTCGACGGGGGAATGATTGCTTAGTGTTTGGGCGATCGCAGACACCGGGGTGGATGGGATTGCCAAAGCGTGGACTGAGCCAGGTAGCGACGGGCCGCAGAGCGTGGAGTCACCCCCTGAATCGCCACGCTTTGGGAAACACAGCTACGGTATTTCTTGAGCGCGACCCAGCTCCCGCATGCCGAGCGCTCGATTGCCGCCGGGGCAGCGTTCAAGCGTGTGTTTGGGGGCTGCCGGGTAGGGTTCTCGAGGGGTTTAAGACGAGGTAGCCTTGACCATCGTCCTCAAAATCCGATATCTTGGGTCCTTGGCCCAAGCTTGACGGTTTTCGGCTCGGGTTCGTATTGTTGGTAGAACGGTCCATTTTCTTACTCACAACAGATAAGGAGGGCGAGCGCATGGCCTCGACCCAAGACAAAGTCGTTGATATCGTCGCCGAACAACTTGGCGTAGACAAAGAGAAAATCACTCGCGAATCCAATTTTATCAACGATTTGGGTGCCGATTCGTTGGACTTGGTCGAAATGGTGATGGAGTTTGAGTCCCAGTTTGGGATCCGAATCCCGGAAGACCAAACCGATAAGATTCAAACCGTTGGTGAAGCCATCGAAGCGATCGAAAAGGCTATTGCTGCCTAACTGAAAAGTCGGAAAAAGCCGGCCGATGTAGGACGCTTCCGCAGCGTCGCATGGGCCGGTGTTTTTGTAGCGGGAAGGCCCATCATGAGACGGCGTGTTGTCATAACTGGTCTAGGATTGATCTCACCCTTGAGCAATCAGGTGAACGATTGTTGGACAAGAATGCTCAATGGGGAAAGTGGTATCCACCCAATTCGCTTGTTTGATGTATCGGACATGCGGGTCAATTTCGGCGGGGATGTCTACGATTTCGACTCCGGAAATTACATCGACCGGAAAGAAGAAAAACGCATCGACCGTTTTTCGCAGTTCGCGTTGGTGGCGGGTGTTGACGCAGTCGTTGACTCGGGGGTGGACTTTTCGCAACTGAATCCTTATCGGGCGGGCGTCGTTTTGGGGTCGGGCATCGGTGGGTTGCAGACCATCGAGGAACAGATTGCCAAATTGATCAAAGAAGGCCCGCATCGCGTCTCCCCTTTGACCGTCCCGCGGATGATGTTGAATGCGGCAGGTGCTTGCCTGTCCATTCGGTATGGTCTTAAAGGTCCGAACTTTTCGACGGCCACGGCCTGTGCCAGCGCGACCAACGCCATGGGCGAAGCATTGCGATTGATCCAGTACGGTGCGGCTGACGTGATTATTACCGGCGGCAGTGAAGCGGCGATGACTCGCATGGGTTTGTCGGCCTTTCAAAACATGAAGGCCCTTTCTAGCCGTGTGGATGACCCACAGCGTGCCAGTCGCCCGTTTGATAAAGATCGCGATGGGTTTGTGCTCAGCGAAGGTGCCGGGATCCTCGTGTTTGAGGAATTGGAGCTGGCCAAGGCTCGCGGCGCGCGGATCTACGCCGAAGTTGTGGGATTCGCGACAACGGCTGACGGAAATCATATCACTCAACCAGACTTGGATGGATTTGGAGCCGCCGAATCCATGCGTCAAGCCTTGGTGGATGCCAATTTGGCTCCGGAAAAAATCGACTACATCAATGCTCACGGAACCAGCACACCGTTGGGTGACAAAGCCGAAACGATGGCGATCAAGCGGGTCTTTGGTCCGCATGCCTACAAATTGAGCGTCAGTAGTACAAAAAGTCAGTTGGGACATTCCCTGGGTGCCAGTGGCGGCATTGAGTTAGCAGTGTGCTGCAAGAGCATCGAACATTCGCTCGTCCCGCCAACCATCAATTTGAATACGCCAGATCCAGATTGTGATTTGGATTACACACCCAACGTGCCCAAGCCGAGAGTGATCGAATATGCGATGAGCAACAGTTTTGGCTTTGGCGGCCACGACGCTTCGATTATTATTCGCAAGTATCATGATTAGTGTGTCGTCGATATTTGCGTCTCGGGTAATGAAGTTTGCCAATCGCTCCTTCTCCTTTGCGAATCCTCCCGTTGGATTGGCTTCGAAGAACCCTTAAGAATGAAGGAGGCGGTTGGCGATCGCTCGAAACATGTACTTATTGGTGTTATTCATAGGGCAGGGCGATTTTCCTAACGCAAGTTGCGTTGAAAAAAGTACAAGCCAACGGCAAAACCGGTAGCACCGATTGCCAGGAGGATGGCCCATGGTCCCAGGATTTCGCCGAGGGTGTAATTGCGCCAGATGGCGGCTTCGAGCGAAACGATCGCCCATTTCACCGGACTAAAGTCACTGGCTGTTTTCATGAAGCTGGGCATAAACGCCAAGGGCATCATGGCACCGCCGAACATGGCCATGACCATGTTGATGGCCCAACCGGCTCCACCGACGCCTTCTTCAGTTGTCCCTAAGGAACTCATGGCCATCATGATCCCGACAAAGCACAACGCCACAACCACCGCTGAACCGGCCAACAGGACTGGACTTTGTGGACGCATGCCTAACGCCAATCCCAAAGCCACCATCACCACCAACACCAACATCGTCGCCAGGAAACAGCCGAGTCCTTTGCCCAAGATCACTTGCCAAGGACGTGCCGGTGAGGTCTGCAAACGTAAAAGCGTCCCCCGAGATCGCTCGCGGACCAACGAAATTGCAAAGCCAGCCGCACTGCCCATCACGCCCCATAGAATCGACTGAGGAAAGCTGATATCCCAACCACTGCGGATGGTCGGTCCCTTGTTGGTCGGTTTTTGAAAGGCATCGAACGATTCAATCTTGGCGAACTGAAAACCATTGTCACGGAGCGGATTGCCTCCCGCACCTTCTTTGTCTTCCAGTTTCGAGACTTCATCCAAGTTGTTGAATAGTCCGTCGAGGCTGGAAAAAAGTTGCCCAACGACCATCTTGTTTAAAGGATTCATCGATTCATCTTGTTGCAGGGCTATTTTTTGTTTGTCCAGCAAACTGCGGATCTGGTCCGTATCCTGGAATCGATCGGCCATGAGTTTGCCCGAGGCTTCCATCAAGAAGCCGTCCAACATCGCCGCTTCGGCTGAACGGGAAGGGTCTCGACCCACTTTTAGCGGAACGGGATCGTTCTCCCAAAACACGCCAGCCGTGGCTCCGTACCCAGCTGGAATAACGACCATGCCGACGATCTGTCCCTTGCGGATTCGTTCTTGGGCCGCCTCCATCTCCAACCGTTCGACTTTGAGGCTCTCGTTGGCGACGAGGTGGTTGATCAACGCCTCCGACATTTTCGATTGATCCTCGTCGATCACGGCCACCACGAGTCCGCCTGGTTTGGGTTGCGACGTGCCTTGGTACATAAGTCCGAACAAGACGCCCATCAGCACCGGAAAGGCCAACAGGAAGAACATGGCCATGCGATCCCGCGACAACAGAATCAAGTCCTTCCAAGCAATCGTAATGATGTTTCCCATTAGTCTCGCAAGCTCCTTCCGGTCAATCGCAAGAATACCGATTCGAGGTCGGGTTGTTCGATTTGCAGCCGAGTGAAATAAGTCGTTTGAATCGAATGCTGGTACAGTGTTTCCAAGGGGGTAGCCGTTTCCAGTCGCCAGACTTGTCCGTCCCAGACGCCCGGCCACGAATCGGGTGGTGCCATCGAGCAATGGCCGGTCAGCACGCTGATGCCGCCGTGTCTTCGAATCAATTCCGGCACGGTTCCTAGTTCCAACAACTTCCCGTGATCGATGATCGCGACTAGATCACAAAGTCGCTGGGCTTCTTCCATGTAGTGGGTTGTATAAATGATCGTGAGCCCGGCGTCTTGTAGTTTTCGAATGCCCTCGAAAATGTGATTTCGGGATTGGGGGTCTACTCCGACGGTTGGTTCGTCCAACAACACAAGCTTTGGCTCATGCAGCAGCGCACACGCAAAATTGAGACGCCGCTTCATCCCACCGGAATACGTCTGGACTCGATGACGACGGCGATCCTGCAAATTGGAGAAATCCAAGGCCCAATTCACCCGCTCCTGCAGTGACGCGCCGCGCAAGTTGTAGAGGCGGCCAAAGAACTTCAAGTTTTCTTCGGCCGTCAATTCGTCGTATAAGGAAAGTGACTGCGGAGCAATACCGACCAGCGAGCGCACGTCCGTTGAATCGACGTGCGTACTGCCCGCGATAGAAATCTGGCCCGCGTCGGGCTGCAGCAGGCCAATCAACATATGCAAGGTGGTCGTTTTTCCGGCACCATTGGGGCCCAATAGCCCTAGCGTTTTCCCTTGGGGAACGTCCAAAGTAAGGCCATTAACGGCCACTTGATCGCCATACGACTTGCGAACGTCGATCGCTCGCACCATCGGTTGTTTGTTCATCGACGCACCCTTGCTGTCGGCCTTTGGAACAGGATTGCTCCTATTCGTACGGCAATGACCGAATATTGGCAAGTGGCTAGTGCTTTGTCACTACTTAGTTTTAGGGTGGGTCTGGTAAAGGTGTCAGGAGTCAATTGCCGGAACGGCCCAGCGGGTGCTTCGCACAATTGACTCCTGACACCTTTACCAGACCCCCATCTTTAGCTGTGACAAAGCACTTGGGCCGGATCGCATTATAACTGTTCCAAATGAACATGCAGTTGGGGGAAAGCAATTTGCACACCCGCAGCGTCCAAGTGAATTTTGACGGCGCGGGTCAGTTGGTCTCGAATCGACCAATAATCCGCCGTGGGGGCCCAGGCTCGGACCGACCAATTGACGGTACTGTTCCCCAATTCGACCAAATAAATCACGGGTTCTGGGTCGGCCAACACCCCAGTGACACTGGCGACGGCCTCCCGCAATACCACCCGCGTGTGATCGATATCTGCTTGGTAACTTACCCCCACCGCAACCTCCACGCGTCGCTGTTGGTGGTGACTGAGGTTTTCGATCGTGCTGCCGAAGATACTGGCGTTGGGGACAATGAACCGGCGGTTGTCGGTCGTGTCCATCGTCGTTGTGAACAACTCGAGTTCCTTGACCCGGCCCAAAGTACCATTGACGTTGACCATATCGCCTACACGATACGGGCGAAATACCAGTAGCATGATCCCGGCCGCGAAATTGCTCAGGGCGCCTTGCCACGCCAAGCCAATCGCCAAGCTGCCCGCGCCAACGACGGCGGCAAGTGAAGTGGTTTCAACACCAAACAAACTCAAAACGCTGAGACCCGTCAGAACCAAGACAAACCAGCGAGCCGCTTGGGTGAAAAACAAGGTTAGCGTCTCTTCGAGCTTCGCCTTTTCCAGAGAGATGCGTACAGTGCGGGCCAAAAGGCCCGCGACGACCCAACCCGCAAAGATAACCACCAAGACCAGAACCAACTGTTGCCCGTGATACAGGATTCGATCCGATGTAAGTCCAAACTGTTCGGCCCGATGCAATAGGGACGTCGGATTCAATGGTTGATCGTCAGTGGCCGCCGCTTGCAGCATCTTTTCCAATCCTTTGTCGCGCGAAAAATCCTCCCCTGATTTCTACCACGGAGCTTAGCAAAGGCGGACAAAAACGCCAAGCGAGATGTTTCGCGTTTGGTACGGCCAGTCCCCTGGCAGCACCCCCAATGGAGGCTGCCAATGTAGGCTGCCAGTCCTCTGGCAGCACGCGCAATGTAGGCTGCCAGTCCCCGGGCAGCGCGAGCATTGTAGGCTGCCAGTCCTCTGGCAGCGCGAGCATTGTAGGCTGCCAGTCCTCTGGCAGCACGCGCAATGCAACGCTCATTGTAGGCTGCCAGTCCTCTGGCAGCATTTACTCCACAGGAGAAATCGTCTCGGAAGTAACCCGCAATGGTACCGAGCACAGTGGATGGTGCTGCTGTTTGGAATCGACCGCCAACTGTTGCCGAATCGATGCTTGAATTTCCGGCGCAACGCTGTCCGGCCAAGCGATCAAGAAGTCGCGATTCGGTACACCGACCCAGACGAATCCGGCGCGGGGCGCCAATTTCTCGATCAAGAACTCGCGAAATTCCGGCAGCAGTATTCGAGCCGCCGCGTACCCGTCCGTTTCCTGCACGATGATGAGTCCTGAACCGCCAGGAGCCGGAACTTGCATGAGATTCGTGTTCTTGACCGCCTCGCCCAGATTCTCACGGGCGATCTCAATCAGATCCACGGTCGTTTGGCCCCAAGACTCCGCATACTGTTTGTGAACGTAGGCATATCCATGGGGAGCATCGATCACAACCGCCGAACAAACTTCATTGGAAAATGGAAACGTAATGGTCTGATTAAATTCCGGAATTTGCAAATTGGCCAACTGCAATCGCAAACGCGGCTTGGCTCGTTCCCAATCCGGTGTGACCAGCACATCGTCTTGGGCCATGGCAAATGCGTGCCGAAAATGTTGCGTGATTCGATCTTCGAATTGTTCGTCCGATAGCGCAGCGCCTTGGATTTCCGCCATGAAATTGGCTAGTCCGAAGCGCATCGAATCGGAAACGATCACGCCATCCTCAGGATTGGCGACAAACCGTTGATCGGGAAATTGCTTCTCCAGAATGCCTTGGACTCGAGCTGTGAATTCCGCAAGATTCATGCACAACGGCCTTTCTCGAAAACTCTTTTGACAACAAATTTGTTCACGGAGCCAAACGCTGCCGCATCCACTGGCCATTGGTTTGTAGTTGGTATTCGAAACGATCGTGAAGCCGACTCGTTTGGCCTTGCCAGAATTCGAAACGATCTGGCCGAACACGATAACCACCCCAGAACGAAGGCAATGGGACCTCACGATTGGCAAATTTTTGTTTCAGTTCAAAAAACTTGGCTTCCAACAGACTACGGGACGAGATCACCGAACTTTGCTCGGAGACCCACGCGCCCAACTGGCTACCCCGCGGCCGCAAAGCAAAATATTTTAGCGACTCGGCAGTTGAAACTTTTTCCACCGTTCCGTTGATCTCCACTTGTCGTTGCAGGGGCAACCACAAGAAGTGCAAAGAGACCTGAGTGTTCTGGGCCAAGTGTTGGGCTTTGCGACTGTTGTAGTTCGTGAAGAACACAAATCCCGTCGCGTCATAATACTTGAGGAGTACGGTTCGTTGGGCGGGTCGGCCCGAGGGAGCCACCGTGCCCAGAACCATGGCGTTGGGCTCCATCAACTTTTCGGCAACCGCGTGTTGGTACCAACCTTCAAACTGGACGAACGGGCTCTCTGCCAATTGGTCATCTTGTAGCGGCGGATTCTCGTACTCCCGCCGTTGACCACTAAGATCGCCCTGAACTTCGCTCGACATGAAATCAGTATCCGTAGGTTAGGCGGGTTTGACGTATTCGTACGCGGAATTGACTCCCAATGGGAAGCCCAGTTGCCAATAGGCCAACAAGAACAACGTCCAACACACGAGAAATGTCAGCGAGTACGGCAACATCAGCGAAGTAATCGTGCCAATGCCTGTGGCTTTGTAGTAGCGTTGGCCATAGACGACCACCAAGGGGAAGTATGGCAGGAGTGGCGTGATGATGTTGGTCGTGGAATCTCCGACTCGATAAGCGGCTTGGGCCAATTCCGGAGCGATTCCCAACTTCATTAGCATCGGGACAAAAATCGGAGCCAACATGGACCACTTGGCGCTGGCCGAACCAATCAACAAGTTGATCATTGCCGTTAAGCCAATAATCCCGCATATGACCAGAATGGCGGGTTGTCCCTCCAGGGCGTTGGCTCCCTTGACCGCCAAAACCAGCCCGATCCCGGAGCGATTGAACAAGTAGATGAACAAGGCGACGAAAAACACCAAGACCATGTAATATGCCATCGACTCCATCGCCTTGGACATACCGGCAACCACATCGCGATGATTCTTGAAGTTCCCGGACACGTACCCGTGAACGACACCTGGAATAAAGAACAAGATGAAGATCAACGGTACAATCGACTTCATCAAAGGAGCACCGGGGATCAACTTTGGCGAGTATACCAAATGCTTGACAACGGTCTTGCGTTTGACTTCGGTCTCATTTTTGATTTCGATCTCTCGCTTGATCTCCAACACGACTGGCTTGTCCGCTTTCAATTGTTCATCCAAGGGCTTCTCCTTGGCGAGCAACTGCTCCAGGGGCTGTCCACCGATGCTCAACAAACGGTCGTTCACGAGTACGCCTGCGGAATCGGCCGCCCCTTTGGGTGATACTTGCTTGACAACCACCCCATCCGCGGTTGCTTCGAAGTTCATTCCAAGATTCGATTTGGAGTTGCTGTCCGAGTCGATCTTGCCCAGCGGGTCGCGCAACGCGGACGTTGACGGGAGCGCCCACAACAGCAACAACAACAGCCCCAAGCCCAAAGAACCCACACTGCAATACAAGGCGCGGTAGTCGCGAGACGTCAGTTCTTCGATCTTTGGAATTTCAGAAATGTCTCCATCGATGGGTGTGGACTTGAGTTTTGGTTCGATCAACAAGTCAGTAATGGCCCACCCGAGCGAGATGATTAAAAACGAGGATGACGCGGTGAAATACCAGTTGCAGAGCGGGTTCACGACGTAATTCGGGTCGAAAATTCTCGCGCCCGTTTGGGTCAAGCCCTGCAGCAATGGATCGATCGATGACGGCACGAAGTTGCAGCTAAATCCACCGGAAACACCGGCAAATGCCGCAGCGATTCCAGCCAAAGGATGACGACCGGCCGCATAGAAAACCACTCCGGCCAGCGGAATCACCAGCACATATCCTGCGTCCACCGCGGTATGGCTGACGATGGCGACCAAGATCACCATGGGGGTCAACAGAAACTTCGGTGCTTGGTTCAACATTGCTTTTAGAACCGCATTGATAAATCCGGCTCGTTCGGCAACTCCAACGCCCAACATCGCGACCAAAACAACCCCCAACGGAGCAAAGGTCACATAAGTGGTGACCATGGTACTCATCGTGGTCGCAATTTCGCCGGGCAGCAAAATGTTGGTTACCGCAATCGCGGGCGCTTTTTCAACCGGGCCGTCAAAGCGAGGGTCTTTTTCCGAGAACTGGACCGACGATAATTGCCACGAGACGACGCCGACAATGGCAATCAAGATCACAAACAGGACGGCTGGGTCAGGAAGTTTGTTGCCCACCCATTCCACAATGTTCAAGAATCGAATCAGCAAATTGGGCTGGGCTGTGGAATTCGGATGGGACATAAAACTACCTAGAATTAAGGTCGTTGGTTGATACGCAGTCGGATTTTTGGCTGCACGGGAATGTTCGCGATTGATTCACGGTCCGCAAATCAAGGGCGAATGCAAACTCGGAAGCAACTACCAACGCTGGGGATTATACAAAAGTTTCCCAGACAAGTGAGCACCCGCACCCTCGTGAGTTTCCGTGAATCCGGTAAATTGGATTGCGGT
>JAEUIP010000039.1:8326-25779 GCA_016795075.1 Planctomycetaceae bacterium | reverse complement strand
CTGCCGGCGAGTTTGATCGTTTGGAGTCGCGGTGCTGGTTGGTAAGTCCCGGACTGGAAGCGGTTGGCCCAGCCAACGTTTCTTTCCTGGCCGCCTGCTTCTGGTCGTCCGTCATTGTGGACGGCCAATTTACCGCGGGTGCTCGCAGCGATCTAAACGATTGGCTTTCGTCCGATTCGGCTGTTGACGGATGGTGCAGTCGCATTCTCGTGGTGCGGTTGAAAGACAACGTCTATGAAAATGACAATTCGCCCACGAGCCGACTGAAAGATGATTTGTTGACCACCGTTTCGGATACCCAGCCACAGTATCTGCAACTGAGTATACGCTCGCGCCTGAGCTTGATTCGGCGGATCGAGCGTCAAGTGGGAATGGTGCTGGTTCGAGGATTGGCGACGCGCAGCGTGGAAGATTGGCAGCGATTGTTGGCGGTTCGACATGGTGACGTGGACCTTGGGTCCCCCGCCGCGATTGGCGGGGCAATCGATAACTTCGTGGCGCGATTGGAGCGAAAAACGGGTGATACCGATGATTTGCACGGCTTGGAGTCGATTTCGGCGCTGTTTCAGTTGCTCTTGGCCTTGGACGCGAAATCGGCTCTGACCTTAACGGGCGGGTGGAACCGAAATGGCGTGGGAACTTCCGCGATGCTGGGCAAGTCGCTCTTCCTATTAGCGGTTCGATTCTTGTACGCTCGAAATACATGTCGTCCGGAATTGGTTTCTGCTCTATTGGACGCCGCGACCCCGCTGGCCAAAGCCTCCGATCGGCATGACTTGGAAATTGACTTGTTGTTTCAACTGTTCTATGCCTGGAGTTCCGATCCCAAGTTCTTGGCCGAAATGGAGCGACTTGCGGTGTCATGGCAAACGATTTTGGAGACGCCGTCGAACAGTTTTCGCAAGAAATACGCGAACAGGATCGCAGCTTGGCGGAACAAGCATGTTTCGAATTCCAATCATTTGTCGACGGTTCAAAGTTCCCAAGTAACCAATGGATTTTGGGACAATGCGGGAATCCAATCCACGAACGACGAACAGAATCGTTTGCAGTCGTTAAATGTCGCCGGTGAAGAGTTCTTGGATGACTGGTTGTACCGTTTGACGATTCGTCGCGCCGAACAACTGCCCGACGATGGGAGCAAGATATTTGCGATCGTATTGCAAGGCAGTGGAAACGGTGGCAAAAAAGTTCTTGCACAAATTGGAGGGACGTTTTTCAAACGGTTACGTCATGTCCTGAAAGAATCACAAATTACCCCGGCCTATTACCGAATCGGTTTAGACAAGCCGGTCTGTGTGCGACGACCCTACTTTGATACCAGTGTTCTGACGCACCACAGCTTGGAGTATCCGAATCTGCTTTACCCAGTTCTGGAACCAATCGCAGAGCGTTTAGCGGGCGTCTTGTTGTTGGCGGACACGCCACCCTTGGATTGGGCCGAGTGTATCGAGCACTTCGACGGCAACGCGGAGTTCCTGACCACGAGCGACCAATTGAAAGAGGACGGCCATTGGTTTCAAATCCATGACAAGGATCTGGGGCTGGGCACGGCCGATTCCAAGGCCGAAAAATTGTTAGAGAAATTTTCGTTTAGTTTACTGAAGAGGAGATAACGGATGGAATTAAGCTGTGACCCGCTTGGGTTTCCAATCATTCGATTTGGAGAACGCAATCGTTGGATGTCTTTCTTGCCGATCACTCGAGTTCAATTCGAACACTTCCTGTGTGACCCAAAGACACCTGTCGAGTACTCGGGGAATTGGTACGAACAGAACATGCCCTCGCTGACGGCGCAAGGGCGGCCAAGACTTGGTATTCACATGTATCAAGAGACGAACTACTTCGATTGCTTTCTGAGAAATTTGGATCCTATCGACGGCGTCAATAATCTGACCAATTGGTACGATCAGTGTTTTCCGGTCCATTTAGAAATCATCGGTAGTCGCTTGCCGCGTGACGAGGAGTGGGTCGCCTGTTACCGCAGTATGGCTACTCAGCCGCCGTTGGCGGAAAGTCAACTCAAGTCGCTTGGGTTGAGTTGGCGAGCCAGTGCCATCCTGCGGCGACTGTGGTCGTTATCGCCAAAGTGGAATTCTTTGGCCGAACAGATGTTTCTCGTCAAAGGTGTTTTTGAGTGGAGCAAGACCGAGGACAAACTCGGCTATCGCGGATGTTTGCATCCGACGCTTTCGAAGAATGTCGTTGATCATATCGATCCGTCGGCCGGCGCACCTCGCCCGGGCAGCGGAGCTCGTGATACTCACGGTTTTCGTTTGGTTTTCGAATTTCCTCACGGTATAGAACTATCAGCGATTCGCATTTAAGGAATTTGCACATGTCAAAAGAAGTGATTTCAAAATTCATTAATGATTGCAACTTGAGTCCGATCCCAGAGTCCGAGGCGATGACGGTGGTGACGCTGGGCCTGCCGGAACACGGAAAATCAAGTTATAAGGTGGCCCTGTTCAAGCAACTGCAAGCTTTGGCACCTCGGTACATCCCCAACTTTGCCTTGATTCCGCAAGGTTCGGAGTCTTTGGCTAGATGGTCGCATTTGAAGGATCGATTGGACCAAGGGTTACTTCCCGCGCCAACAGAAGAGGGAGATGAACAACATTTGGCCGTCTTGTTGAGCAACCTCCCCAGTCATCTAGCGGGCCGAAACATTCGACGGTTGGTAGGATTCCTGGATTTTCCGGGCGAGTATTTTCAGTCCGGGCGTGAGCAGCCCATTCCGGACCATGTGATGGCGGCCGTTGGCAACTGTCCGATGCCGTGGTTGTTCTTTCGAACGGATCATCCGACGACTGGCCGGCCCAAAGACCTGCCACCGGTCTTTCAGCGCATCGTTCAAGCGTTGGGGATGCCGGGCGCGGGTCGGTCCAGCCAACGGCGTCCCTTTTTGATTGTCTTGTCGTGTGGAGATCGCTTTTTGGATAAGTTGCCGGCGTCGGTTCAGCAATATCTCCGTGAGGACGAGTTATCCGAACTGCAAACAGGGTTCGACGTTGCGGAGTACATGCAACGCGCGGAAGCCATATCCCAGGAACTGGCAAGTTTTCTCTCCGAAAAATTTTCCGATATCGCCATCATGGTCAATTCTGCGAAGACTCAAGGAATTGATTTGAAGTTCTGTGTTTGTTCAGCGACGGGTGGCATTGCGAATGGTGGCAAAGTTGATCCCAAATCATTTCGTCCCATGCGTGTTTTGGCGCCGCTTTTTTGGAGTGTCTATTTTCAATGTGATTTTGCCCCGAAACGGCCCGGCAAGGTTGCGGTCGTTGTGCAAGCAGATAAAGCGAAACCCAAGATTGAAATCTTGGGTGAGCAACTGTCTACGTATTTGAGTTCGTTCGGTCTCAAGCAGGCGTACTATATGGGAAATGTCCGGACTCAAATGGGTGATGGGGTTGGCTCTCATTTGCCCCCGTTGAATCGCTCATTCCCGCACCTGCTTTGCCCATTGTTGGATCCATTGTGTCATCGCAACGGATTCTCCGGTGGACAACGTCCGGACTTGATCGTCGTTTTGCTTGATCGGTTGCCATTCGACTACGAAGACGTCAAGCGGCATCCGTTGGCGACAAGAATTTTATGGTGCGGTACGGAATTGGATCTGTTAAATCAATTGGACGAGAATCGCATGGTCGTTCGGGACGCCAACGATTTTCCAGCCGTACAAAATGAAGTTGTCAGACTCCTGAGTCGCGACTAGGGTTTGTCCTGAAAGGGGGCTGGCTCTCTCCCGTCGTGTCTTTTTGTCCGGGATTTTGTATGCCTACGAAAGGGTCAGACCCTTTTGGGGACAATGCCTCGTTGATATCAATATCCAATCCACAAGGAGCGGTTCATGCGTGTTCTTACCGATAGTTTTGGTTGGCCTTGGGTTCAAATCGAAGATACTAAATTTTGGACCAACTTTCTTCCGGTAACGAAGATTCAATTTGAGTATCTTTTGTGTGATGAGAAGGTGAATCGTCGATTCAACAAAGGCTGGTACGATCAGCGAATCATTAGTAATCCGCGGGTTTCCACGACCGCGATCAGCGGTTCCAATTACCATCAGTTGTTCATGACCGATATCACCGCGGGTGAAGCCTCGTATTACGCAAAGTGGTTTCAGGGGCGTTCTCCGATAGTTGCCGGACAATTAAGATGTTGTCGGTTGTTGAAAGAATCCGAATGGGAACATTTGGTGGCCCGTTGTGATGCACAGCCCCCGTTGCGTTGGGAGGATTCACCCGTTGTGGGTGAATGGAGCCCGCGCGTCGAGGCTTGCCTGAGAGGTCTGGAAAGGGAAACGCGGGGTGTGGCCCAATCCGATTCGTCCGGCTGGTTCTCCGAGCAAGAGACGGCGGCCGAATCGTTGTCGCATCAGATGCTCTTGCGCGGCGGCGTGTTTGAATTGGTCGCCCAGGGAAACGCGTTTTCGGTCCGAGGATTTCCACCATCGTCGTTTGGTGGAAATCACTTAGGTGACCGAAATGGTTTACCATGGGTGTTCGACGCGAGTGAACGACGACAGAATTTCGGCTTTCGTCTATTGGTGGAATTAGATGAGTGACTCGATTCGCTGCAAGCAATTTATTTACGGTCGGTTTCGTGCTGACGCCTTTGGCCTAAAAAATAATGGCTACGGGCTATTGGCGCATTCGCCGGATCTCGATCCTGTTGAAATCGAAACAACGATCCTGCCTCTCATCAAATGCTCGCCCGAAGCCGTCCAACGTTTTTGGAAGTATCAGGCGAATTCGCCAAGTATGTATGTGTATGGGCGCTTGCCCGACGGGCAGCATGTGATCGCGACGCTTCTGATCCGACAAGATATCGAGCGATTGGATTCCACAGGGCGCGAGTGCCCGATCTATCACGTTTTGTTGATCCAAGAATCGGAAATGAAGCGGATCGGTTTCAATCCGTTTCGTGTGATCGGTGGTTCCGAGTCGGCATTAGTCGCTTCGGTCCATGAATTGCATGAACGCAAGGAGCAAATTAGCGAAGAGCCGTGGCAAGTTGTTGACGTTTCGGTTTCTGACGCCGATATCGAAGAGCTAGATTGGCCAGAGGGTGAGTTAAAAAAGTTGCTTGATTTTCGTTTTTGGCCGATCAAGGTCGGTGGAAGTCATCCCGAGATATTGAGTTTCCTGCAGCAACTGCATGCAACCCCATTTAGTCGGCAACGGCCACTGTTTTTTACGACCATTCCGAATCAAGAGAATCGCTTGGAGTATTGCCTGCAAGCGGGAAGTCGACATCCCGAACAAGTATTTGTCGACCTTAGCTCTTGCAAGATTCACCTTCCAAAGTCGCTGTCTCCCCCCAAGACCCCGACGCCGGGCAGCCAATGGTTCCGCGAAGGAATGTCGGTAGTTCCTTTTTTTTTTGAATCTTGGTTGAAGTCGACGACTGAAAAATCTTGGCAACAATGTTTGCAAGAGTTTCCCACGGTTCGGGTGCTCAAGCACTTGACGAATGGTGCCGAGTCCGGGCCGGCTACGACAATGAACGATCTGAATGAGCCACTCATTCGTGACTTCTGGCGTGAGGTTGCACCTCTTGCGGTTCGCGCCGCTATTCAGCGTCGCGTGGATCAGGGTGTTTCTCCAGATTTGGCCCGCGCGTTGGTCTTTCATGCGCTCGGCAAAACGGCCCACGATTTTGACCGAATCCTGTACACACAGGCTCAAAGTAAGTTGGTGATGTCGGACTTGTTGTTCGAGTGTTATTCGTGGTTGCGTGAAAACCCTGGTGCGCTGGATCGAGTGCTCGCCGACAGGGATTGGCTATGGATCGCGGGTAAAGCCGCTGATGCTGGACAGGCACTCCTCTGGTTTGTCGCGATTAGCTTGGGCGTTCTTTCCGAGAAAGATCGTCCAAAAGCGCCTCGGCTACTTTCCAAATCAGAGACCGAGCAATTGTTTCGCGATTTTCCACAGATTAGTATCGACGAGATTTGGCGGACAACGGATTCGATGGCGTTTGTGCTCGGTCGACCGGCGGAACAATGGACGGATCTGGAACTGCTCGCCCTGCTGCAGCGGATTGAACCGCATGATTTGGCTTTCATGGATGAAGTGATGGATGTGCTTGGTTTGCGCATCTCCGCGATGCATCCGAGCCGACTGAAGTCCGTCGTTCAACGACATCCCGCATTCCGGAATCTTCTGCCCGTAGACAAGTCGACTGCGGCAAACGCCGTTCGGGAGGAGATCGAGGACCAGGAGCCGATCCGCGATCCGAATTGGCTGGATTGGCTATGGCGAAAAAAATCCTAAGGCGTACAAGTCGTATGAAAAGTTCGCGGGCTAATGCTTCGTCACGATCCCATTTTTGGGGCGATCGGGTGCAGGGGGCAGGCGTCCAGTGCCGGAACGGCCGTCCGGGTGCTGAACACGATGCACTAATGGCCCCTGTACGAGACGCGAAGTCTTGGTCGTGACAAAGCACTAGAAAAAGATTGGCGTTGTGTTCAAAAACGAGTTACCCATCCCTTTTTACAGAATAGGAACGGTTCGATGTTGAGTTGGTTATTTGGAAAGAAACCGAATCCGAAAGTTGTGGTTTGCCCCTTTTGTGGTCAAGACAATCCATTGGAGTCGAACCAGCCCGAAGTGGGGCGTACGGCACTTGCCTGCAGTGGGTGTGGCCAATCGATTCCGATGCGGTATCTACAAGAAACGTTGCGCCTGACGAACCCATCTCAGCGCATTTGGCCGGTGACCGCCCCGATTGTAGGATTCCCACAATCGGGTAAATCGATTTTCATTCAAGGCCTGACGCATGTCCTTTTGGAATCGAAGAACCCGTCCGTACTTGTCACGGCGTGCAATCAGGAAAGTTCCGACTTTCTCAGCGAAATCTATTCGCAATTGAATGCCAACAAGCCGGCGGTGCCGACCGACTGGGGAGACGAGAAATGCTATTTCATGCGAATGGACCAACTGCCCCTTTGGGACAGTCGATTTGTCGTATTCCGGGATGTTCCAGGTGAGGCCTACCAGGATTATCAAATTCGGGAAGAGCAAGCAAAGTTTTGCGTCAGTTCTCGCTGCGCCATATTTATTATCTATCTCGATCAAAAGTTTGAAGACGAGAAGGGTATGAAATTGTGGTGGCAAATCTTGGAAAAGTACGAAACAACGTTGATCGAAAAGGGTTGCGATATTGCGAGCGAAGGTCGAAAAGGGATCGTGGTCTTGGTGCAAGCGGACAAGTTGGTTGGACTGCCGGCTCATTTGCGCGAGTACCTCAATAACGATCCCATTCGGCAAAAGATCGATGGTCGGGAACCGCGGATCGACATGTCCACCAATGCGGGGATGGAAACCTATCTGGAGGAAATGCGCCGCGCCAGCGCCAGCATTCGCCAATGGGTCGCGGAGAATCGTGACGGTGGCGATAAATTGGTCACTCGAGCGAACCTGATGAAAATGCAGTTGGAGTTTTGCTTGATTTCGGCGTGGGGTGCCGAGCCCGACAAGACTCGAGGAGAGGTTCCCCCGCGGCCCATGCGAGTATTGGACCCGCTGTTTTGGTTGCTGGAGTTTCATAGCAAACGGGCCAACTGACGAGGGGCTCCTGGCGGGTAATTGTTTTCCCGGGGCATGGTTCGCTCCTGGTCAAAATCTATTGGGCTTGGCCCCCGAAGGAGTCTGATCCGTTGGAGGGTCTGTAAAATTTCCGACAAAAAGGCATGACCTGTGCGGGTCAGATCCCTTTGGGGACAAAGCCTAGTGCTTTGTCATTACTTTATTTTGGGGTGGGTCTGGTAAAGGTGTCAGGAGTCAATTGCCGGAACGGCCCTGCGGGTGCTTTGCACAATTGACTCCTGACACCTTTACCAGACCCCCATTTTTAGCTGTGACAAAGCACTAGGAAGTGAAGTGCTTTCATCAACGTCAGTGTCAGATTCTAGGAGTTTCGAGATGCGTTACGGTTGCCAACTTTGCTTCACGGCGATCAATCCGCCGGGCAAGAAAGAAGCTGCCGCCAAATGCGCCAAATGCGGCGCCTTGTATCACGCGAGCTGTGTATCCGAAAAAAATGGAGCCATGGGAATTTGCACCGGTTGCAAGTCTACGGGGTCGGAGACAAATTTTCAAAAGTGTGATGTGCGTTCAGAAGCGATTCAAGTCGTGAAGCGGATTCCGATTTCCCAACAAGTCGTTGCGCCGAAACCACGTGTGAGTAAAGAAAAGTCTGCTCGCTCGGTAGCGGCCAAGCCCAAAGTTCCAAAGGTCGCGGTGTCGCGCAGCGCGCGAGTATTTCAGATGCTGGGGCTAACTTGGTTTCTCTTGATCTTTCTCAGTGTGCCGGTGATTTTGGATGTCGTGCATGCCGCGTTCGAGCACGCGCCGTCGGGCGCGACGCTTGCTTGGGATCTGGAGTTGGATTGGGCCGTTATTCAGCCCCTCTTCTTGCTGCTCGCCGGCTGGACGATACTGCGGAAGTTTGGATGGTTCACGCGATTGTTGTTTGTCGGATTCGGCGCGGCGCTCCTGTGGTGGACCGTGGGAGAGACAACGCAAACGTCGTTGACCCTGAGTTTTGTGATTGCTGCGTTTTCATTGTCCTGCGTTTGGCTCGCATTTTTGCGCTGGTTCGGCTTCCGGGTTATTCATGAAACCATTGATAAGACAGGTTTCCGTCCAGGGAAGTTGGGACTGGGACAGGCGCTGCTCCACGTCGCGTTGATTGTTGTCGCGGGTGTGATTGCCACACTGGCCATGTACCACGCGACCCGGCAAGGCTGGCTAATCGCCCCGGAGCGGTTTAGCGAGTGGACGTTGGTTCGCGGATTGTGGTATGCAATAGGAGTCACCGTGATCTCGTCGCTGTTGTTTTTTTCGATCCTGACGCGAGTGTCGTGGCCAAAGCTCGTGTTTGTGCTTGGGCTGGTCGGGATCGTGCCGGTCCTGGGGATGGACTTCCAACGGTTGGCTGAGTTTTTTCCCGAACCGATCGCCGTCGAGCCTGTGGTCAATCAAGAAGCCGAAAACACAACGGTGGAAGTCCCGGTCCCAGAAACTCCAAGCCCGGAATGGGGAATTCCACTCCCGGAATCGGAGACCACGGATCCGGACCTAACGCGAGAAGCGCGAGAAGATTCGGCTGTAGATGCCGTAACGGAGACGGTGCCTTGGATTACCGAGGAGACAAATCAGTCGCCCTCTTGGTTTGAACGACTGCGACAGTTCAATCCGATAAGCTTCTTTGCGAGCGAGTCTGGCACTGAAAGCCGTTTCCGTTTCGTTCGCGATTGGTTGGATGCGATTGATAGCGAAGCACCACTGATTGCGCGGCTGTTTCGCACTTGGTTTTCGGCCGCGATCGTCATCTTTTGCCTCGCGGTTCCTTTGCGATTGATCGGGTTTGTATTGGTCAAGGCCGAGTCGTAAAGGGACCGCTATTGGGGCAGGTTCAGCAATTGCTCTTCGCGTTCGGCGGCGGAGCCCGATAGGCTCTCTGTCAATTCGTCGAGTAAGAAAACTTCGACGCGGGAATTCAGTTTGATCTTTTCGGGGTCGATTCCTGAATGCATCAGTTCGTCCGCACCCGCCGAGATCATGCGGAGTCGGTTGGGCTCGACACCCAATTCATTAACCAAATACTCTCGCACTTGCCTAGCTCGTTGATAGGCCAAGTCATAATGGTCCTGGAACGGCGTGCCTGGTGGAAGTGGACGTCGACCGGCATGACCACGAACTTCAATCTTCTGCGGTTTGCCGATGATCTTTGGTACCAGTTCCGCCAATTTCTGTTTTTCGGCGGCGCGTAAATCAACGTCAAAGTCCGCAAAGAACACGCTGGTTCCCACCACGGTGCGGCTACCCGGTCGAACGATTTGGACGGTACTGTGCTCGCCCGTTGGTGCTTCGACCTTTTGACCGCCTTGCATCAAGTCTTGCCGTTTGGCGCGCGCCAAATTGGCGACCTGTTGAACCATGGAGTTTTGCGGCTTGGAAGGGCCGGGGACCGTGCTGTCCATACTGGTCGTATGTCCCAGTTGCTTTTTGATCGACTCGACCAGCGCTTGGTACTTTTCCTCCGATTTGATTTCGCTCATCGAAACCAACATGATGAAGAACGTCAGCAGCAGCGACATCATGTCGCCAAAGGTGACAACCCATTCCGGCACGGATGGTGGTGGATCTTCTTGGTGGGCCACGGGCTATCTGTCTTCCTTGGGCCGGGCTTTGGGAGCCAAGAACGAATTCAATTTCTGGCGGATCACTCGCGGATTTTCCCCAGCCTGGATTGCCATGATGCCGCGAATGACGATTTCCATCGCGGTTAGTTCTTTTTTGTTCAATAGATTCAACTTGTCGGCAAACGGCAGCGCCATGGCGTTCGAAACGATCGCGCCGTAAAGCGTCGTGATCAAGGCCACAGCCATACCCTTACCGATACTGGACGGATCCGACATGTTGGCCAACATCATGATCAGCCCCATCAACGTCCCGATCATTCCGTAAGCTGGTGCGTAGCGACCAACGGTGTCCATCAACAGCTTGCCTTGCGAGTGCCGTACCGCGGAAGAATCCAGTTCCGTCCGCATGATGTCTTCAATCACTTCCGGCGGCGAACCATCAACCGCCATCTGTATGCCCAGTTTGATAAACTTGTGATCAATGTCTGCCAACTTGGACTCCAGCGCCAAGAGTCCATCCTTCCGAGCTACTTCGGCCAACGAAACGATTTGCTCAATGATCTTGTTGACATTCTCGGCTTTGTTCAAAAACACTTTAAGGATGACCTTAAAGATTCCAAAGAAGTCTTTCAAGGGAAATGAAATTAGGGTGGCGGCAATCGCACCCCCAATCACGACCAGAACCGATGCCGTATCATAAAAACTGCTAAATGTACCGCCACCCATGATGACCGACATGATCAGTAGAACGGTGACCAGTACCAGTCCAATTAGTGTTGCGATGTCCATAATCAATCCCCTACGCTTGTTGACTCATAATGTTCGGCAAATCAACTAGGGATGTCGCGGGAGTGCAAAAAACGTAGCTGTTTGGGCAGCAGCTGCTTCTGCTGTTGGTACGTGATCGCCAAATCCATCACGTTTTCCATCGACTCGCGGACAATCATGCGATCACCGCTGGTTAAGGTGATGTATGTATCCGGCAGTTGTTCGACGTAACGAATCAAGTCAGCATTCAAGACGATCGGAGTACCGTCCAACTTTGTCAAGCGAATCACACCGTCCACCTTTGTCCGAATCGTGATCCGTGCACGTTTTGGCAAACGTAGCTACGCCCGCCCTTCAAGTTCTATCGTCACAGACGTCGACGAAGTTGACCGCATCTTCGTTTTAATCGTCAAAATCTACGCCAGCGACCGCAACGCTGCGAAGCACTTTCGAATGGCCGATCGTTGATGTTCTGCCGGCCCTTCAGGCATTTTTGGACCGAGATTCCCCATGTACCGGTGGCTCGCGTCCACCGGCAGAGGTTGGAGTCGACCCATTCGAGCGTCATTTCGCCGCGAAAAATGCTTCACCACTTTGTCGCGACCGGCTCCGGTGATGTTCGAAGTTTATCGGCGAAGATTCAATAGTTCGTCCAAGAGCTGCTGGGTGGTGGAGATCACCCGCGAGTTACCTCGATACAAGGTGGACGCAAGTCCCAAGTCGATCAGGTTGCGTCCGATATCGACGTTGGACAACTCCAAGGCACCTGAGATCAATTCTCCGCCGCTGCCGTCTCCGGGGCGCCGCAAGGCGATACCGGCATTGACGCCATGGCTGTACATGTTTTCGCCACGTTGAACCAGACCTTCTTGGTTCGAAAACACCGCCAACATCACCTGTCCGAGCGCCCGGGAGCTGCCGTTGGAGAACACACCCGTAATCGAACCATCGCGGTTGATCGTGAAGCTGGTCAGCGTTCCAGCACCCGCACCATCCTGGCTGGCCGCGGTAACAACGGCCTTGTCGGCAGCCAAACCGCTGATGATGTCCCAGTTCAATTCAAAAGAGAGAGGATGATCAGCCGGCACACTGGATCGGCCGATGGTCACGGTGCTATTGGTCACGTTCTTCAATCGACCGACGCCGTCCAATTCAATCAACCCGGTTCCGACGTGGGTGCTGTCGCCACTGGTGGGATCATTATCCGGTGAATCGGCAAACCAACGATAAATCGTCGAGTTACGGTCTTGAGATTCCATCACCACGGAAACTCGCACTTGCAAGGGAATTCCCAACGAGTCGTAGGCGACAAACTCGGTCGCCGCCGTGGTTCCGTTGGGCTTTTGCAAGTTAGAAAAAGTGAGCCCAAGCTCTGTGATTCCATCGTTGTTCGTGATCTTCATGCCTGTTGCAGGAACCGAGATCCCGGCAATGGTTCCATTGTTCGAGACAATGCGAATCGCTCCATCGACAATATTGACGCCGGCGGCGATCATGCCACTCTCGCCCGGAATTTTATTGATCGATTGGGGGATGCCGTTCGCGGAACTAGGACGAACAATACCGGCCGATTGTTCCATGAACAGCAGCAAATCACTGACGCGGGTGGTGTTCGTGATTTCCATCGACCGAGTGAACGATTTGCCGGCATCGCCCCCCTTGCGCAAGGTCAGCGAAAAGTCGCCCAACTCGAAGGCCGAGACGTAATTGTCACCGTCCCGCACGACGACTTCGGACAATAGTGTCGCGGAATCGATCGGCGGTCCGTCGACATTGAGGACACGATTGGCGGCATTGTTTAAATCGGTGATATCTTCTTCCAAACGGTTGTCGGTGAACGATTCCCCCGCGACACCCGAATGCACCAGAAAAAATGTGTCAGGATCGTTTGGCGAAGCTCGATAGATATTGACGGTGTCGTAGGCCGGGAACCGGTCGGTCGGGCCCGGTACCGGAGGTGCCGGTAAATCATCAAGCTGGATCCGTCCGTTGGTGACGCTAATCGGACCAATGGGAGCCGACGGCCGTGTTTCGGGCTCGCCTGCAATCGAGTAGGTCACGCGGTAGGTGTAACCACCGGAGAGTGTGTCCTGATTCAGCACCGTTGACGACAATGCAATCGAGTTGTTGTCGGTAAAGTTGGTCGCACCCGGAGCGAGATCGGTCAAGCGAAAGAACTCGCTGCCACCGGCCGCGGTGCGGTAAACACGCATGAAGTCGTACGTGGCAGGCTGGGCCGGTAAACTCGTCAGTTGAATGACGTTGTCGGCCAACGTATTGCCAGCCGGGGTGGTGGCGGTGACGACCGACGACACACCGCTTTCGCTACCGGAGGAATCCACAAACACGAAACGATACCCGTACGTCACGCCTTCGGGATGCGTACCGCCGCCATCCGTTGAATTGACCACCGTGGAGGCGACCGAAGGCGCAGGGCTGGCACTGCCGGTCATGCTTTGATTCGTCGCTTGCGGGATATAAGACACGCTCATTGGTTGACTTTGGACGACGTTGGCCGTATCGGCAAACTCGCCATTGGGCGGCAAGCCACCTTCCAAAACCACTTTCGTCGTCGATTGGGCCACGGCAGCCATGCCCATCGGTACCGACAAGGGTTGGAGGGCATTCGTCTGCAAATTGAAATCTTCGTCCACGGTATAACCCAACAAGCGATTGCCATTGGGAGTCACCAATTCATTGTCGGCGTTGGTACTGAAAACACCGGCCCGCGTGTAGAGTTGCTCGTTGCCGACACCCTGGACCACAAACATGCCCTCGCCTTGGATGGCCATATTCGTGGAGCTATTGCTTAACGTGATTGTGCCTTGCGTGTGGTACGTCGAAATGCCCGACACACGAGTTCCCAAGCCGAATTGCCGCGGGTTCACCCCACCACTGCCCTCGCTGGGCGCCGAACCCATGCTCAAGGTTTGAAAAAACTGAGTCGCGTAGACCACATCCGATTCCTTGAATCCGACGGTCTGCGAGTTGGCCAAGTTGTTACCCAAAACGTCAATTTTGGATTCGGCGGCTGTCAAACCCGACAGTGCCGTCGTCATTGCTGAGGCGAGACCCATGAGTAGACCTCAAGTTGTCATGATAAGGAGGAGGGAAAAGGGAGGAGGGAAACGGAATCATGCGATGGATATGTCTCTGGCTTGGGGCTAAGCTGCCGACGGCAGAATGCTGCGAATCTTGCTCAGTTCGACTTGCGAGTCACCCACGTGCAAGCGAATTTCTCGACCACCGGTCTGCCCACTCGAGGCCGTAATCGTGACGCGACTCACAACGCCCTCGACTTCCTTGTCTTTGCTATCCAAGGCCGTGATTCGTTTGCCAACCATCTGACTAGCCGTCGCCACGTCTTGTCCCATTTGGACAGAATTCATGGTCGCCGTCATGGAGTCATTCGAAGTGATCTGGCGAATTTGGCTGACTTGTTGCAGCATTTGTACCGAATCGGTAGGTGCCAACGGATCTTGATTCTGCAATTCTGCGATCAGCAACTTGAGAAAGTCGTTGGAGGTGAGTTCGTTAACCGACGTCGCCTTCTTCGGTTGCTGAGACGTATTGGTCGATAGGTTTGAAGTTGGCAGGTTGACTTGTGACATGACAAATTCCTTTTTGTCGTTAGTCGTCGCTAAACGATCACGTTAACGGCCCATCGGCCATCGACGGATTGGTTCGTTGGGCGGGCTTCCGCATCTGAAACCGATGGAGACTTTCGCATGGGCGATCCCTCGCCCGAAAAATAACCATTCGATTGTCGCTGTTGCCCAAATTCTTGACCCTGTGAAAAAGATCGGTGTTGATGTTGTTGTGTGAAGTCGCCTTGTTGGCCCAACTCCACTTCCAACGATTGCACCATGATCCCTTGTTCACTCAATCGTGTACGTAATCCCTCCAGCCCATCTTGCAGCATCCGCACGGTCTGCCCTTGTTCTGCCCGCAACTTTCCGTGCATCACGCCATCGCGGAACGAGATTTCAATCATCAACTGTCCTAGCTCGACAGGATTCAACTGCAAACGCATCGTCGAATCACCGGCGGGGACTTGCTTCAAGGCTTGCGCCACTTGATTCAGCACTCGTCCTGGTACGGGCGTCCGGTTGGCGCCCGTCACTTGGTCCTCCACAGCGGATGTGGGTTCCGTAGAAATCACGCCCATCGGCGAAACGGAACCGACGGCCGTTGCGGGAACCTGAGCGGTTGCGGAAGAACTCGCGTTTTGGCTAGTAGAAGAAACGGAGCCGTCCAGTTGCCCAGGTAACTCCAAGGCGATATCGGAGGTCATAGACGTGGTTGGTAGTCCGTTGGTCGCGGTGGCGAAACTCGATTGCGCAACCACCCGTTGGGCGCTCGGCAGAACGGGAATCTCGTCTAGCGAGAAGTTCGTTGTTTCCCCCACAACCTTGTGATTGCTGGGCCGATCGGGACGGCCATAACTTGCCGTCAATGGTTCCTGGACACCGGGGCGGTTCCCAATCCCAATATCGGATCGCTCGTCACGAACCGCTGCACGCTTATTCCCACGCGATGCGGCGCGTTCATTCTTTTGGACAACCGGAGCATCTCCCTTGAATGAAATCTCGACGGTTTCGTCAAGTTCCACGTCGCTCGGAACGCTCTCCGTGTTTGGCAAGATCTCGTCAAGCGATGTCGCTTGTGCTGAATCCAATGAGGACGCTTGAAGGCGGGCTTGAACCAAGGAATCTACTTTGGACTCCACGCCCGAATCTTGCGCTTTTCGAATCGGAAGATCGACCTGAGCATCGGCCGTCGATGGTTGGAGTTTCGAAACCAGTTCTACCACCGCGTCTTCGGCGACGCTGGGGTCGACAACCAGATCTTCTAGCGAAATCTGGCCGACCGACGTTTCCGGTATCACCACGCCTCGGTTGGAATCGAGCACGGATGGTTTTCCGCTTCGCGTTGCGGCTTTTTCAGCAGTGGGAAAACCTTCACTTCTCACGGCCGGTTCGAGAGGAATCGCGACGGCGCTTTGTTCGGGGACAACCTGATCCGCCGTTTCGACGACCGGCGGTCGAACATTACGGACCCAGATGTTGGCAGGATTGTCCGATTGCCCCAGCCACGCCCATTCTTTGGTCAAGTCCTCGGCGGTTCGGGCCTCACGCGGTTTAGGTGTACCAACGGCGGGCCGATCGTCACCAGACAGCCGATCCAAATTTTCCCGTCGGATAATGCGGGATGCGGGTTCGACAAAGGGCAGAGTCTTCGCCGCGCTCCCGAGGCTTTCTTCAGGAAATCGCCCAACCAATGCAACCGACGCGGGTCCCTCGGCGGAGACGTCGTCATTATTATTCGGTTCCAGGGCGGACCGGTGTGTCTCATGTCCACTTGCGTTGGACGTTCGCTCGTCGCGCTCGTCGTCTGAATCGTGATCTTGATTCGAAAAGGACTCGGCCGGTGCCTCCAACGGAGTCAAATGTTCCAGCGACAAGCCAGCCCCGATGTCCCCCAGATGGTGTCGGGGAGCGGTCGCCAAGAGTGTTTTATAAAAGTCGGAGTTGGCTTCGGCTAAAGAAGATGCCCTGCGAAAATCGGATCCCTTCAGCTTGGCCTGAAGCAAAGGATCGATCGTTGTCGCAGGTACTCGTGTCATGGGTCGCCTGAATCCAAAAATCGTTGTCGATACTGTTGCAGCTTGTCGCGTGTCTCACGAATGGCACCAATATCCGGCTTGCCGAGCCGAATTTGAGTCAACATCTCGTGCAAGTAGGGAGCCCGCTCTTCGGACTTGAACTCCGCCAGCAGCTTTCGCTGCGTTGCTTCCGGCAAAGTCTTCAGGATCGTGACCATGTCATCGCGATGCCGAGGGTCTCCGCTCGTGCGGCTCAACTCCAGCATGCGAATGATTTGGTCCGCCGCCTGATCCGGTTTCAGAGACCGGATGGTCTCCCGAACCTCGCTCAACGCCTTGTCGGTGGCCGAACCTTGTAGCTGAGCAATCGTCGCGTCGAAGTCATTGCGAATTCGTTCGAACCGGCGACGGCGCTCCGAGTACTCGGCGTCGATGTACTTAAAATCATCGGCGCTTCCGACCAAAGAACTCTCGCGTAAATCTTGGTCCAATGTCATTTTGAAACGATATTGCCGAATTTCCTGATGAGTCAAGCTTGGTGGAGCTAGCATTTCTTCTTGCAGCGACTTCTTGAGGTCTTCAGGCTCCAAACCATACAACACCAAGAGAGCTCGTTGCAGTTTTTCCGAATTCACGGCCCCCTGTTTCCAAGCCCAGGCCAAGCCGGCTGCCTGGAACACGACGGTTCCGATCGCCAGATAAACCAGGAGTGACGAGAGTCCCGACAATAGCTTGATCATGGTGTCTTCCGCATGAGTTTGAGGATCTCGTTGAGCGTTGCTTTTTCCTCGTCCGATTGGAACTCCGCGAAGACCTTGGTTTGTTCGGCCGCCGTCATTTGTCGCACTACCGCCAGAACGTCTTCGAGCCCGCCGTCCTTGACGATTTGTAGCATGTTGGCTTTCACTTGGTCGCTGGCCATGTTCT
>JAEUIP010000039.1:0-8316 GCA_016795075.1 Planctomycetaceae bacterium | reverse complement strand
GCTCGCACGAGTTGCCCTTTGGTCGTTCGTTGAACGTCGGACTCCAGAGTGTTGACTCGACCGTTGAAGGCTTCCTCTTGCACGCCAAATCGGCGCCCATCTTCGCGCAAGCGGAATTCGGTCAAGGCGATATCGCTGGCTCTTCGGCTTAGCGCTGCGGATTGACTCTTGGTCAGCGAATTGGTGGCCAGGGTCTTGGGGTCTGCAGCGGCTTGTTGCGATGCTTGCTGCAGGTCCGCTCGGATTTTCTGATAATCCACATCCGCCATCACCGCTTGCAGGCGCGCGACTTTGTCGGTCGTCAAATAGCCACGTTGCCACAGCATCAGGAGCAACACGCCTTGGCTCAAGAAGGTGGCAATACAAAATGCTGTTAGACCTGCTCCCAGCCAACTGGCCAATCGTCCGATCAACTTCATGGTTTGCTCCTTTCTTTATCCGTCGACGTCGGTGGGTACGCGTTTTTGCGCAAATTCATCCAGATTGTCTTGTTCTTGCTTCAGCATGTGGGCGACCTGGGCCGCGCGGTGGTGCTCGGCCAAGGTTTCAATGACTTTGACGTCCCGATTGGCTTCTCGCAGCCGGTTCTGTCGCCGTTCGATTTCCTGTTCGACCAAGTGTTGTTGTTCTTCCAACTGTCGCAGCAAAGCACGAGTGTCGGTCTGATGTCGCCGCAACGCCATCAAATGATCCACATTGACGTGCTGAGCCGCTCCGGCTCGTAAATCGTTTTCAATCTCGACCAATTGATGCTCGACGTCTTTCATTTGGCCTTGCAAGATCTGGATTGCTTGAACCGCTTGAGCCAGTTCCGCCTGCCGCTCTTCTTGATGGTTCAGACGCAATTGCAGCACCGATTGCAAACGAAATTTCTCGGCCATGTCCTTCGTTTGCCTCCGAATCAGTTCGCAACTTCAACCTTGCGCGCCGGTGACCCGGCCGATTTGGCTTGAGCAACGGCCAACAGCTTCTTGAGGGAGTCAACGGCATTGCTTGGTTCGTGCATGCCTTGCTGCAAGTACGCCAAAATCGCGGGTCGAATCGCGATCGCTTGGTCAACTTCCGGGTTTGAACCCGCTCGATAGGCGCCAATGGTGATCAGGTCTTCGTTCTCGGCATACTTGGCCAACATACTGCGCACGTACACCGCCGCAGCGCGATGCTCGGGGCTAACTAGTTCGTTCATCAAACGCGACAAGCTGGTACTGATGTCGATCGCTGGATAATGGCCTTTGGCGGCTAGTTTCCGATTGAGGTAGGTGTGACCGTCCAACAGTCCGCGGACGGTATCGCTGATGGGTTCGTTCGAATCGTCACCTTCGACGAGCACGGTGTAAAAGGCCGTGATGCTGCCCAGTTCGGTCCGGCCGGCTCGTTCGACCAATCGTGGCAACATCGAGAACACACTAGGTGGGTAACCGCGCGTGGTGGGTGGCTCGCCTGCGGCCAAACCGATTTCGCGTTGGGCCATCGCAAATCGAGTTAACGAGTCCATCAGTAGCAAGACATTGTTTCGTTGGTCGCGAAAGTACTCGGCAATCGCGGTCGCAACGTAAGCGGACTGTACACGCAGCAATGCCGGTTGATCACTGGTCGCGACCACGACCACGCTACGTTTCAAGCCCTCTTCACCGAGGGAGTCGTGAATGAACTCGTTCACTTCGCGGCCTCGTTCGCCGATCAAGGAGATCACATTGATGTCGGCAGACGTGTTGCGCGCGATCATGCCCATCGTCACGCTTTTGCCGACGCCCGAGCCGGCGAAAACACCCATGCGTTGTCCCACGCCGCAGGTCAGCAGTCCGTCCAAGGACCGAACGCCCGTCGAAAGCACTTTGTCAATTCGCGGACGTTGGGTTGCTATCGGCGCTTCGCGTAAGATCGACCGCCACTCTCCGGGTGGGAGTGGTCCTTTGCCATCGATCGGTTGTCCGAGGGCATCGATAACGCGGCCGCGCAGGAATGGAGTCACACTGATGCGGCGATGGGATTTGAACAAGCGAACCGAACTGCCGGGCCCAATCCCCGTGGGCTCGTGGTAGGGCGAGATCAGGGTCAAGCCGGCGCGAAAACCCACCACTTGGCCTTGAATCGGCGTTCCAATGGCTCGCTGAATTTGAACGACGGCCCCCAAAGGCACGGGAAAATCTTCAACCGTGATGAGATTGCCTTCGCTGCCGTGGATCGTGCCACGAATCGACAAGGTGACGACGTGATCGACGGGTGACTCGGACTGCAACATTTGGCTCATGGCAAGAGCTCCTCTTCGATTCGCGCCAACTGGCTTTCCAACTGTGCGTCGATTTGGCCGTACATGGTGCGCACGATGCAACCACCGGCGGAGACTTGAGCGTCACTCAGGACGGTGGTTCGTGCCACACTACTCACACGACTTACCAAAGCCTGAATCGCAGGTTCAAACGCTTTGAGATCCTCAGGATGCACTCGCAATTCGATCGAGTCATCGGGGCTGGCCAATTGCAGTGCCGCTTCAATCTGGCTTAGCACGATTTGGGGTTGCTCGCGCAGTTCTCGGCGGCAGATTCGTCGCGCGATCTCCACGGCCAGTCCCACACTTCGAGTCTCCCATTCCATTCGCCATTTCGCCAACTCTTGTTGCAACTGACTCATCGTTTTTTGCAAGAACGGCTCCAACGTTGCCAGCCGACGTTCGGTCTCGCTTTGCATCTCCGCCCGAGCGGCTTGGAGAGATTCTTGTTTGGCGGCTTTGATGGTCTGTTGGCGAAGAGACTCGGCCTGAGCCTGCGCCTGTGCCAAGATCTCAGCGGCTTGCTTGCGAACTTGGGCCAGGAACAACTCGCTTCGTTGCTCCAAATCCTGCAAGTGGAAATAAGGCCGATCTTGTTCGCCGTTCATGGCCGGCGCTTCGCTACCAACTTTGATAATTCCGGGCATGGGTGGTCCTAATAAATTGACAAAGCCTTAAGCCGCTGATCGAGCACGCACGCGTGGTCGACGAAATCGTCCCATGTCTTCGAGCAGACTGGCCAATCGCAACAAGTATTGCTGCGCTTGTTGAATGTCTTGAACTCGTGTCGGTCCCAAATTTTGTACGCGAAACTGGACTTCTTTGGCTTCGCTCTTGGGCAACATTTTTAATACGCGATCCAGCAGTTCCTGCGACGCGCCTCGCAACGCCAAGAGTGTGAGCTGTGGCTTGGCCGTAGCCAATAAAGCCTGCAACGAAGCCGCATCGCAGTCCACCAAATCCGCAAAAGTTTGCCGAGGTTCAAAGTCGGCCAATGCGGTTGCTTGTTCCAATTCGTTCGACGTCAATCGTTCCGCCATCGGCTCGGGTACGGGGGAACGGGCGGTTAACCGTTCGACGCGCTCCGATGTGGCAAGGGTCGGGACAGGACCGGTCGGTCCCGTCGCCAGGGGACGTGGGAAAGGTCGGTTGTCCGGCACGGATTTGGTTTCCCCATGCAGCTGCGAACGCACCATCCGGGTCACCGTCGAGCTATTCAGTTGTTGCGCGGCGACCATGATCTCCGCCAATGCTTGACTGCCGACCCTTTGCTTTTGCTTCAACTTGATTCGTTGCCGAATCACGAGGCTAAGTTCTTGTTGCAACAGATGAACCACGTCATCTTCCAGCTCTTCCAAGTAATGCAATCGTTGCAGTGCGGCGGATTGCAGCTCCGCTGGGCATAGTTCCAACAATTGTGCGGCGCGCAGAGCCGGCAGGAGCGATAAGACGGCTGCGAGCACTTGAGGCGATTCGCGCAACACAACACTGGCCAATGTTTCCACATCCACCTCGGCCAACGTTTCGCTGAGATCGGAGCCAGGTGCTGGTGCGACTGACCGTGCTTCGGTTGGCGTCGGCTCCAGCCGGGGCGATGAAATGGAGCCGAATCGGTCGAGGGGCACTGACCGTGTTGGCAGGCGTGGTGCGTCGGTTGGAGCGATTCGACTTGCAGGTTCTTGTTCCGTCCGCTCGTTCGTTGTGGCGGCGATGGACGGTAGCGAGTTCCGCCACGAGGGTTGATACGTGGACTGGGCTGCAGACTTGGGCTCGGCTTGCGTTTCGCGTTCCGATTGGTTGGGTTCGCCGCCGGCCGCTCCGCGCCGGAACTCGGCCAAGACCGCTTGCCGCTCGCTATCGGAAACCGAATCCAAATCAACCACCGCGTCACGAACTCGCTGTTGGAGCGATTCGGGCAGTTGATCGAGCAACCGATCCGCGGCCAGCGTATCGAGGCTATCCACAAGAATGGCGATTTGTCGCAGGCGGTTAGGGGTCATGTTGTTCCGTTATACTCGGTGTCGATTTTGGTTCATGGTTCGCAGGGCTCTCCAACGGATTCGTTTAGGAGGTGGGTTCCCCGATCCAAGCTTTGAGGACGGAGGCGGCGGCATCCAAGTCCGCTTCGACCAATTCCGCGAGTTCTTCACGAATGTTCGGTTGTCGATTTTGGAAGCGTTTTTTCAGTTGATTCTCGCGTGCTTCGCGTTCTTCGATGGATTCGACGGGCTTCTTGCGTTTGACAATTCGCGTCGAGCCGTCTTTGCCCACAATGATCTCTTCGGCCTCGTCGCTGGCTTCATCGGGTGGCAGAATCCGATTCAATTCATACTCCGCTCGAGCGACCGCGCCGTCGTTTTTGCTCGCCGTGTTGACCATGGAACGCAGCATCACCAGGGAGAAAAGCCCGAAGCCAAAGAGGCCCAAGTTCTGCCAGTTGGCGGCCAACCACGAGAGCGCGGTTTCCGTCATCGGCGTGGCAGGGATCGCGTCCATTTCGAGACTGGGATCCATCTGAACGACAATGTCTTCAAACGGATCTTGGCCCACCGTCGTTCCTTGTTGGATCAACGCGCGAACTTTTTCACTGATCGGCTGGCGAATATTCTGCAAGAAGTATTCCTGAAGTTTGTTGGGATCGATCACAACCGCTGCCCCATCCGGTGCCGGATTGGCCGCCGCGAACAACTTTTCGACGGTCTTTTGCGGGACACCCACCGAGACTTTGGCGCGCTTGACATTGAGGCCCGCTTGCTGCGTGTGGGTGATGCCACCGCCAACAATTGCGGAACTGTTTTCCTTCGTGATGTCCGTCGAGGACTGACGTGATTCGCCGAGCGAAGCTTGGGTGTTTGCCGCCGCGTTGGCGGGCAGGTTCGTTCGGGTCCCAGGAGCGCCGCCGTTGCCGCCCGTGGAGGAGCGGGTGGTGGTCCGTTCGGCATTTTGCTCCAAGGTCACCGGCGTCTCTAAGGTGCGTTGATAGGTGTTGGTGCCAAGCGTTGGATCGAGTTCCACTTCGACGCCGACCGTTGCACCTGGATAGGCCAATAATTGGGCGGAGATCTTCTTGCGGTATTCATCTTCCCACCATTTCTTGTTGCGAATGAGTTCGCTTTCGGCGGCATCCATTGCGAACATATCGCCCGTAAACGACTGACCGTTATTGGCGTCGAAAATCGTGATGTCTTTGTCTTTGATGCCGGCCAACGAGCTACGGATGACATTCTGAATGCCAATGACTTCGTCGCGGGACAACTGGTGACTGCCGATTGGCCGGATGGTCGCCACACAAGTGATCCGTGCTTCGCGAAACGGGGCTCCTTCCATGCGCTCGTCGTAGTGGACCGTGGCCGAGGCGATCTTCGACGACTGGCGAATCATGTCTTCAATCGTCTTGATGTTAGCGGCCTTGATATGTTGTTGCCGCTCGGTGCTGCTGGCGAATGGGTTGGAGCCGATCGCGCTTTCCTTGCGGATAATGCTCGCAGGCACGGCACTGCCGTCGGCAATCGCTTTGAGATATTTGTCACGAGAACTTAAGGGGACGCGGATTCGGTTGCCCACGACTTCGTATTGGTTGAGACCCTCTTGCGACAGAGCGGTTTCCATGTGCCCGATTTCGCCCTGCGAAAATTCCTGCCCACCAAACAAATACGTCGTACCGCCATTGAGCTGATATTGAAACAGATAAAACATGCTGGCCCCAATGGCGACCAACATCAGGACCGAACTGATCTGGGCGGCTGGCGTCATGGAACGCAGCAATGCCAGCAGCGATTGATAATTTCGAGTGATAAAATCCATTGGCTCGTCCTTGAGTCCTTGTGGTATCTTGCGTGATCCATCCGAGATCACGACCGTATCGAATCAGCCGTCGAGCGTCATTGCCGAGGCAGCGGTTTGGCCCGTCTAGCGCTGGTACATCAAATTCGAATCTCCTTGATTTCGCGGTAGGCGTCCATGAGCTTGTTGCGGATTTGCTGCATCATGCGGAACGACATGTCGGCTTTCTGAATGGCGGTTAAAACCTCGGCGGGATTGATGTCGCCGCCGGTCATCAACGTTTCAATCGCCACATCTGCGTTTTGTTGCATGTCGTTGACTTGATTGATCGACTCCATGATCAGGCTCTTGAAATCGGTTTCTGGCGATTTCGTCGGCTGCATGAATTCTTGGGTGGTCAGACCCTGTCGCGTCAACTGGTTTAGTTGCTGCAACATGCCGGGTGGCAGGCTTCCCAAGGAACTTAAACTAAGGGGATTCATGGCGAAATCTCTTCAATCATGGATGAAACTTGAGGTTAGGCAATGATCCGCAGGGTTTGGTTGCCCATGTCTTTGCTAATTTCGATGGCTCCGATGTTGGCCTCATAAGATCGCGTTGCGTTCAGCGCATCGACGAACTCTTGGTTCAAGTTGATGTTGGGATAAGCCACGTACCCTTTCTTCTCGCCGGCCTTGATCGCCAATGGATGGTTGGGTTGCCAGCGATAAATGGGTTCGTTTTCATCCAATTCGACACTGGCGACTTTGACTCCGACGGCTCCATAAGACGTGCCGATGTCTTCGGTCGTTTGGAAGATCACGTGTCGACTTTGGTAAGGTTGGGCTTCGCCGTTTTCGTCGCGGAGGGTCGACATGTTGGCGATGTTGCTGGCGATGGTGTCCAACCGCGTGCGTTGGGCAATCAGGCCGCTAGTGCTAATATCCATGGCAGTCAACATAAGTCACTCCTAGATTCGTTCGCTGATGGCCACATTGAGCAATTGAAATTGGTTCTGCATGATGGCGATGGCCATGTTGTGCAAAGATTGGTTTTTGGAGATTTCCAAGACCTGTTGTTCGACCCCAACGTCGCTTTTGTCGTGGTACAAGATCGACTTCATCGAATCTTTGACTTCTTTCATCGCGGAGTCGTAGTTGTCGACCCGTTCGGCCGAGGATGCGTAAGGCGTATTTTTCGTCTCGATCAACTCGCGCAGTCGTTCCTGGAAGGTGCTGCGACTCAAGTCACGAACCTGGTACCCCGGCGTGTCCGAGTTCGCCAAATTGCCGACCAGAACCGTGTGTCGAGATTGCGCGAACCCGACCACTTTCTCCAAAATGGGAATGGTGGTGGATTCGACTGGACTCAAGAAATGAGACATCGGCACCTCCGTGCTGGCTAAGCGGCATGACAAAATCAGGAAACCCCAAGAGATTAAGTACAAAAAAGCTCAAGTTCTGGCAAACCCAATATTTGGAACTTGAGCGAGTGTTTTTGGTTCGGGGGCCGTGTGGCGGCGTTCCGGGCAGATCAAAACGGGCGGGCAGATCGGACTTGATTGAAATCTTGGATTCCTCTAAATCCTCCGTGCGACGATCCCTAATTTTGGACCGGTCGCGGCGGATCGTCCCAACTGGGACCCGCGGTATTTGCACCTCGGCAGTGACAAGGCGTCTGTACGGTGGAACAAACCAGTCATCTCATCCAGGCGACCAGCACGGGCTGGCGACGGCATTCTATTGCGAACCGGCACACTCCCGACCGTCTGGTGCCACCCATGTTGCGTTGGCCCTCCGAGCTGCAGCCGTTGGGTGCGCTAATGCTGTACGTGTGTCTGTGCCTGAGTGGTTGTTCGGCGTGGTCGGGGCGTTCGATGACCAACGACGAATTGAGTCTGATGCCACGCGGACGTCTGGCAACCGGCCAACAGGCGTGGGGAAAGAACGAAAGCGAAATCTATAGCGAGCGGCACCGTACCTCGATCGAGGCCAAGGACTTTGCTCCCGAGAAACTCCCACAAACCTGGAAGAAGTTGACTGGCCGAGGTCCCAATCGACAAGTCGCCGAAGCGGCCATGGCCACCGGGCAACAAAAGTACCGCGAAGCCGTAAGTAGTTGGGAGACTCAGCCCGACGCACCGGCTACGCAAGCAGCCTTTCTGGAAGCAGTGCCCGACTTGGAGACGGCCGCCGAGCGCTGGCCCGATTCGACGATCGAAGAAGACTCGCTGTTCATGTTGGGGGAATCCCATTTCTTCGCCAACCAATATGCCATAGCCAATC
>JAEUIP010000399.1 GCA_016795075.1 Planctomycetaceae bacterium | reverse complement strand
GACCGGCTTCGGCGTGGCGTACCAAACGACAATGTTGCCAAACGAACCAAGCTGCCATAACTGGAACGGCATGGGCGACTGGTACGGTGAAAGCGGTTTGTCGGCCGCCAGCGGTCACACTTCGTTGGTCAACATTGCTCGGGCTGATGGTTCGGTCGAAGCAATCACCAATGAAATCAACCCTGAAATCTGGCGTGCTTTAGGCACGATCATGGGCCAAGAACGCAACATTCAAACCACGAGCCCTTAATGGCTAGTGGGGCGTGTCCGTCCTAAGCTCCAATTTTTAGCCCGCTTCGGGTCTCCGAAGCGGGCTTTTTTTGTCACCAAACCAAGTGTCCAGTTCGCTAAAAAATCTGTAAATCAAGCTACGACTGCCAAAATTTAATTTCTTGCAAAGTCATTATTGCATTTCTGTTACATTCCGATAACAATTGAAGCGTGACGGTGGGCATCTCCCCGTTGATCGGCGTTTTTTCCAAACCATTCCCCCCTTAACCGGGGATACATGGAATACAGAGATTGGAAAAGTCTGCTTCAGCGAGAAGTCCCATCGGTAACAAGGAAGTTTGTTGTTGTCTCCATTCTTCGTCTCGGTCTCTTTTTTAAGGAGTACGTCCATGGGAAGAAATTATTCCCGCCAGGGCTTTACCCTGGTTGAACTGTTGGTGGTTATCGCCATCATCGCAGTTCTGATCGGTCTGCTGTTGCCAGCAGTACAAATGGCTCGTGAAGCCGCTCGTCGAACTCAGTGCCAAAACAATTTGCATAACATTGCATTGGCACACCACAACTACCACGACATTCACAACAAGTTCCCCGTCTCGTTTGGTTGGGGAAGCAACGTTTCTAACGGAAATGGTGCCGATGAAGGTGTCCGTTGGGGTCAGATGTCGGACAAGGTCTTGATCCTGCCGTTTATCGAACGACAGGATTTGTATGATCGAACTTTGTGGCGATTTGACCCCTGGGATCAAGCCGGCTGGGGTGGCGCTGGGAATGAACGTGCTCAAAGTGCGGTTATCCCAACCTACGTCTGTCCGTCCGCTCCGACCACCTCGTTCCATGGTCCTCGTGCTCGTCATACTTATGCCGTATGCAATGGTACTGCACCGTCGACTTTCCCGGCATTTGATTGGCAAGGCTATCCATGCAAGGGTGACGGGTATGCAGCATTCCAGCAATTTGGTCCCAAGAACGACTGGGAAATCGACGTTCCTCGTACCTTTGGTATGATCAACGACGGCGCCAGCAACACGATGTCCTATTCGGAAGTTCTGCCCGATCCAGGCTACGATCGCAACGCGCAAAACGTTCCGAATTCGCAGTTCGAAATCGTCGGCGCTCACATTCGTGACTGGACATCGTGCAACTTGACAGCCACCGATGCCGTGGATCAATGCCGTTTGGCCTGTCGTAACCAATCCAATTGGCTGGAACCAGGTCGCCGCGGTTTGCGTGGTGCTTCTTGGGCTTGCGGTTGGACTGCCTATGGCGTGGCGTTCCAAACGACGATGTTGCCAAACGAACCAAGCTGCCATAACTGGAACGGCATGGGCGACTGGTACGGTGAGAGCGGTTACTCGGCTGCCAGCGGTCACACTTCCTTAGTGAACATTGCCCGCGCGGACGGTTCGGTCGAAGCGATTACCAATGAAATCAACCCAGAAATCTGGCGTGCATTGGGCACGATCATGGGTCAAGAACGTGATTTGCACACCACGAGCCCTTAGTGGCTGGTGGGGTTAATCCGTCCTAAACTTCAAAAAAAGCTCGCTTTGGTTGACCGAGGCGGGCTTTTTTCATTGCCGTTTACAAAGTGTCTAAGCGGGTAAGTCCGCCGCATACGCACGCTTCTGTTGCGAAAATCAAAATACTTGAACGGTTATCATTGCATTTCTGTTACATTCAACTAACAATAGAGTCGTGACGTTTGGCAATTGACGTCTGATCGGCGGTTTTTCCCCAGCCCGGTATGCCGGTAAAGTCGGGAAAAGCTCGCTTCGGACCCGTTTTCCATGCGTAACACGGAAGTTTGTTGTTGTCTCCACTAACGTCTCGGTCCTTTTTTGAAGGAGTCCCTCCATGGGAAGAAACTACTCCCGCCAGGGGTTTACCCTGGTTGAGCTGCTGGTCGTGATTGCGATCATTGCAGTTCTGATCGGCCTGCTGCTGCCGGCTGTTCAAATGGCTCGTGAAGCCGCTCGTCGAACCCAGTGCCAAAACAACTTGCACAACATTGCATTGGCACACCACAACTACCACGACATTCACAACAAATTCCCCGTCTCGTTTGGCTGGGGAAGCAACGTTTCGAATGGAAATGGTTCGAATGAAGGTGTCCGTTGGGGTCAGATGTCGGACAAAGTCTTGATTCTGCCGTTTATCGAACGACAAGATTTGTACGATCGGACCTTGTGGCGATTTGATCCCTGGGATCAAGCGGGTTGGGGTGGTGCCGGTAACGAACGTGCACAAAGTGCGGTTATTCCGACCTACATTTGCCCGTCCGCTCCGACAACCTCATTCCATGGTCCTCGTGCTCGCTTTACCTATGCGATCTGCAATGGTACGGCTCCTTCGAGCTTCCCAGCATTTGACTGGCAAGGCTATCCTTGCAAGGGTGACGGTTATGCAGCATTCCAAGCGTTTGGACCAAAGAATGACTGGGAAATCGACGTTCCTCGTACCTTCGGTATGATCAACGACGGTGCCAGCAACACGATGTCCTACTCGGAAATTCTGCCAGACCCAGGATACGACCGCAACGCTGCGAACGTACCTAATTCGCAGTACGAAATCGTGGGCGCCCACATCCGTGACTGGACTTCTTGCAATCTGACTGCCACCGATGCTGTGGATCAATGTCGTTTGGCGTGCCGCAACCAATCCAATTGGAAGACTCCGGGCGAACGCGGTTTGCGTGGTGCTTCTTGGGCTGGTGGTTGGACGGCTTTCGGTGTGTCGTTCCAAACGACGATGTTGCCAAACGAACCAAGCTGCCATAACTGGAACGGCATGGGCGACTGGTACGGCGAAAGCGGTTACTCCGCAGCCAGCGGTCACACTTCGTTGGTCAACATTGCTCGCGCTGATGGTTCGGTAGAAGCAATCACCAATGAAATCAACCCAGAACTGTGGCGTGCGTTGGGCACGATCATGGGTCAAGAACGAGACATCTTTACCACGAGCCCTTAGTCTCTGGTTAGGATCGTCGGTCTTGAAGTTCGATTTATAAGCCCGCTTCGGTTCTCCGAAGCGGGCTTTTTCGTTGATAGTTTGGAAACTTCTGCGGCACCATTTCGATTTTCGAAACGGATAGGTTACGTGAGTTTGCGTTGACAACGACTTTTCCGTCACACAAACTAAACATGTGGGGAGACGGAACACGAGGATGCTTGTCTGGTGAATTGTAATTGCAATAGTGGTTGGCTCGTCAGGTCGGTCGCGATCTTCGCAATCGGATTGCTGCTTGGCTGTGGCGAAGAGCAGGCCGCGAAGTCTCCAGAGAAACAACCGGCTCTACCTAAACTTGGGAAAAAGATCGAGTTCGACCAAATTTTGGATCAAAAGAAACTGGCGAATCCACCAACCTTTGTGGAGGTATCGAAGGCCCTGGGTGTAAGCTTCAAGTACTTCAACGACGCTCGTGAAAAGCGCTATTTCTTTCCCGAGATATTGGGTGGCGGATTTGCCTGCTTGGATTACGACCTCGACGGCTGGCCGGACATGTATTGTTCGAATGGACGATCATTGCCGTTGGATCTTACGGACACGGAACATTTCGATTGCCTTCTCCGCAACAAGAAGGGCACTGAATTGCAGGATGTCAGTCAATTAGCTGCAGTGCGTGAAAATGGTTTCGCACACGGCTGTGCCTTTGGCGACTTGAATGCCGATGGGTTTGACGATTTGGCGATTGCTTGTTTTGGATCGATCTCAATCTTGTATAACCAAGGAGATGGAACATTTTCCAGAATTGCGTCGGAGAACTTTGTTTATGAACCAACTTGGAGCGTTTGTCCGGTCATCAGTGATTTGAATCAAGACGGAATAGCAGACCTGTTGGTCGTGAATTACGTGAAGTGGAACTACGAAGTCCCTGCTTGCACGTATGACAATATCCGTGGCTATTGTGGGCCGGGAGAGTTCGACGGTTTGACAGATTATCTGTTCCTCAACCAAGGTGATGGTCGA
>JAEUIP010000398.1 GCA_016795075.1 Planctomycetaceae bacterium | reverse complement strand
AAAAGGACATCTTGAACTTGGTCTATCTTTGCGAGTACTTCGGGCTGCCCGAAGTCGCTGCGTATTGGGAACAAGTGGTGAAGATGAACGATTACCAGAAACGCCGTTTTGTCCAACGAATCGTTCGCACGTTATTCAACACGGTTTCCGACAAGAAGATTGCGATTTGGGGCTTTGCCTTCAAAAAGGACACCAACGACACTCGTGAATCGGCAGCCATTTATATTTGCCGTGATCTACTGGAAGAACGAGCAAAAGTGACGATTTACGACCCGAAAGTCACCGAAGCTCAAATTCGACACGAATTGGAATTAGTGATGCGTAGCCCCGACGGTCGCTTGACTCCGACCGCGGAAAAGTTACTTGCGGAAAACCTCCATGTCGCCGCTTCCGCGGAATCCGCTGCCAACCAAGCACACGCGATTGCCGTGCTCACGGAATGGGACGAGTTCAAGACCGCAGACTTTGCGGACATCTACAATCGGATGCACAAACCAGCGTTTGTATTTGATGGTCGTAACCTGCTCAAAAAGAACCAACTCGCGAAACTAGGGTTTGTTTACCACGGAATCGGCGTCTAAACACGCGGTCCGTGTTCTGGCGAACGTAACGACTGTTTATTCCCCCCAACGAACTCGTATTACGCTACCATGACGAACTCACCAAAAAACTTTGCTCTGATCGGTGTTGCGGGATTCATTGCCCCGAAACACCTGAAAGCCATCAAAGAGACCGGAAACCGGTTGGTCGCTGCAGTTGATAAGCATGACGCTGTCGGAATCATGGACAACTACTTTCCGGACGCCAGTTTTTTTACTGAGATCGAGCGATTTGATCGTTTTGTGGAGAAACAACGTCGTGACCCGTTTGGCACGCCCATCAATTACATCAGTGTGTGCACCCCGAACTATTTGCACGATTCGCATTGTCGATTAGCGCTTCGCACGGGCGCCCATGCGATTTGTGAAAAACCGTTGGTGATCAACCCGTGGAACTTGGATCAATTACGGGAAATGGAGCAAGACTATCAACGTCGTGTCTATTCGGTTTTGCAACTAAGGCTTCATCCAGATTTGATTCGTCTCAAGCAGGAAATGGACAACCACACGAGCGGGCCGCGGCGAGAAATCTGCCTCACCTACGTGACGCGACGCGGGAAATGGTACCACCAATCGTGGAAAGGTGACGTGTCGCGGTCGGGCGGAGTCGCGATGAACATTGGCGTCCACTTCTTTGATTTTTTGTCGTGGATTTATGGCCGACCCAATCGTAGTTTTCTTCATCTCAGCCAACCGTCACGTATGAGTGGTGTCCTGGAATTAGAAAAAGCCCGAGTCCGTTGGTTCTTATCCGTGGATGAAACCGACCTGCCCGAGGACGTTCGCGCGAAGAACGGACACGCCTTCCGGTCGATCACGGTGGACGGACAAGAGATTGACCTATCGACGGGATTCACGGATCTGCACACGGAGGTTTATAAGGACATTCTCGCGGGAGGTGGCTTTGGTATTGAAGAGTCCCAACCCGCGATTGAATTGGTTTATCAAATCCGCACGAGTACCGTCGTTTCGCCCAACGAAACCGCTCATCCGATGCTTGGCGGCAAACCACTTACTTCCACCAAGTAACGGATCCCATGGCAATCACTATCCATCCATCGGCCATCGTGGATCCTGGAGCTCAACTTGGCGACGGTTCACGGGTCTGGCACTTTGTGCACGTGTGTAGCGGGGCTAAGATTGGTCGCAATGTTTCGCTAGGACAAAACGTCTTTGTTGGCAATCGAGTCACGATTGGGGACGACTGCAAGATCCAAAACAACGTCTCCGTCTATGACAACGTGACCTTGGAAGACGGTGTCTTTTGTGGTCCCAGCATGGTTTTCACAAATGTCTACAATCCTCGATCTTTTGTAGAACGCAAAAACGAATATCGCGACACGTTGGTTCAACGTGGCGCCACGCTCGGAGCCAACTGTACGATTGTATGCGGTGTCACCATTGGTAGGTTCGCCTTCGTTGGCGCCGGGGCGGTCATCAATCGCAATGTCCCGGACTATGCTTTGGTCGTGGGAGTCCCTGGCAAGCAAATTGGATGGATGAGCGAATTTGGTGAACAGCTTCCGCTGCCACTGAGCGGAACGGCAGATGCAAAATGCCAACATACCGGGGCAATCTATCGCTTGCAGAATAACCAAGTCACCCGATTAGAGCCTCAGAAGTAAAACATGGAATTCATCGATCTAAAAACACAATACCTCAGGTACCAGTCGGAGATCGATGCTCGCATACGGGCCGTATTGGATCACGGCAAATTCATCATGGGCCCCGAGATCGCCGAAATGGAAGCGGCATTGGCCAATTATGTCGGAGTGAAACACTGCTTGTCGGTCGCCAGTGGGACAGACAGTTTGGAGATCGCCCTTCGCGCGCTGGACATCGGGCCGGGCGACGAGGTCATCACGGTTCCCTTCACATGGATTAGCTCGGCCGAAGTGATTTTATTGGTCGGTGCCAAACCGGTCTTTGTCGACATCGAAGCAGAATCCTACAACATGGATGTGAACTTGATCGAACGAGCGATAACGCCGCGCACCAAGGCGATCATCCCTGTTAGCTTGTTCGGTCAGATGCCCGACTACCACAAAATCAACCAGATTGCCGCGCGGCACGGCATCACGGTTATTGAAGACGCGGCTCAAAGTTTCGGGGCTACCCAACTTGGTAAACGCAGTTGTGGTGTGACGAAAATTTCTAGCACTAGTTTCTTTCCGGCAAAACCGCTCGGCTGCTTTGGGGACGGCGGAGCGCTGTTTTCAGACGACGAAGCGCTCACGCTCAAGATGTCGGCAATTCGCACGCACGGTGGCTTGCAGAGGCATCATCATCCGTACGTGGGTATGAACGGGCGCATGGACACGCTGCAGGCGGCCGTCATTTTGGGCAAGTTCCCGCATTTCGACTGGGAAGTGCAACAGCGGAACGAGATCGGTGCTCGATACTCCGAGAAACTGCGTGACTTTTGTACGGTTCCGGAAGTCCAACCGGGAAACACGCATGTTTATGCGCAATACACCGTTCGGGTTGCCAATCGGCTGGAGGTCGCTAACCGCTTGAAAGCCGATGGTATTCCAACCGCGATTTATTATCCCAAGTGTGTACACGAACAACCCGTGTTTGCACCCTACGGATACCAACGCGGGAATTTCCCGGTTGCGGAGCGCGCTGCTGATGAAGTGCTCAGCTTGCCAATGCACCCCTTCCTTGGTGAAAACGAACAAGATCAAATCGTGGCGGCCTTGCAAAATGCTGTTTCGAGCATCGCTACGATTAATTAGGCAAATCATTGACAGCAGCTCGTTCTTCTCGATTCCGTAGCGACGCCGCCAAGTTGATCTCGGGTACCGTGATCTCGCAAGGGATCGCGATCGCCAGCGTGCCGATCTTGGCGTGGTTCTTCGACCCCGACGCCTTTGGTCTCGTGGCTGTCTTCACTTCGGTTGTTTTGATCATTGGGGTAGTGGCTTGTCTGCGCTACGAATTGGCACTGATGCTTCCGGAATGTGACGAAGACGCCAGCAATCTTCTGGCGGCCTGTCTCTTGTTTCCGGTGCTTATTGCGACACTACTAATTCCACTGGTGCTCATGATCCAACAACCATTGGCCGACTATTGGGGCCAGGTGACGTTGGCGGAGTTGCTCTGGTTTATTCCGTTCGCGATCCTCCTTCACGGATGGTTGGCGGCGCTTAGTTATTGGCAAACACGGAAGCGACGTTACGTCAATCAATCGGTTGCAAAGACGTCAGCAACATTTTCGCAAGCGACTGGATCCATCGCGGCGGGAAGCCTCGGCCATGTTTCCGGAGCAGTCCTCGTCGCATTTCAACTGCTCGGGCAACTATTGTCGATTGTCGTCTTGGCGGGCATGACTTGGCGACACGATTCGCGACTGTTTCAGACCGCGATCCGACCCGGAAAAATCTACGAACAGATCATCAAGTATCGCAAGTTTCCGTTGGTTGATACCTGGTCGGAGTTGCTGAACATCGCGTCGTCCAATTTACCGGTCTTGTTGTTGGGTTGCTTTTTCCCGATCACGGTGGTTGGGCATTTTTCGCTGGGGCATCGGCTCTTGAACATTCCCATGTCGCTGGTCGGTCGATCGCTTTCGCAAGTCTTTTTTCAGAATGCAAGTAGTGCACATCTATAAGGGACTCTACCAGGGCTC
>JAEUIP010000397.1 GCA_016795075.1 Planctomycetaceae bacterium | reverse complement strand
AGGCCCCAGTGTCGACCTGCGAGACGTCGCCGAAATTCGTTTGGACTACGGACGTCCAACCGGGTTTGTGCGTCGGTTTGGGATTCCAAATTTGTCGATTGGATGCCAACGCCAAACCGGTGCGAATGTCATGGACGTCATGGAACAATTGCAAGCGGCCGCCCAACGCTTGAACGAAGGACGGTTGAAACGAGAAGGCTTGATGCTAACTCAAGTCTACGACGAGACCGAATACATTACTTCCGCGATTGGACTCGTCAACGAAAATATCATGCTAGGTAGTGCGCTGACCATCATCGTCATGATGCTGTTTTTGCACTCGTCGACGCGATCGTTTGTGGTTGTGATTTTGTTGACAATCACTTCAGCACTTGCGGCTTGGGTCTCACCTTGGTTTTTCGCGGCCACTTTGCTAATCATCTTGGTGGCTGGATTATGGTTTGCGCGCGGGGCGTTGGTGGTTGGGATTGCGATTCCCGTCAGCATCGTCGGCACGTTCTTGATTCTAAATTTTTTGGGGCGCTCGCTTAATGTCATTAGCTTGGCGGGGCTGGCGTTCGCTGTAGGAATGTTGGTCGATAACGCCATTGTTGTGTTGGAAAATATCTATCGTTACCATCAAAACGGAGAGCCACCCTTTCGAGCCGCCCGCTTGGCAGCAATCGAGGTCTGGGGTGCCGTACTCGCGTCGACACTAACGACACTGTTCGTGTTCTTGCCGGTTCTGTTCCTGCAGGATGAGATCGGACAGTTGTTTGCCGATATTGCCTTGGCGATTAGTGCCGCAGTCGGCTTGAGCTTGCTGGTCAGTATCTTGGTTATTCCCACGGCAGCCGCGCGCATTCTAAAAGAAAAAGTCCATGAGGAATCGGAAAAATCCACGCCGTTGATGCAGTGGTTGGAGTGGTCGGGGACGTGGTTCACGGAAAGCGTCTGCAGTCTGAATTCTTGGATCCAGCAATCCACATCGCGCCGCATTGCAACGGTCACAAGTTTGTTGGTAGTTTCTTCGGGGTTAAGTTACGTGTTCCTACCGGAAATGGAATACTTGCCAGAGGGCAACCGAAACCTGATTCGTGGCTTCCTCAGTCCGCCTCCGGGTTACAACGTCGAACGCATGTCCGAAATGGGAAAGCGAATTGAAGAAAAGCTACGACCGAATTGGGACTTTAATGACGCCGACCTAGCGGAATTACCGGAAGATTTTGTTGGTATTGATGACTTCTTTTACGTCGCCAATGATAACAGCGTTTTTATGGGACTAAGAGCGCATGACCCGGCCAAGGCTCATGCGATGGTCCCGATGATTCGCGAAAAATTCAAGGACGAGTTTCCGGGTACTTTTTTTAATGTGTCGCAAACCAGTTTGTTTGGACGTGGCATGTCGGGAGGACGCAGCATTGATCTGGAGATCGTTGGGCCCGATCTGGAAAAACTCGTCCAAATTGGTGGCAAGATCCTGAGCGAAGCCAAACGGCAGTTTCCCGAAACCACGCAAATTCGCCCCCGCCCAAGTCTCGATCTCGCGAATCCCGAATTGCATGTCGTGCGCAAACCAGAACAAGGCGCCGAATTGGGGATCAATAACGTGGAACTGGGCTTCGTGGTCAGCACGTTGGTTGATGGGGCCTACATCGCCGACTATTTTCACGGTGGCGAAAAGCTCGACATGGTCCTGCGAGGCAACGACTCGTATTCAGGACATTCGCAAGATTTGGAGTCTCAATACATCGCGACGCGAAACGCTCGGACACCGGTTCGCTTGGATGCCTTGGCCGATGTGAAAATGGCCGCTGGTCCGGACCAAATTTTGCGCCGCGAACGGCAAAGAGCCGTGACGATCGAAGTGACACCATCCCCGGAGATCTCGCTGGAAGCCGCCATCAAGCGATTGCAAAATGACGTGATTCTGCCACTCGAACTGGATGGGACCATCACGACCGAGTATCAAGTCCAACTCAGTGGTACGGCCGATAAGTTGGTACAAACCTGGAACTCGTTGTCGTTGAACTTTGCGCTCGCACTGCTCATTACTTATCTGTTGATGGCGGCGTTATTCGAATCTTGGCTTTACCCGTTGGTAATTATCGTCAGCGTGCCCTTGGGCGCTGTTGGTGGCATCTTGGGACTACGAGCCCTGGGCGTGTATCTCCACATGATTGGTGGACGGCCGCAAGCCTTGGATGTGTTGACGATGTTGGGCTTCGTGATCTTGATTGGGACCGTTGTGAATAACGCCATTCTGTTGGTTCACCAATCTCTCAATCTGATGCGAGAAGACAAGTTGGAACCCGTTATGGCGATCTTGCAATCCATTCGGACGCGTATTCGGCCAATTTTCATGACGACACTGACCACGGTTTTTGGCTTGGCTCCGCTGGTGTTTTTCCCCGGAGCCGGCAGCGAGCTGTATCGCGGCATCGGTAGTGTGTTGTTGGGCGGTTTGATCGTATCGACCCTGTTTACGTTAGTCATGATTCCCTCGCTATTCAGCTTGGTAATTGACTTGAAGCAGTGGGTCGCCAATACTTTCCGTTTGCGTTCGGCTTCGGTTGCGGAGCCTGAACTGATACCCAGTGTGGCCAGCCGTTCGGATGCGTAGCGTCATCTCAATCTGAGGAAATGTGCTTATGTCGAACACCGAGAATTCTTGGGGAACGGCTCCGCGACTCGATGTGGACTTTTCGGTTCGGTTTCGACATCGACTTCGACACACGCTGGACGTTTTGGGCGAAGAACAAGAAGTTTTGGCGGATGTCTTGGAAGCCTCCGAAACTCAGGTCCCGCGTGTGCAATTTTGGTTGGACGAAGCCGTTTTACAAGCCAATCCGGAATTGAAGCAACAACTGTCGCGATTCGGCCGCAAATACGCGGATCGATTGACCGTCGTCAGCAATCCACAAATTGTGCCGGGTGGTGAAGCGGTAAAAAATGATGTCCATATCATCGAACGAATGTTGAAGGTATTCAACTACTACGATTTGGATCGACGTAGCTACGTGGTTGTTATTGGCGGTGGCGCGGTTCTGGATGCGGTGGGATTTGCCGTGGCCATTGCCCATCGTGGATTGCGACTGGTGCGGATCCCGACAACCACGTTGGCGCAAGCCGACTCCGGGTTGGGTGTCAAAAACAGCATCAATCTATTCCAGAAAAAGAATTGGTTGGGCACGTTTGCGGTGCCGTGGGCAGTTGTAAATGATCAACGACTATTGGAGACCTTAAGCGATCGCGATTTTCGCTGCGGGTTCTCGGAGGCCGTCAAAGTATCCTTACTCAAGGACCCTGATTTTTTTGCCCAGATCTGCCAGGCCGCTCCACAAATCGTCAAACGCGGGCCTGAAGCCTGGCCGGTGATTGCCAAGTCGGCCCAGTGGCACTTACGGCACATTACCGAAGGCGGTGATGCGTTCGAGATGCTCGAAGCCCGCCCATTGGATTTTGGGCATTGGTCCGCGCACAAACTGGAATCGATGAGCGAGTTCCAACTGCGACACGGTGAAGCGGTCGCAATCGGTGTGGCGATCGACTCGGTTTACTCGCACCTCGTGCACGGACTGCCCGCAGCTGCGATGGAGCAAGTACTCGCGTGCCTGCAGGCTCTGGGTTTGTTGTTGGATCACCCCGCACTCGAACGGACGGACGAACTATTTCGCGGCCTGGAAGAATTCCGACAACACTTGGGCGGACGATTGACCGTGACGATGCTGAACGATATTGGTTGTCCCATCGACGTGCATGAGATTCAGCCCTCGGCCATGCAGCAAGCCATCAGCGAAGTCGTGTCGCGTGTTCACGCACATCGCGACCAACAAGCCTTTCGCCGCAGTTAGTGCGTCGCCTTTCGTGCGTCGCCGTTAGAGCTTTGTGATGATCGAACGTCCGGCTAGCTGCACTCGCTAGATTACATGACAAAGAGCATCGCAGCCACGCTCTGGCGAGCATCGCGACGATGGCCGTTCTCAAGGTGCAAGAAGGTTTAGCGAACTTCTTCGATCGTGACTTTGGTTTGAATCAAGTGCTTGGCCATGAGGGCGGGCCAATAGCTGATGATTTCCGAGGCTTTGGGACGACCACCCGCAAATCCCGTCACGCCGGGCGGGCCGCTGGTGACCATGGACGGCAACGTGGTCGGCGTGGTCGCCGCCAAGCTCGACGCCCAGGCGGTGGCGCGGGTCACCGGCGACATCCCGCAGAACGTCAACTACGCAATCAAGTCGCAATACCTGTCCGCGCTCATCGAGC
>JAEUIP010000396.1 GCA_016795075.1 Planctomycetaceae bacterium | reverse complement strand
GCGACGAACGCGAGCTAAATGCATTGCGTACCGTCGGATTGGTAACGCCGGCAGCGGCGATCGAAACTGCAAATCCTCGCATCAGGTTGTTGAAGTACTCTTCACCGCCAACGAGGAAAAAGTCAGACGAACCGCCAAGCCAACCACCAAACGCCGCCCGGCCCGGACACGTCGTCAAATCGTCGATGCGGTCTTGGCCGCGTCGATCGATGACGCCCAACGGTTGGCCCACGACCGAAACCCGTTGCGTCCCGGACAAATGTTTAATTTGTTCGAATTGGCAATGAATGATGCGATGTTGCAGACCGCTCGGGAGGTCCGTGCGCAACGTGACGCACAGATCGCCGAAGTGGCTGCAATCTTTCAATAATTTCAGGAGGAACAATCATGACAAGCAAAGTTGCACTGGCGTTTGCCGTCGGGCGATGGTTTTCGCGGATGTTGCGTGATCTTGAGTCGGAATGTCGGAACCCGCGTGAGATAGCAAAAAGACTCGAGAAACTCACTGCGAAGGATTGTGGCCTATCAGATCAAGACCAAGCGATTATCAATCGAGTGATCGACGCTGGTATATCCGCATGTGTGGATCAAAATCCATGGGGCGGTGATGCTGTGATTGATGCCGTTGCGGAAGCGATTAGGTCAGCAATTGATCGCTGGGAGCAACCGGGAACGGCTTGCAACTAGAAACGGACGCACCGGTCGTATAGACTAGAAACCGGACGGGCAAGGTCCGGTTTCATGGCGGTACTCTCAGTTACCGAACTACAGCGGTACGTCTCGAATGTCCAACAGGAGATTCTAGCCCTCAAGCGTCGCTTTGCCCCGCTCTTGGGCAATCGTGGTACTTCTTCCCCACGGAATTTCTCGTACTTCAAGGTCACCAAGCCGATCCTGCCCGGTCGGCAAGGCCTTGCGGTTCAGGTTTCCTACAACACGCTGATCACTTCGCCCCCGATCGATCCGGAAGATCCCGAACAATTCTGGCTCAGTGACGAATACGAAGGCTGGACCGAGATCAGCTCCGCCGAATTCGAGATCCACGACTCGGCGCACAAGACCCTGGCCATGGTCGGGGACATCATCGTCGCCGAGTACCGCTACAACAAGTGGCGGACGTTCACCGAGTTTGGACTGGCCAACGTCCGCGCGAAGGTCCTGGAAGACGTCGAGTACACCACCGGCCCGGCCGTCCAAGCCAAGTATCAAATCCTGATCGGGGACGCCGAAACCCCACAAGTCTACGAGGGGCACCCGGTTTACGTCACACGATTGGTGACGCAGTCATTATTCGCGGGCGAACAGTTCTTGTTGTCGTACGACCGAACCGCTAAGGAGTGGTTCTTGGTCAATGGACCCCCAATCAACGCAACTTGTGGTACTTCGATCGGTCCCGGTGAGCAGGGCGCGATCGTTCTTAATTATTGCGGCGGTTCCGTTGCTGTTAATGCGATCAATCATTCGAACTGCACGTTCGACATTGGCGATCGAATTACGGCGTACAATCAGTGCGAAAAATACTACTTTACCGGTTGCAAGTGCTGTGATTCCGCGCCAGTCGCGTGTTGCGATCGATTCATTGCAGTTTGTGTAAATGGTTACATTCAGATTATTCCGCTTCAATGTCCCGAGGGAATTGGCGGGCCATGGGAAGGCGGTGGCTGGTACTTCTTTCCGGTCGGAACTTGCTGCATCGAATATGCGACATGGGCTTGCAGCGTCGGCGAAACTCCCGGCAATCCAGAATTCTTTCAATTCGCCATTAAGGTTTGTTGCGACGGACCAACGATCACGGCTTATTACGGATTCACGTGTACCGGCGGTGCTCCGACTGACCCTGAATTCGATCCGCGAAGTGGTCAGTGGGATTGGAGCAACTTGTGTGATGACCCGGCGACGGGCTACACCCAAAGCCTTCTCTTGGAGAGCGAAGGCCACGGCAGTTGTGCCGTCACGGTCGTATCCGCATCGTCGGCAAGTATTGGTATGTGCAATCCGTGCGACGGCGAACCACCAGACCCGGAAAATTGTTGTGACAAACTTCTCTGGTTCTGCTTGAACGGCGAATCGGTTCAGCTCGCCGTCAACGGCGGAAGTCACACGTTCGACGTGACGGATTGTTGCGAAGGTTGCACGTCGGCAACGCTTGCAATCCTGCTTTCGTGCAACTCGGAGACGGGCGTTATCACCCTTCAATGGACGTACATTTGCGACGGAAGCCCGCCCGCGGTGGCCGTCGAAAACATACTGATGTCCATGTTCTGCACGTCAAACGACCCACGCGTGATCAATATCAACGAAGGATGCTTTCTGCAGCTCCTTGTTTCGATCAATGACGCCGGTTGCGAAACCTGCGAACCGTCGCCATCCTTGACCCCAACGCCACCGTAAGCCGCATCATGGGACACTTTTTCTTTGCTATCGTCTGCTTTCTCTGCGCTGTGTCGTCCGACAGTGTTGCCATGAACATTTACGGCGGCATCGTCGGTTTGTGGAATCTCTGCGAGGCTTTCGTCGATCGGTACAATCCATGATTGAATCATTGATTGCGATGCTGAACGAACGATACCAACGCTGGTCGTTTGTCGGCTCCATCGTTGACTGGCACTATTTCAACGGTCAGGTCGCCCTCAAGGACATTGATGTCGTCACAAGTGACGTGGGCGAACCGGATTTAGTCGCCTCCCTGTCCGGTCCACGGGAAACCTTTCGTTGGGGCAGCAAGCGTGTCGAGGTTTTCCAAGGACAACCGTCCGCGGAAATGTTCGAAAGTCCGGCAGAGCGGACGGCAAAACTTGAGAAATTGATCGAACTCTACCCAGCAAAAGCGGACGTCCGTCGTCAAAGAGTCAAACAATACCGCGCCCTAATGGCCGGAAAGCCCGTTCCCGGAATCGCGGAGGCACCTAAAATGGCAGTGTCCAAAGTCCAGCAAGAAAAAATCGCCAACTGTGCTTTTCGGGCTTCCCAACCAGCAAAAAAGGTCAACTGCAACCGGGGCTGTTGCGGGACAAGCATGACCCGTATCTACGAGTGTCTCAAGCACGGGCCAGGGAAGTTTGTAACTTTGGGCATGTGCGAGAACGAAAAGGCAGTTGTCGCCGCTTGCATTCACTGTACAATGGCGAAGACCGCTGAATCTATGACGCAAGACGAGTTGGCTGAACTCGAAGCGCGTAAATCAAACCATCCGGGCTTTAAGTAACCTGTCGCTTGTGACCGGATCACATGCCCGTGATGTCTCTGCTCAGCCATCTTATCCCCCGGTTCGCCACGCGTTGCACGAATTACTTCCGTGCGTTGTGGCGTCGATATCGTACCCCAAAACAACTGCGTGACGCGGATTTTGTCACGTGGCAATCCAATATGGCCAAGTGCTCAGGCTGTGTCTTTTTGAGCCTGGAAGATTCCATCCGCCCAAGTTGTGACGTGTGCGGCTGCGTCGTCGAACTCAAGACCCGATGGATGTCCGAATCATGCCCCGTGGGTGAATGGGACAACACCATCGCCCTCCGTCAACGTATCGCCGAACTCGGCACAATTCCCCCACAAACTGGCAATCCCAAGGAGATCGCTCATGTCCAAGACCAACCCGCCCACTGAAACCGCCGCGACTGAAACCACCGCCGTTGCGCCCGCGACCCGTGAAGCCACCAACGAAACCACCAAGGCCCAAGTACGCCTTGCCAAGGCCTACTCGGAAGGCCAAGACCATGTCCTAAAGCTTCGCGAGGAGATCGAAGCCACTCGGCAAGCCGCGTTGAAGGAAGTTGAATCGCTGAGCTTCGAAATCAAGCAAATCGAATCGCTGATTGCAGCCGTCGAGGCCGGGATCACTCAAGACGCGGCCGTCTTGGAAACGCTGATTGAAGCCGAACAAGCTCGGTTGGCATTCCTGGAACAATACGCCCAGAAGATGCACGCCAAACAAGCGTAGTCCAGTGTAGTGGACCGTTCCTACGGTCCAACTACTTCAAATCTGACCGTAGGAACGGTCAGCGACAATCGGTCAGCGACAATCCCAAACCCAGAGAAACCCACCATGGAAACGCCCATCCGCAGACGAGTCGCCGCCAAGCAATTTGTTGCCGCCATGCAACTTGTGTTGGAAACCGTCGATGACGCGATCGCGACCGAATCGGATGGTCGGACGGTCCAAGAAATCCTGGTATTGGAGCGCGTGCAGACCGCCGCCAAGGGGTTTTATCACGCACCGGGCCGCAAGCAACGTGTGGTGGATCTGGCTCAGAAGATCGTCGAACGATTGCCGGCCGTCGAGGCAGTGCTGTTGGGGACCGGTGTCTGCGAAC
>JAEUIP010000395.1 GCA_016795075.1 Planctomycetaceae bacterium | reverse complement strand
CGTTATCTGCTTGAGTTCTTAGACAAGTGCTGTATCACGTTGCTCGTTTTGGGCATTCTGGTCGAAACTTCCCGGTGCATCACTTTCGGGAGGATCAAACCCGTCATCGACGTTGGAGAACGAATGTCCTGTCTTTAGCCCAAGAATGAACCAGACTAGGGCGACAGCTCCAAGGAAGAAGATGGTGTCACCAGGAACTCGCATCCATCGCAGAGTTTGCATGAGATCGGTCTGCATGAATTCACTACTGCGGGCAAACCAATAGCCGCTTTCCACCGAGGCTTTGGTTTGCAACAGGCCAACTGGGAGTAGGCTCAATAGGCACATTGCCATCAGACCGATGTTCATGCCCCAGAATCCTACTCTCAGCATGCCATCTTTCCATGGACGGCCCGGAATTAGGACTCGCAAACACATCAGCATAAGGCCGATCCCGAGCATCCCGTACACTCCGAAGAGCGCGGCGTGTGCGTGCAGCGGTGTCGTATTCAAGCCCTGCATGTAATAGAGTGCGATGGGCGGATTGATCATGAACCCGAATAAGCCGGCACCGATCATGTTCCAGAACGCGACTGACACAAAAAAGTAGATCGGCCATTTGTATCGCTGGACCCATGGAGACGCCTTGCTTCGTCTCAGGTCTTCCATCGCATCGAAGCCGATGAGCGTGAGTGGAACCACTTCAAGAGCACTGAATACTGAACCCCATGCAAGTGCGACCGTCGGAGTTCCCGAAAAGTACAGATGGTGGCAAGTTCCAATGATGCCGCCGGCAAGGAAAATCGTAGCCGACAGTAGTGCGGACGCCGCTGCCAAACCAGGACGAACAAGGTTCAATCGCATGAATACGAACGCGATCACCGTGGTCGCGAAGACTTCAAAGAAGCCTTCAACCCAAAGGTGAACAACCCACCACCGCCAATACTCAACCATCGTCAGATGTGAGTGCTGCCCCCACGTCAAACCGGCTCCGTAGAACAATGCGATCGCAGCGGTCGCCACGGCCAGCAGTGCGACGAGGTGACGTTGGGAATTAGCTTCTGTCGTTGTGGGATCGGCCTTCTGACGCAGCGCTGGCCAAAGAACTCGGAGCATGAGGACTAGCCATAACAGTAGTCCGCCCAATAGCGCAATCTGCCAGATTCGGCCAAGCTCCACGTATTCGTAGCCCTGGTGTCCGAGATAGAAAGAAACAGGGTCGCTCATGTAATTCTGGATACTCAACCATTCGCCCGTCAGTGAACCGACGACGACTAAGAGCAGAGCTCCGAAGAGAATGTTGACCCCCAGACGCTGATACTTTGGTTCGTGATTGCTGACTAGTGGCCCGATGAACAGCCCGGCAGCGAGCCAAGCGGTTGCGATCCAGAACAAACCGATTTGGACGTGCCAAGTCCGTGAGACGCTGTACGGCAAATATTTAGCCAGCGGAAAGCCGTAAAACCCTTCACCTTCAACACCGTAGTGAGCGGTTATGATTCCCAACGACATTTGAGCGAAGATCAAGGCTGCCACAACCCAGAAATATTTGATGGTTGCCTTTTGCGATGGTGTCGCCTTCCACCGAGCCAGTGGATCGCTAGTAGCGATGCTATCAGGCTTTTCCTCATCTTCACGACGGGATGCGTACCACCACGCCATACCGGAGATCCCCGCCAGCAGCATGATCACGCTGACACCGGTCCAGACAATGTTATCACCTGTCGGGCGATTACCAACTAACGGCTCATGTGGCCAATTATTGGTGTAGCTGGCAATATCGCCTGGCCGCGTTGTCGAGGCAGCCCACGATGTCCAAAATACGAACGAGGAGAACTTGCGCAGCCGCTCTTCGCTCGAAATGGCTCCGGCTTGAATCGCGTAGTCGGCGTTTCCATCTATAAAAACGGTCCGGTAATGGCCAACGTTGGACTCAAAGGCTTCTGCCCGAATGGGATCGATGGTCACGACACCTGTTGATTCTTCAAACGTGTTGTTGCGCATCAGGTCCGACAAGCGGCCACTTAGTTGAGCTTGTCGTTCGGAGTCGAGGTCTGCGAACGGCTTGCTGAATTCGGCGTTGGCCCACTTGTCGAGGATGAACACGGCCTCCCGATGCAGCCAATCAGCCGTCCAGTCCGGGGCCACGTAGCTACCGTGGCCCCAAATGGAGCCGACCTGCATACCGCCCAGCGACTGCCAAACGTTCTGGCCTTCGCCAACTTCACCACTGTCTATCAGGGTAACGCCAGCAGTAGTTACAAACTTGTCAGGTATCGGTGGCATCTCCTGAAAGATGCGAGTCCCAATCCAACCCAGGACCAGGAAGGAAAAAATCATCACAGCCCCGAAGGCCATCCATAAGCGTTTCATTGATTCAACTTTCAGAGCTATCGAAACTTGTGATTTAGGTCTCTTGTTTTGGTTTTGTGACTACGCGATTCTCTGAGCTACACTGGCGCAGCGACAAGATCTTCTTTCGGCCCGAAGAACTCATAACGAACGCGATGTTCATCGACGCCGAGTTCTTGCAATGAAGCGTGAACATTTCGCATAAACGGCTTGGGCCCGCAGAAGTAGAACTCCGCCTCGGAATACGGAGTCCAGTCTTGAAGCAATTGTGTGTTGATAAAGCCAGCCGTATCACACTTTCCGCTTTCAACATCACCGGGCAGTGGAGCATCGAAGATGACCTTAGTACTGACATTAGGTCCTGCCTCAGCGAGACTTTGAAGCTCGCTTGCAAACGCTTGTACCTGGCTATTGCGAGCTGCTTGTATGAAGTGAATCGTGGCGTCAGGATTTACTTTCAGGAGAGACTTGGCCATGGACAGCAGTGGAGTCACGCCAATTCCGCCGGCGATCAAAACGATCGGCTTAGCAACGGCTGCTGGATCAAGCGTGAATTCGCCGCAAGGCGGACCAAGCTCGATGCGGTGTCCCTCTTCGACTGCGTCGTGCAAATGATTGGAAATCAGTCCATCGGGAGCATCCGGAACGAGACGCTCTTCGCGTTTGACGCTGATTCGGTAATAGGGCTCGCCTGCGCAATCCGAAAGACTGTAGTTCCGTGGCGACGTCGGTGTATGAGGATGATCGATGTATACGGTGATGTATTGACCTGGCTTAAACGGTGGAAGCGGGCCGTCGTCAGCGGGCTTCAGGTAGAACGAGGTTACCAATGTACTTTCGGGAACCTTCTTTGCGACGAAGAATGTTCGCGTGCCGTTCCAGCCGCCGGGCAGCGAAGCCTGCTCTTCGTAAATCGCGCCTTCACGTCCGATGAATAGGTCGGCCAAAAATCCGTAGGCCTCGGCGACGGCTTCGACGATTTCGTCGGTAGCTCCATCGCCCATCACATCTTTGATGGCAGCCAAAAGATTGCTGCCGACGATCGGATAGTGTTCTGCTTTGATGCCGAGCGACACATGCTTTTGCGCGATCAGTTCGACGGCTGGCAGTAAAACGGCCGGATTTTCGATGTGAGTGAAGTGCGCACATATTGCGCCGGCGAGCGCGCGTTGCTGACCACCTGTATGCTGGTGAGCCTGATTAAAGAACGCTTTCACTTCAGGGTTGGCCTCGAACATGCGCTCGTAAAACCGTCGCGTAATAGTCTCCGCGTTGGCGGCAACCAGCGGTGTAATTTCTTTGACGATCCGAATCGTATTTTCACGTAGCATAGTGAAAATCCTCTCCTTTGTAACGGCGAATGCGAATCGGACACCACGCGGGCCGCCTGCCACACCCAAATTCTACACCTTAATGTATACATTTCAAATCCCCCCCGTCAAGGCATATATATGCCTGATTGGCAATGGCGTATTTACCTTATCAGTGCACGGCGAACGATGCACTGTCGCCCTTTCGACTGGCCAATTGGATTGCTCGTTAGGCTAGGGAGCGGGATTGTGCCCTCAATACCCGGGGTCGGCATTCACACGATAGCTTCGGAAGTCTTTGCGAACAGCTCGTTAGTGCATCTGTCGTTGCACTTGTTGCACCGCTTGGGAAAATTGTCGTGGACCTGATTTCTCGAAAGCTAACCTCATTGATTGTATCCGCGTTATGTATTGTTCAATTTGTCTGGACGCTCATTCAGGGCCAGGTGACCGGCGTGCACCTTCTAGGCGCACTCTTGGCGGTCGCTCTTTTTAACACTGTCTTCCACGTACTTTATTTATTCGGACATCGTCCTGCAGCCTATGCTGATGAACCGGTTGAGTTGAAGGATCGATCGAGTAGAGTCGATGAATGAATGCACTATTCGGTCGAAGAACCTTTGATCCGAGATCACGATTCAGGATCGACACTGGCAATCACGTGGAACGCTCAACAATTCCTAACAACTACGAGACACGATTGCGAATAATTCGGGTGGTTGGGTTTCCCGGCATAATC
>JAEUIP010000394.1 GCA_016795075.1 Planctomycetaceae bacterium | reverse complement strand
GGTGCCGCTTGAGCCGCGTTTTTTTTGGCTGCCGCATCCGCCGCTTCCATTCGCTTGACGGCGTCCGGATTGATTTCTTTCAGGATCGCGATAATGTGCTTGTCCCGGGGTTTGTTTTTGAAATCGACCGCCAGTTGATGCATCGTCGAAAAGAACTCTGGACCTTTGGCTTTTGGTACGGCTCGCTCAAAACCTCGAACCGTCCCCGATTCTTTTTCCTTCGGTGTCACCAACCCAATCGCCTCGGCAAAATCAAGACTGGCCTCACTCGTCGGAATCTTATGTCCGCCTAAGGAATTCTGCACCAAGTACGCAACCACAAATGGTGTCACGCCTTTGTACTTTTCCAATTGAGCAATCGCTTTTCCCTGGTTTTCCTTAATCAGGAAATCAAGATCAAATGAATAATGGGTTTCAAACAACGAATGCAGGACTTGCTTCAGGTGTTCGATCGCCGGCAACGCATCGCCCAATGCAGATGCCGCTTCGCACAGCTCTTGATTCGTTGTGACCCGGACTTCATTCCAATCCGAATACTGTTCCAGGCGAGCGAACGCTTCGTCGGCTGCCGTAAATTGGGCGTTTTCTAGTAAACACGCGTACAGCAAATTCTCCAAAACAGTTCGACCTGCGGGCGGCGAGACTGCCGGATAATGCTTTTTGGCCACTTTCACAAGTTTGGCAATAATGGCCGTTCGATTCTCACTCATGCGACTGCTTTCTACGAGGACGTCGTGGAACTTGGACCGTTGGCAGGAGTCCCTTCGCTCACCGACTCATCTTGCTGGGCTTCATCCTTGAGCCCTCCTTCACGGCGAATCTCGCTTAACAACTCCGAGATCTTCAGTGAGTTTTTGACACCCTTATCAATCTCGAACGATAACCGCGGAATATATCGCGTTTCAATCCGCTGGCCGACCTTTTGTTGGAGAAAACCAGCAGAATTGCGCAGCCCGTGGAGACACAGTTTCTCTTGCGCTTCGTCACCCATTACGGAAATGAAGATCTTCGCATTACGCATGTCAGCCGAAACCTCAACGCGCGTGACTGTGACATCACGCACGCGTGGATCACGAAGCTCCAACAAAATTGCGGTGCTGACTACTTCGCGAATCGCCTCGGCGGCTTTTAATACTCTACGGGAACTCATAAACCTCGGGAACTCATCATCACAACATGATCGGCAAGTTAGGGATTCAACTCTTGAAGCGTCCGTGGGGACCCAAACTATAGGGTACGAGCAACTTCTTCAATGCGATAGGCTTCCAACATATCGCCTTCTTTCACATCGTTGAAACCCGCCAACTTGACGCCGCACTCCATGCCCTTGTTCACTTCCTTGACATCGTCTTTCTCACGCCGCAAAGATTCCATTCCATAGTCGCCAACAATTCGATTGTCGCGAATGACGCGAACGCGGCTACCTCGTTGCACACTGCCACGCATCACGCGGCAACCGGCAATCGTACCCATGCGACTAACCGTGAACGTCTTGAGCACCAACAATGCCCCCAACTCCACATTTTGTTCTTCAGGCTTGAGCTTGCCTTCCAAGGTTGCTTTGATGTCGTCAGCAACCTTGTAGATAATCTCGTAACGGCGGATTTCCACTTGGAGATCTTCCGCCAAAATCCGGGCCGTTTCGTCCGGGACCACGTTGAAGCCAATCACAACCGCATCCGACGCTTGGGCCAACCGAATATCACCCACAGTGATTCCACCCACCAACGCCTGCAAAATACGAATTCGAACTTCGGGATGCTCCAACTTACCCAGCTCTTTGCGAATCGCTTCGATCGAACCACGAGCGTCTGCCCGCAGAATCAAGTTCAACGTGACCACATCTTTATGGGCGCCCGCCAAATCCCCAGCTTCCATCCGCTGCTGGAATTCAACCAACGAGACTCGCTTGGTAAATCCCGACAACGATTGATCACGAAGATATGCCTCACGCTGTTCGGCGATGCCACGCGCTTTGGTGATGTCGTCAACGACCCACAATTTCTCACCTGCATCCGGCACGCGATCCAACCCCGTAATGTTCACCGGGACCGACGGCCCTGCTGATTCAACCCGTTGATTCGGCTTCAACGTGTCGTACATGGCTTTGACACGACCATACGACGAACCGCAAAGCACAATATCGCCCACTCGAAGCGTACCATTCTGAACCACGACCTTGGCCACAACACCGCGATCCTGGTCTTGTTGGGACTCCAAACACGTGCCCACCGCGGGGCGGTTGGGATTGGCCTTGAATTCATACAATTCGGCCGTGGTCAAAATCGTTTCCAACAATTCGTCCAGACCCGTCCCAGTGATGGCACTAGTCTGAACCACTTCCACTTCGCCACCCCACTGCGACGGCATCAATTCGTGAGCTGCCAACTGCTGCAAAACGCGATCCGGATTCGCACCTGGTAAGTCGATCTTGTTCATCGCTACGATGATCGGAACACCGGCCGCTTTAGCATGGCTAATCGCCTCTTCCGTTTGCGGCATCACCCCGTCATCTGCCGCAACCACCAAAACCGCAATATCGGTCACGTTCGCCCCACGCGCTCGCATTTCCGTGAACGCTTCATGACCGGGCGTATCCACAAACGAGATCCGACGTCCTTCGCGATCCACGGTGTACGCGCGAATACTCTGCGTGATTCCGCCTGCCTCGCCGGAAACGACATTAATGCCAATCAGCGCATCCAACAGCGATGTCTTGCCGTGATCGACGTGACCCAGGAACGTCACGATCGGTGGACGAGTCTGCAAATCTTCATCATTGTCCACAATTTCCAATTCGCCCAAGGTCTCCTCTTCGAGCGATTGGGGTCGATGGATCTCAATGTCCAAATCCAACGTGGTGACCAACAACTCAACCACATCGTCATCCAACGTGGCATTGATATTGAGATTGCCGCCGAGGCCCAAATCTACCATCAACGCCTTCAACACTTGACCAGCGGACACACCAGCCGTCTCGGAAAACGAACGCACCGTACACGGTAGTTCCAAAACCGGACGCTCCTTACGTGGAGCCGCAGTATTCACCGAAGACGACGCCCTAGCCCGGCGACGTCGAATTCGCAGCGGCGAATCGTCGTCGGAAAAACGAGAGCCATCGACTTTGCGATCCGTGCGCTTTTCGCGCTTCTGACGGATCGAGCTCATGCCCGCTTCCGTCTCCTTGGCGTCGGTCTCGCCTTTGCCTTTGGACTTCTTGCGTCGATCCAAAGATGTCGCCAGATCCAAAACCGGAGGCACCGCCGGCCCACCACCGCCTGGACCCGCACCACCTGCGCCCGGTCCCTTTTTTGTCTTCTTCGAAGCCGATTCCGTAAACGCCGCTAACGGCAACGCCGAATTTCCATGACGCTTGACGCGAGCGATTGCCTCTTGCGGCAATGCCATGTCCGGCTTGATGACCTTTTCCTGCGGCTGTTGAGGAACCGTGGGAGTCGGTTGCTTGACTTTTGGCATGGACGCCAGCCGCGCAATTGGCAACTTCGCGCGGTCCGACTTTCGCTCTTCACGTCGAGCTTCGGTTGCCGGTTCATCGTCGCGTTTTGGTCGCCGATCCAAATTGCGAATTGGACCGCGCCGATTACCAAGCGGGTTGGTTCGCTGCACACCCGCAGGCTTGGTGTCCGCCACCGCAGACACTGCATCGATCGCCGGCGTCGATACTTCCGGCGTCGAAACCTCTGGCATGGGCTCGATTTCGACAACGGGATTCTCTAAAACCGACTCCGCGACTGCCTCACGGACCGCATTCGCTGGTTCTGTTGATTCAGGCTTGTCGCCGAAATCTCTACTCATCGGCCGCTTTGGCCGATCCAAAACCTTGGGACGATCGTTCGACCGCAGCCGATCCAATGGTGCCGTGGGACGACTCGGAGGCGGAGCAGCAGCCGTAACCACGGGCGCCGACGCCTTCTCAGCCGAACCTTCTAAATGTTTCTTGATTTTCGCGATCTCTTCGTCAGACAAACTAGCCAACGCCGAGCCCTTGCCGTGGACACCCAGCTTTTCGCAGATATCCAGCAACGCTTTGTTGTCTAAGCCAAGATCTTTGGCAAACGTGTAAATCCTAATCGCCACCGAGAGAGGCCTTCCTCATTGATTTGAATCGATCCGCAGTCCTATCGAATGCCGCACCACACCCGCCGTCCGTTCTCTATCGCAATTTTTTGAAGATCAAACTCCCTAGTTTTTTGGACCATTTTGGTCCGTACCGCCGCTGTCCGATGCACCACCCGCTTGTTTCCGTCCCCGACCATCCGTTCCCGCTTGAGCCGCAGCCTCCGCCATCTCCTCGGCAGTCGTCACAATATTGTCGACCTGCTCCTCGGAAAGCTCGCCCATGCTCATCAAGTCATCCGGCTC
>JAEUIP010000393.1 GCA_016795075.1 Planctomycetaceae bacterium | reverse complement strand
AAAGGTGTCAGGAGTCAATTGCCGGAACGGCCCTTCGGGTGCTTCGCACAATTGACTCCTGACACCTTTACCAGACCTGACACCTTTACCAGACCCTAAGTTTTGGATTTGACAAAGCACTAGTTTCGACGAACGGATTTGTTCGTTATAGGGAGACCACATGAACGGTTCGGACCCAGCCGAGACCACGGCACCAAGCATCTTGATTTCCGGCGGAACCGGCTTGGTCGGGCGGCGGTTGTTGGCGAAGTTATCAGGCCCGGTGTGCGTGTTGACTCGACAACCTCCGTTGGCAAAACCGCCGGGTCAGCCGGAATCGGTGCGGTACCTGACTTGGAACGCCGCCTCCATTTTGCCTGCGGCGGACTTGGGTTCGATTCGGGCGGCCATTCATTTGGCTGGCGACCCGGTGGCCGAAGGCCGGTGGACGCCCGAAAAGAAACAACGCATTCGGGACTCGCGGGTCATCGGAACTCGTAGTTTGGTCAAGTCGCTTGGGCAATTACCAACCCCGCCCGAGGTGCTCATCTCGGCTTCTGCCGTCGGCTTTTACGGGCACCGGCCAGGGGAAACGCTGACCGAAACATCCGCTGTTGGCAGTGGATTTCTGCCCGAAGTCTGTGCCGAATGGGAAGCGGCCGCCGAGGCTGCCACGCAATACGGAATTCGCGTTTGTAGAATACGCATTGGGATCGTCTTGGATCCCAATGGCGGCGCTCTGGGCAAGATGTTACCGATCTTCCGCTGGGGGTTGGGCGGACCCTTGGGACTTGGACTGCAGTACTTTCCGTGGATTCACGCGGCAGATTTGGTTGGCTTGATCGAACATTGCTTGGCGAATCGGTCCGTCTCTGGGCCCATCAATGCCGTTGCGCCAACCGCAACGACGAACTGGCAATGGACACGAGCCCTCGCGCGAGCCGTAGGGCGCCCGGCCTGGATCCCCGCGCCGAAGTTTGGCTTGCGATTGGCGTTCGGAGAATTTGGGAAGAGCCTGTTCGACAACCAAAAGGTCGAACCACGCGTCGCATTGGACTCGGGCTATCAGTTTCAGTTCCCTACGGTCCGCCAAGCACTCGAGGACCTGTTGCCGAATGGATGACCGCGCACCGACATGGCATGCGTTATTGGACTCGTGGCAGGTCTCGTGGAAGACCGGTTGCGTCTGGGGATTCGACGTCGGCGGCGCGAATCTGAAAGTTGCCTGTCTCGATCGTCCAAGTGGTCATTTGATTTCGCAGAGCCGCAGCTTCGCACTGTGGCGTTCGCCGCAAGACTTGAGTTCCGCGATGCAAGCAATCACAACGGGACTGCCGACCCCCACCGAAATTGTGATCACCATGACCGGCGAAATCGCCGATTGTTTTCCGCACAAGTCTGTTGGGGTGGCGGCGATCGTCGATCAGTGCGAGCGAGCGTTTGCTCCACTTGGTGTCCCGATTCGTTATTACGCGCAGACCGCGAAGACGACGGAGGACTCCTGGCTAAACGCCGCGGATGCCAAACAGTACTGGACGATGGTGGCTGCCTCCAATTGGCATGCAGTGGCCAATCTTTGGGGCAACTATCTATCAACCGAATTTCAAGGGCCTGGCCTGATCGCAGATTTGGGCTCGACGACGTTGGACCTTACGGTCGTGGCTCCCGATCGACCGATATCTCCTGCGACCGATTGGGAGCGAATTCAGCAAGGCCGCCTAGTGTACACCGGCGCGCGGCGCAGCCCCTTGTCCATGATCTTGCCCGAGGTGACCTACCGCGGAGCCACGCTTCCTTTGGCTCAAGAACTCTTTGCGACGATACAAGATGCCTATCTTCTGACCGAACTGATCGAGGAAAACCACGACAATAACGCGACTCCCGATGGACGACCTGCTACTCGCGAATGCGCCTCCCAGCGAATCGCCCGCATGTTTTGCAGTGATGCTCAGGAGTTGCCCAGCGAATTCCTGCAACAAATTGCTCAGCAAGCACAGATGAAACACCTCGCGCAGATCGCGACTGCTTTGTCTCGGCCGCTATGTGAAGAACCAAACCTAAAATGGTTGCTAAACCTAGGCGAAGGCGAGTCGCTATTGTTCGTTGCAATTGCCCAAACTCGCTGGAGCAACTTCGCAGGGTCCATTCGCCAAGGCAGTAACTTGCTTGGACGCGAAGTATCGCAAGTCATGCCGGCCGTGGCGGTCGCAATCTTGGCACCCTGATCGCTTGACTTACTCCGCAGGTTGCGTCGTCGAGATCCGCTGACGCTTGGTGATTAGCCACAATGCAATCGACGAAAGTAAAATCACCCATTCGCCGAACGCCAATTGATAGGTCATCCTGGCGGGAGCATCGAACAACACAAACGACAGGGTTCGAAAACCGACCAGACAAGCGTGAACAAGCAAACAGGCCAGCAAGGAAAAACGATCCGCTTGTCGATCGACCAACGGCAGTAAAAAAATCAACGCCAGGCCGAATTCCAGTCCACCATAAACCGTCAAAAACTCACTCTGACCGGAGGGGCCGGACAACTGAAACCCAACAGCCTGGCTGGTGGCGATTGGATCCAGCGAACACCATACCGCGAGACCGAGATACAACAGACCCACCGTCGCTAGGTAAACTTTTACAATCATGGATCGCTCCGCTGGGCCGCTGATTTGGGGATGGGGACTCAAAAAAAAACGGTGGTGAGACCTTAACAGATTCTCACCACCGTTGGTAATGTCAAAGGAGACTACTTCGAGCTTGGCAGGATGACCGAATCGATCACGTGGATGATTCCGTTGCCGCATTCGATGTCGGTTGCGATGACTTGAGCGCCGTCAACGTAAACCTTGCCATCTTTTACCGAGATCTTTACGGGTTGACCCAGGGCGGTCTTCGCTTCTTTCAGCTTGACCACATCAGCGGCCTTTACGGAACCTGGCACGACGTGGTACTTCAGGATCGCGGCCAATTGTTCCTTGCCGGCTTCGCTCAACAAGGCATCCACGGTTTCCTTCGGCAACTTGGCAAAAGCGGCGTTGTTCGGAGCAAAAACAGTGAAAGGGCCTTCGCCGGACAGCGTTTCTACCAAGCCAGCGTGCTTGACCAAAGCAACCAAAGTGCTGAAATCTTCGTTGCCGATAGCGGTTTCGACAATGCTTGGCGCTTTGGCGGGTGGCATGATGACGGAATCGATCAAGTGCACAACGCCGTTGCTGCAGGTGATATCGGTCTTGATGACCTGAGCGTCATTGATGAAGACCTTGCCACCTTCAACGCGAATGTTGACAGCAGCGCCATTGACCGTCTTCGCTTCTTTCAGTTTGACCACATCGGCGGCCATCACTTTGCCGGCCACCACGTGATAGGTCAGAATGGCTTGCAGTTGAGCACGGTTTTCGTCCTTCAACAAATCAGCAATCGCTTCGGCTGGCAATTTCGCAAAAGCGGAATTAACCGGAGCAAATACAGTGAATGGACCCTTGCCGCTCAAAGTTTCGACCAATTGGCCTTGCTTGACCGCGGCCACGAGCGTCGACAAGTCAGCAGCGCCAACGGCTGTTTCCACAATCGTCTTATCAGCGGCAGGATGGGACTTTGTCGACACTGTGCTGACGGGCTTGCCGGAAAGTGGGCAAGGTTGCTGGGCCGATGCCAAGCTGGAGGCAGCCAAAGTCAACGCCAAAAACGAACCACAAAACATCTTCATACCAACAGATCCTTTTCGGGGGAAATAAAACGCTCTCGCCCACAGATTGCAACGAAGCTGCAAGCCAAGTGGTGTCGAGAAAATTCGGTTAAGACAACGATCGCAACTCGTCAGGAGCTACGAAACTGGTTCCCTGCCAGAAAACCAGAAGACGACTTCTTCGATTCCGATTGAACCGAGAACGGTGGTGTTGATTAACGCGGTTCTGTCATTTTTTTTAACCGACAGAAGCGATAGCACCGTGAAAGAGTGTTAGACACCGGCAGAGGAATCGACCGCTGCAGCAGCCCTCGCAGCGCGCACGCCGGGGTAACCATTGCAGCCCGATACCGCGAAGTTAAGGAAGCTTGTTCAACGGGAGCTTTTGTACACCTTAGCCGGCGGGTCATTCAAAGGGAGGTTTGGTACACGCCCATCCGGTTGTCGTCGGTACAACAGCGTTTGCTGAACTATTCTTGCTCCGCTTCTGGGCTGCGGGGGATGGCCACTGCGGCTTATCAAATCGAGTCGATTTTGTTCTAATTCTCTGGCCCAAACCCGCGAATCCGTCGATTTCGTAGCAGGCGTTTGGTTAGATACAAAACGAAAAAGAAGCATTGCATGACCAACGAAACAAACGTGAAGGCGGATCGCCTGCCGAAGCGAAATGAAGTAGCCGTCAGTGATACGTGGGATTTGACCTATCTGTTCCCCTCGGACGATGCATGGACCTCGGCTCTGGAAG
>JAEUIP010000392.1 GCA_016795075.1 Planctomycetaceae bacterium | reverse complement strand
GCCCTGCGGGTGCTTTGCACAATTGACTCCTGACACCTTTACCAGCCCCCCATTTTTAGCTGTGACAAAGCACTAGCAGGCCACTCGTTTAAGTGTCCCACGTGGTCACTTGTCCGGCGAGGTTGTTTGATAGATGTCACGCTCCAATGATGGGCTTTATCCTAAACGTGGGTTGACCGATTGGGAGCATGTCTCGTGGCCCAGGGTTGCCGGTGGTCCAAAGGTCAGGTCGCATGGAACGAAAAGCCAAGCGAGGAATCCCGTCCGATCAGATGCGACCGCCGCGATCACGATTCGATCGTCAAGTTGAAGGTAGCCGGCGCGCGAAATATACGGTAGAATGACTGGGCCAGGAAGATCTTGTCGCGTGAACATGCTTGGATTGCATATGGGTTCTTTTCCAGTCGGTTTATTTCCACGGACGAAAGTTCGTGACACTTGGCGGCTTTTGTCCTTAGTTTTTTGGCTTCTGCTGGCCAGTTCGCCTGATGGGGCATTTGGTCGGGCCCAGGCCGATTCGGAGCCGCCCGCTTCCAACGGTAATGATGATATCAATCCTGAGGCCATCACGGTTCGAACTTGGGATCGCTTGGAGATCAAACTGGCGGACGACTCCCCGCGGTCTGTGGATGGCAAGATCGAAGTCGAAGCATTGGACGGCAGTCTGTTATTCCAAGACATGTTGGGGCATCTGTTGATTTTGCGCCAACAAGAAGTGGTGTCCCGCGAGCAGCATGATCAACCCGTCGAACTACATGCGACCGCGTTGGAGGCCCGACTCAAGGAGGAATTGCCGGAAGGTTTTCGCCTGCATCAGACTCGGCACTACACGGTTTGCTATTGGACCGACCGGGAATATGCCCAATGGGTCGGTACCTTGTACGAGCGTTTGTTTGCGGGATTCAATAACTACTGGAAAAATCGCGGCTTTGATCCACAGCCCGCCAAACGTCCTTTGATCGTTTTGGTGTTCGCCAATCGAGCTCAATTCGAACGATTCGCGCGAACGGACATGAAAGCCGAACCGACCGGAATTATTGGATACTATCACGTGCTAAACAATTGGGTGGTGATGTACGACTTGATGGCCGATGGCCAGTTCGGGAATCGGGATCGCGGACTTTCCCAAGCTCTTTCGCATCCCAATGCGGTCCCGATGGTCGCGACGATTGTCCACGAAGCAACCCATCAACTCATGTACAACAATGGCATGCAACAGCGCTTGGCCGACATCCCACTTTGGGTCAGTGAAGGCCTGGCGGTCTACTTTGAGGCTCCGGATCTGAGCAGCAAACAGGGTTGGAAGGGCATTGGCAAGATCAACGTGTTACGATTTCACCGCGCGAAGCAGTACTTGAATCAACGCCCCGCAGATTCGCTGGCTACTTTGATTCAAGACGATAAACGATTTCGTGATGGAACCACCACCTTGGACGCCTATGCAGAGGCATGGGCCCTCAACTATTTTCTGTTGAAGAAGTATGCTAAACAGTATCAAGCCTATCTCCAGGAACTGTCGAAAAAGACGCCGCTTGTTCAGCAAACAGGTGAACAGCGAATCGCGTTACTGGAAGAGAAGCTTGGTAAGTCGTTGGCTGAAATCGACCGCGAGTTTGTCCAGTTTTTGCAGAAGTTGCAATAGTCCGATCGAACAACGTTAGGAAAGTGAACGCATGCCCGTATTGACCGTCGATGGAGTTGGCCAGTTTTCCGTACCACAAGGCAAACGTCTGGTTTTGGCGTTGATCGAAGACGCCGGCCAAGATCAGCTCCACGCCTGTGGTGGCAACTCCAAGTGCACGACCTGTCGTGTCGAGTTCGTTGCTGGAGAACCTACCCGCATGACTCAAGCCGAGCAAGATTGTCTTCGCGCTCGAGAGGTGAAAGGGGCTCGGCTTAGTTGCCAAATCGCGTGCGACCACGACATGACCGTTCGAGTCATTAGCCGCTTCGCGGGCAGTGGCCGCGTCGACAGTGGCAAGCCCTGTGCCGAATCGATTCAACCCGAACCTGTTTGGATCGAACGTACAAGTTCCTAAAGTCGCGTCGATTCGAAAACGCAGAGAGCGCGGAGGAGCGAGTTTCAGGCAATCTCCGTGCTTTCGGCGCCTTGGCGCTTCGAATTCCGCAAAAGCCCATGCCCGTTGCGCGGTTTGGAACCCGAAGTTGAGGAACGCCGGGCGTGATCGCTAGGTTCGAGGTTTTTTCTTCAAGCGATTATCAATCTCGAACGATTCCGAAAAAATGACGTCTTCCCCATAACCTGGTGGGAAGATCGTGATATCGGTTTCTTTCAACTGCCGATTCCAGCGGTCCAATTGTTGGGACGGGACATCCGTCAGGGGGCGGTCAGGCCGCGTCGCAGGATCGTTGGAGTCGAGTATGTCTGACGGGGCCGACCGCACGATCTTGGAAGGGGCCGGTGCGGAAAGATGGAGTGACTTCGATTCGGGTTCGACATTCGATTCGCGATCGGGGATCGTGTTTGGGTTCGCGCGAGCATCTGACGGTTCGGCAATCTCCACCACGCGATGTGGTGTGACGTTTCCTCGAGTTTGGGGCTTTAGATCTTTCCCTAATGCCGACCCCAAAAAGTCGCCATCAAGCAATTGCAGGACTTCTGCCATCGTCTCGTCGTTTAGTGCCCCATGCCGCAATTCGCGTGAGACTGGCTTGGCTGCCAAGTCGAGAACAGGCGGAGGTTCGGGCTCTGCGATCGGGGGCGGTGTTGGCAAGAAGGTTGCGATCGATTTCGAAAACTCCGACAACAAATGTTCTTGTTCCGGGTCCGACGTTCCAGCGGCCAGTTCTTTCCGCAGGAGTTGAATTTCTAAGGCGATCTCCGCCGCCGTCGCAACCACTCGGGGATTGCTACGGTTGGTTTCGATCGTGTCTTCGTACCAGCGATCGGAATCACAAAACCTAGCCCGTCGCCGCGCGGCTGCCTTCTGAATTTGATGATCACTGGAAACAATCATCAGGGATTTCGGAGCCGAGTGCCTTTGCAGCATGTCGACGATCAACTCGTCGGCATCACGGTGCGCCGTTGCAAAATGGACATGAATTCCATTTTGCATCGTGTAGTCGGGCAGATCCGGCAACCGGACTGCTGAATCAAACACGACGGTCACTTCGCCGCGTTCCTCAGGAGCAAATACCTGAGCGAGGAATCCTAACAACATGCCACGGGCACGTTCCAGAGTCCCAGGTCCAACCCGGGCACCCACGAATCCACAAGTTCTCAGTAAGTTGTAGCCATCGATGATGGTAGGCACGAGCGTTCGCTCATTCAAAGAACTTCTTGATCGCATGAACCGTCACTGCACGACCGGCCTGGGCGATCGAGGTGGTCAATGGAATATGTTTCGGACAAACCGAAACGCAGTTTTGCGCGTTCCCGCAAACTTGGATTCCACCGGGCGCCATCAACGCATCCAGTCGTTCGCTCTTGGCGAACTGACCCGTCGGGTGGTTGTTGAACAGTACGGCTTGGTTGATGGCATGCGGTCCGATGAAGGCGACGTTGTGCGCATCTGCAACCCGCTTCTGATAATCCTCTTCGCTCTCGCCGGCCTGTCGCTCGAGTTCCACCTTCGTGAACTGCGGGCAAGCTTCCATGCAACAGCCGCAGCTCATGCACTCGCTCAGCGGGTAAGCTGCTTCCTGTTGGGCCCGGCTTTGTTTGGGGCCTGGTCCCATGTCGTAGTAGCCGTCGACGCTCACCCACGCCTTGACCTTCTTGAGCGACTGAAACACTCGGGCTCGATCGACCACGAGGTCGCGGACGACCGGGAACTTGCTCATGGGCTCCAAAACGATCTCGCCGCTTGGAGCATCGTCCAACAAACGGTCGATCAAGGCCGAGCAACTCTGGCGGACTCGGCCGTTGATCACCATCGTGCACGCGCCACAGACTTCCTCCAAACATCCACAATCCCAGGCGACGGGTGCAACGGATTTCCCATCACGAGTCGTTGGGTTCGCCGCGATCTTTTGCAGGACGCTGATGATGTTGAGGTTGTCTTCATACGGGATGTCGAAGTTTTGCCAATAGGGCGATTGTCCTGGTCCGTCCTGTCGCTTGACCCGGATCTTTATCACGCTAGGCTTCGAGTGGGCGATCATTGTCAACGCTTTCCGTTCAGTGGGGCAATCTGTTCAGTGGGGCAATCTGTTCCGCAAGATCGTTGAATCGGTCAAGTTCACATGCTGGAAACCGCAGGAGTCGTTGCAGCCTTCACCGCGGCAGGATTTCCCTGAGCCTTGGCAGCTGCGCGGCGATTCCAAACGACTTCGATTTCTTCCGCACCGACCAGACCGTATAATCGCGGTCGTGGCGGAATAAGGGACGTATCGACATCTTCGTAAGTTAACGTCACGTCGCCCTTGTCGTAGGTTGCAATGGTCGACTTCACCCATTTGG
>JAEUIP010000391.1 GCA_016795075.1 Planctomycetaceae bacterium | reverse complement strand
AAGCGGCAGCAGGCTGCCGCAGTCCAAGGCTGCCGCAGTCCACAAGTCGCCGCTACTTTTCGTGGAGGTGGGGTTCTGGTTTGAAGTCGGGTTGGAGTTGCCCGACTGCTTCGTAATCGCCGCGCGCATTCTGTTCCCACACGATTCCCCAACGGTAGCCTCGTCCGTTGATAACCGTGAATCCGGGCTGGACACGTTGATGCGGCCGAGGTTCGACAAAGGGCAATTCTCGCGTCCAGGGGGAAGGGGCCGGGCGTTTGGCATTCCAAGGATCGTAAAACTTGCGATACCAGGCTTCGATTTCTTCCGGGGTGCAATCGTCTGGTTCCGGGTCGGCCAAGATCGGAATCTCCGAGTTCCATCCGTGCAGGTACATGTTATGACGGACTTCGCGGGTGCCCGGCAATGAGAAGCCCTGACTGCGATGGAACAAATCGGCAAATTGGACCGTGGTCATTTCTTGGAAGGGGCTTCCCAACTGGGCATAGTTGGCATGCAGTTGCTGCATCGATTTGGTCGCGGCCAATTGTTCCAGAGCCTGCTGATAATTGTCCGATCGCTCCGGCTTCGTGTTCGAAGACTTGTCGCTCGGTCCCAGTTCCTGGCGCACGTCCGCAACTCGCGAGTGTGACGAGCTCGTAGAGGGAGCGTCCCCATTCGACAGTGGAATTGGATTCAATAGCAGGCTGCTCCAAGTTGCGATGAGGATAAAAGCGAGCGTTTTCATGGTTGGTTCCTTAAAAGCGTGTCCCGTTCGGTTCTGCTCCTGCTCCCCTACAGCCCGCCGTCCGAATCGTGACCAATCTGCAACCGTTTTTTTTGATTTGGACTGCGGCAGCCTGCTGCCGCCTTATCGCCACAGCCTGCTGCGGCGGTCGCCGAAGAGAGATTGACAAACATTGCACCCACTCAGCAGCAGGCTGCTGAAGACAAAGCGGCAGCTGGCTGCCGCAGTCCAAGGCTGCCGCTACCCGTAACATTCAAAAGGGTTTATGCATTCGTCGAAACAAAACCGCCACCATTCGGCTTTGCGCCGATGGGGCGATGATTGGTCAGCTACAAGACGGGCCCGCTGATCGTTCACGGTATTTGGCACCGAGGGTGAGCCGAGGGCGATCCTGTTTCGCGGTTGGCGCTAAGGCGATAAACTAATCGTCTGGATGTGGCGTTGGTTTATGTTCCGACGTGGGCATTCATCACGATGAACCACTGAGCAAGGGCTGAACCTCTTTTTCCGGAATCAGGACACGATGAAATTCTGGCAGCTGTTTATTCTCCTGGCATTCTTCAATTTCGCCGCACCAAGCTTTGGTCAAGATGCGCGGAGCGAGGCGATTAAAGAAATCGAGAAACTGGAAAAATCCCTGAGGGAGCAGCCAAAAGATAGTTTCAATTGGTCGATCCACAACTCGTTGAACTATCACTATTGGTCTATCGATCCAAGGAAAGCGATGGAACATGTAGAGGTCATTTTTAAGCATCAGCCGCTCGACGACTACACCAAAATGGTTATCGGGGGCAAAGACTCGGACCGAGCAAAGGCTAAAGAAAACCTGCTAAAAATTACGGTCAACTACCCCGACCTGAAATGCACGCAAGCTTGTTGTTTCATCTGGCTGGCAGAACTTGCTAGTGACAAAACGGAGGCCCGCCAATGGTATGAAAAGGCCGCGGCTTTGGAGGGGCTAAGTCCTCTGTGTCAAGAAGCAGTCGAAGACTTTTACCTGTTTAAAATTGCGGAGCGATTGCCTTGGCCCAACCCAATTCCAGCTCCCCAGGGATTGCACAATCGACCGGGTCCGTGGAACGATACGGATGATCTGACCATTTGGCCAAATACCGTCAGTCGAGCCAATAGCGACCCCTGGATTGCCGAAAATCATGACCAGATCCGGCAAATGCGCCCCCGTCTGTTGTTGATCAACTTCTCCAACGAGCATAGTCGAGAACACATCAAAAAATTGACCCTGCAAATGATCGCCGCCTTGGCGGAAAGCAGCCGATACCACGGATACAAGAACAAAGACGCTCCGATCTTTCTCGACTATCAGATTTTTAAATTTGTTGATTTGCGTGATGCGGACTCGAACGAGGGTGATTGCGCCAAGGTTCCCAATAAGACACCTGGGCGGTCGACTCCCTTTAACTTCAAGTACCGTAGTCTTTTTTCGCAGGAGTTTGCGGACTACTACGCGGTTCCTGACCCCAGGGATCCAAGCCGCAACTTGAGACTCGATGAACTTCTGGACGGCGGCTATGTGCATGAAGTTTGGTTCTATGGCTCTGCCAGCCCTAAGACCAAGATTCCCGTTGGCGGATATGAAGTTGTCGAAGAAAAGCCAAGGTACGACGCCAATTTTCGTCGCATTGGTGATGAGTGGGTTCAGGCGGGGAATGGCGGCGATTCGCAGCAGCCATGGGTGGGCCGCAGTTGCCGAATCAATGGCTTCGACTGTACTCGAGGCATCGGTTGCGCGCTCGAGAATCTTGGACATGGACTTGAAGGCCTGAGCCACTCGGGTGCGATCCCGTATTATTCGAAGTACTTTCCCCAATATGCCGGGTTCGACCTCAAGCAACGATACAATTTGCCGATCGACAGTTTATATGGCGCGGCAGGGCCCAACACGTACCAGCGAACCGTTGTCGAGTATCCCAACCGAAACAAAATGATTGTGGATCATGATGGCAAACGGTACACGGTCGAGAACTATGTTGCGGCGGGAGGAAACGTTCACTTTCCACCCAACGGCACACGCCATTACGATCAAGACAACGACAAACCCGTCATGTCCACGATTGAAGACTGGCGAATCGGCAGTGGCCCTGGTGGCACCGACGTGGCATTGCCCTATACCAGCGCCAAGATCCAGCACTATCGCGACATGGCGCCCGACTGCATGGGCGCTTGGTTGATCTATTGGCGGCAAAACATGCCCGGGCTTGATAACAAACAGAAGGATGACGAAGGTCGTCCGATGAAGAACTGGATGCCGTTCCTGTTCTACTAAGCTCTTTTCGAATAGCTAGCATTCGCCCAAACGTTGTGGGTTGTTCGATCTTGTTGCGGTATTATCGAGGGACTTTGGAGCAATGTCCTTGGCGTTCCGTGGGTGTTGTATCCCGGCAGTCTTTGGCAGCAACATTGGCAAACGGACGAAGGGTGTATGGTTTCTCGAACGGCAGTTGACGTGTCCAAGGTCGCGGAGGCGACATCTCGGCAACTTGCGGGTGGCCGAACGCAGCGTCCGCAGACGTATTGGGCCCAGTCGTTCGCGCCGTCTGCCGAACTTGATCAGGTGCCGCGCGCGGTGCGGCTGGAATTGCTGAGGCAATTTGGTTCGTTCTCGTTAGCTTTCTCGGTGGCCTTTCAGCCGCACTTGAAATACTTCGGCGATGATCGTGGCTACTTGGCGTACCGCCAGCGGGGCGGGATCACGTTTGTATTGGGTGACCCAATTTGTTCGCCCAACCGACGGGCCGCATTGCTCCGTGAATTTCTGTTGGTGCATCGTCGCCCGAGTTTTGTGCAAATCGGTCGTGACACCGCTGAGGAACTTCGCGGCTTGGGATTCTTCATCAATGAAATGGGCATCGACACGCGGCTTGATCTGGCGACCTATTCCTTTGCAGGGAAAGACAAGGAATGGTTGCGTTACGCTGACAATTGGGTGAGCAAACGCCATTACCGAATCGAAGAGGCCAGCATTCGGCAACACGAAGCGGAAATCGTCGCCCTATCCGAAGCCTGGCGTTCCACGCGAACCATCAAGCGCAAGGAAGTTCGGTTCCTCAGCCGCCCGATCGTGATGGAGGACGAAGTGGATGCCCGGCGTTTTTTTCTGTTTGATGACCAGGGACGTATGCTGGCGTTTGTGTTCTTCGATCCGGTCTACGCGCAGCAGCGGGTTGTTGGCTATGTGACGTGTTTCAAACGGCGTCTGCCTGAGACCACGCAATATGCCGAACCCGCGATCATGAAGCGGGCGATTGAAGTCTTTCAAAGGGAAGGTCGTGAGTGCGTGCTGCTGGGGCTTTCCCCATTGGCAAACATTGAAGATCGCGACTTCCGCTGCAATCGGATCCTGCGCGGGAGCTTGAAGTACTATTACCGAGCCGGATGGTTGAATCGGTATTTCTACAACTTGGAAGGTCACGCTCAGTACAAAGCCCGTTTTCGTGGCACCGAAGAAAAGGTGTATTACGCGACACCTGCGTGGTTCAATTCCTATCGTCTCCTCGCGTTGACCAGCCTTTGCGGCATCTTTTAGAGTCCCGGGACCGTTTTTGCCCTTTTTGATTGGGGACTTTCTCGGAGAAAGACCTATTTCGATGGTTACTCTTGAAGCACCGCTATTGGGTCGATGGTATGATCATGGGTTCGGGTTCCCGATTTGGCCGACAAGTTTTCCCCCGTCTAACCCGCT
>JAEUIP010000390.1 GCA_016795075.1 Planctomycetaceae bacterium | reverse complement strand
GAACTCCTTGTCGTGATTGGCATCATCGCCATCTTGATGGGCCTGCTGTTGCCCGCTGTTCAAATGGCGCGGGAGGCGGCGAGGCGGACTAGTTGTGGGTCGCAAATGCGACAGTTGGGCTTGGCCGTCGCCAACTACGAAAGTGCCAAAGGGCGGTTGCCGGCCGGTTATGCGAGTGCGACGGCTTCGCGGCGATTCAATACTTGGATCACGACGCTGCTGCCGTACCTGGAACAACAAGGAGTCTACGACCAAATGGTGGCGGACTACGCGACCATACCCAATCCGTTTGATAACCCGGGTGCTCATCGCGGCTTCGGGCATACTCTGCCGCTGCTGATCTGCCCCAGCTCCACGTCGGGCTGGGAGCCCGCCACCGATCTCACCGGCTATCCGGCTGTTGCGTTCACGACCTACTTGGGTGTCAACGGCCAAGACTTTACCACGCGGGATGGCGTGTTTTATCTGGATTCAAAAACTCGAACCGCCGAAATCCGTGATGGGCTGTCCAACACGATCATGATCGGTGAACGACCACCCAGTACCGATCGTTGGTTCGGTTGGTGGTACGCGGGCTATGGGCAACTGGGAACCAGCAGTCTGGATTCGCTCCTGGGCGTGCGCGAACACAACATCGGCTCGCGCGGCAATAGCATCTGTGGCAGCGGTCCGTTTAGTTTTCGGCCGGGACATCCAGAATTCCAATGCAGCAGTTTGCACTATTGGAGTCACCATCCCGGCGGCGCTCAATTTGTCTTGGCCGACGGTAGTGTAAAATTCATGCCCTACGACTCTGCCGAAGTCTTGCCCGCAATGGCCTCGCGCTCGGGTGGAGAAATTTTCGAAATGCCATAAAAGTGTTCGGTTGCAAGCGAAAAGGATGGCAAAGGAATTCGGGCAGAGGAATGAACACAAAAGACGACCGCGACTCGGAAGAGACCAATTCCCGTCGATTGTTTGTATAGCCATAACTCTCGGACCTTCACTTCGCCCCACTTGGGTCGTATGATGATACTTGGCCAGGGGATTAACGAACGGAGTTTCAAGAAATGTCGACCAGACGGCTAGCTCGCGACGAAATCGGCAAGCGAGGATTGGATATCTACGAAACCCAACTTCGATCCAAGCTGGTAGCAATTGCGTTGGATCAATTCGTTGCCGTTGACGTTGAAACGGCCGAGTACGAAGTTGCGGATGAGGCACATTTGGCGAGCCAGCGATTGCGGACCCGTTTGCCAAACGCGCAGATCTTTATCGCTCAAATTGGTCATCAAGCCGCATTCGTCGCACGTTAACTGGTAGTGCCGCGAATGATAAACGGAAGGATCAATTCCAATCTTGACGCGATTGTCGAGTTAGGCATTTCAAACGCTGCGGTTGTTCGTATGCAGCAGTTCGTCGTGGATACTGGATTCAACGGATTCATTGCCGTGCCCCAGTGTTTGGTTGATGAACTTGGCTTACCCTTGCGAGACGTTCAACTGGGTATCACTGCCGATGGTCACTCAAGCTTTTTCGACACCGTTGAAACACCGAAAGACCGACACACGGAAATACGGAAACACAGAGGCACCGAGAGCACAGAGTTCTGCTTCGACAAGCCGCGTGCATTTGTGATCGATGTAAGTCGCGGGCCAATCTAAGAAATTGTCGCGCCATACAGAAGCGAACCCGCAGATCTCTCTGTGTTCTCCGTGCCTCCGTGTTTCCAAACTTTGGGATGTCTTGGAGCAAGCATTCCTTCGGCCTCGATTGTAACAGCGCTAAGGAATTCCTGGATTTTATTGTTGCTTTTGAGTTTTTCATCGCTAAGATCTTCAGTGCAAGGACAGCGAGATTCTCGGGCGAAGATCGCTGACAGGGCTTTTGCGCGGGGATACGTGATGGCTTCGGCAGATGGTCACACAGGTTCGTTCGGGGACTCCAGCACGGGGACTCCAGCACGGGGACTCCAGCACGGGGACTCCAGCACGTGTGATTCTGTACTGGTGAGCAATACGAATCCATCAGCCGTTGGTGCTGACGGGCGGCTTGGTTTCAGCGTTTCTGGAAATGGCCCTTCTCTTTTATTACGCCAATCCGCCAGCAGACTTGGCGTTCAAGCGTGGTTCATTCTGGCTGCTATAGTTTTGTTCTTAGCCGTTGCTGCCAAGTTGCAGTGGATTTGGAACAACCCGTTGTGGGAAGACATCGCCATTGGTGGCGTTTGGATTACGTTGGCGGCGATTGTATTGGAAGGCTGGGCAGCGGCTTCTATCTTGATGGTTTCTCGTCGAAACGCGGCCTATATTGGGCTAGCGATGCACGTGGTATTGCTCGTTGCGAGTGCTGGGTTTTGGATTTCGGGACAAAGTTGTCAGTGTTTTGGTGATTGGCAGTTGGGTGCCTTCAAGATCCCAACTTGGTTGCTACCGATCTACAACTTGATCGCGATCATTTTCTTTGCCATGATTGCCATCAAGCCAAATCAATCGACAACTATCAAGTCACGACTCCGTCTGCCGGATCTTGGCACGCAATGTGGTTTGGCCTTGGGTCTGCTAACTGGGCTATTCATGTTATCGACCGCCCAGGGCCAACAATTTTGGCGGAGTGGTGCAGCAACCAATGAAGTGGTGTTGCAGGTCGGAGAAGTCCCGGAGTTGGTTCCGGGCCAAAGTTATGAAACCGTCGTCACGTTGTACAACCGTTTGTCGAAACCGATCCGAGTGGTCGGAGGCGGGACAAGTTGTACCTGCGTGACTTTAGAGAACATTCCTTTGGAGATACCTGCTAACAGTCGTCGCGAATTGGCCGTTCGCTTCAAAGTTGGCGAGCATCTCCGTGGGCAGAAGGAATTCACCAGCAGCTTGGTCTACTACCTCGAGGGTGGCCAACAGTTTCTGGTACGGGGCAAAGTTTGTGGCATGATTGATAACTTGCGTTGAGTTGTATTATGCTGCATTTTCATTTTTGATTAGCGAGGGTTTTAAAATGAAGTCATTCATTTCAAGCTTACTTCAAGCGTTTGGGACATCGATGATGTTCCTGAGTCTAGCGTTTGCCGCCGCTATGGCTGTCGCCGACGATCCGGGCATCGGGTCGTATTGCGAACCAAACGGTGCAATTCTGTGCATTAACCGAGGGTGTCCACCTTCTATTCCAAGTTGTGGAAGAGTGCAAGGCGAGTGCACTTGTAAACAATAGGACTGGGCGAAAGCTACTGCGATTTTGGGGTGACAGGCAGGCAAAGTCAATTAACTTGCCCGTCACCTCTTCAAATGGTTAAAACTCATACTGCTATCCACTGGATCTCCATATGTCCGTAGCACTTCTGTTTTCGTTACTGTTCTTAACGGAAAACCCTAGCGAAGAATTCTTAGAGTTTTCCAGCGTTATATCGGAAGTTTATACTGCCAAGTTTCAAAATGGTTCCTACAATCACGTTGTGGTTCGAGGCACTGAAATGGAGATTCACCGTTGTCGTTTCCGAGCTGACGGATATGTCAATGAGATTTACTTGGTACCAAATGCCATCAGTCCAGACGCTGCTCGACAACTGGCCAACACTGTTGGGCAGTCGAACGATAGTATGGCAAATTTGACACTTGTCACAGTTATGGCAAGCAACAACGACTACAGCTTTTCGCTTAAGATCAATGGTGGTCGCAAGGATGATAGTGTCATCAGTAGTATTGTTGTCCACGCGGATGATACCGCTCGGGCTTCGAATTACCCCAGCATATTTCAAGCCATAACGTTGGCTCGACATGGACGAATCGACGATGCGGTTCGGTCAGGACATCTCACGGTTACATATTGGCAATTCGACGAGCAGGCTAAACTATGGACTTTAAAGCTTGACGTACCGCACGAAAGCGAACATTACGAACTTAAGTATGACCCAAACAACAAGACACTTCGGCAAATCATATCACATGATAGGCAACGAGGAGCGTACAACTACAAACTCGAATTAGTTTACGACGACGATTTACCAATAACGCTTAGAGTTTTTTCGCCGACTCTTGGAACGATTTCCAAAGACCCAGTATTCCAGCTCCTCGAGACCCACTATTTCGGTGCATTCGCGTCTGACAACGTCGACTCAGAACTTTTTAGAATTAGTCACTACGGACATCAGGAACCTATCATCGGCAAACCAAAGACATCGATTATCTACCAAATACTCTCCTTGTATTGGTTGCCGATACTTGGTGCAATTTTGTTATTGATTGCGATTCGATTGAAAAAGAAAGTGGAATAAGACGACTCGTAAGTTGGAATAATTTTGTCGCAACATTGTTCTACTATAACTCGCCTGTGTGCAAAGGAGGCATTCGTATGATATCAGATAGAGATAAAGCCGGTTTCACCCTAGTCGAACTCCTTGTCGTGATTGGCATCATCGCCATCTTGATGGGCCTGCTGTTGCCCGCTGTTCAAATGGCGCGGGAGGC
>JAEUIP010000038.1:17562-26440 GCA_016795075.1 Planctomycetaceae bacterium | reverse complement strand
TTCGACGTGCCGAGGGTTTAGGACATACTTTTCCAAGTACACGCCACCGTTGCCAAACGCGGCCTGGGCTTCGGTCTTCGCTTGTTGCAGAGCCGTGATCAGCACGTCGCGGCTTTCCGCGACGCGCATGCCTTTGCCCCCACCACCAGCCGTCGCCTTGATCAAGACGGGATAGCCGATGGATTCTGCCACTTCGATGGCTTGGTTGTCGTCTTCGATTAGTCCATCACTACCAGGGACCACGGGGACTTGAGCGGTGATGGCTAGGGAGCGAGCCGTATTCTTGTCGCCCAAAGACATCATTGCTTTTGGTGATGGCCCGATAAACTCGATTTTGCAATCGCGGCAGACTTCATTGAAGTGAGCGTTTTCGGACAAGAACCCAAACCCAGGGTGAATGGCCTCGGCACCACTGACTTCAGCGGCCGCAATAATCTGAGTGATCTTCAAGTAGCTTTCGTGGCTACGAGGCCCGCCCACGCAAAACGCTTGGTCGGCCAAGTCCAGGTACGCTGCACCTCGGTCGCCTTCGGAAAAAATGGCGACTGTTTCAATCCCCATTTCCTTGCACGCACGAATGATGCGGAGCGCAATCTCGCCACGATTGGCAATCAAGATTCTCTTAAACATGTTTTACCCGTTAAGAAGTGTCGAAGATCGTCCCAGTTTTTTGGGATACAACGAGCCAGAATAACTACACGATTTTAAAGAGCGGTTTATTGACGTCGACCGCTTCTTGGTTCTTGACCAAGATGGCCTTGATCGTGCCACTCACGCCAGCCGGAATTTCGCTGAACATTTTCATGGCTTCGATCTGGCAGACGATCGTTTCGGCGGTGACTTGATCCCCGACCTGAACGTATGGTTTGGCTTCCGGGTTCGGCTTGCTATAAAAGGTGCCGACCATGGGGCTCTTGATAAATTGGGCGTTCGCGTCGTCGTCGACTGCAGGCGCCGCGGCTGGGGCCGTTGCCGCTGGCGTCGCCACCGGAGCCGGAGCCGGCGAATAGTGCTGCGGGGCGTACGAAGGGGCACCGACGATCATTTGCGTCGGGAGATCGCCCTTGCGGAGGCGAATTCGTCGTTCGCCATGCTTCAAATCGATTTCGTTCAGGTCGTTCTCGCGCATCAATTTGATGAGGCTTTTGATGCGGTTGACTTCAAATACTTCGCTATCTGGACCAACTTCCGACACGGGGGAGCTCCTCGTAAGGTCAATTTCGTTTTAAGGCTGCCCAAAACCGATTGGGATTCTAGCCAAAGTTGATCCGGTTGTCTTGGAGGGATCGGGGCAAGTTGCTCAAGACTTCGCAGCCGTCCGCCGTAACCAAAACGTCATCTTCGATACGAACGCCACAATCGCTGGGCAGGTAAATGCCCGGTTCGACCGTGACGACCATCCCAATTTCCAGGTTGTCTTTGGCCAAGGGGGAAAGTCGGGGAGATTCATGGATTTGGAGCCCAAATCCGTGTCCCAAACCATGCCCAAAATACGGTCCAAAGCCACTAGCCGCGATATGGTCTCGGGCAATCGAGTCCACGGCCTTCAGACTGGCGCCCGGCCGAATTGCCGCGATCGCCATTTGTTGAGCCTCGACGGCCACTTGGTGGATTTTTTCCAGGTTCGTGGAGGGTTTCCCAGTGACCACGACCCGAGTCAGATCGCTGCAATAATTCCGGTACTTGGCCCCCCAATCGAACAGCACCGTCGCCGCCGACCCAATCGAGTGTGATGTGGCCCCGGCGTGAGGTAGGGCCGCACGTTGGTCGCCGGCCACAATCGTGTCAAACGCCCTGCCCTGCCCTCCCAGGTGTCGAATGATCTCCTCCAGACGATAGGCCGCTTGCTGTTCGGACCATTCTGGCTTTAGCTCCCCGCATAATTGGACGAAGGCAGCTTCCGCAATTTGAATGCTCCGGCGAATGATCCCGATTTCGGCAGCATCTTTGATCGCGCGGAGGGAAACTCCTAACCCGGTCGTATCGAGGAACGCAACGCCAGGCACTTCGGCGGCGATCGCATCAAACCCAGCTTTGGTAATCGAATCTGATTCGATGGCGATGGGTTGTCGACCGAGTTGGCGGATGGTTTCGCCGACCAAGGTCTTCATTTCTTGGGCGGCCGTTCGCGTCACCAGTTCCAGGTCCGGACATTCGTTGGCAATCTGGGTGTCGTAGCGACTATCGCTGATAATGAATTGCCGGTCTTCCGACAAAAGCAAGTATGAAGAATCGCCGGAAAAACCGGAAAAGTAACGGACGTTGACTTCATCCGTAACCAAGACCGCAGTCGCGCTTTTTTCTGCGATCAAACGCAGTAGCCGCTGGCGTCGTGCCTTATAGTCGAACATACCGGGTTGCTCAGATTTCTATTTCTAGGTCCGACTCGAGAGCCGGTTCCAACGGTAAGACGCGGTCCCGAATGATGCGTTGGCAACGGTTCTGCTCGTCGACCAAGACCGTTGCGACTTGATGGTCCGCGATTTCATGAGGTTCTAATTCAACATAGGATGCGATGATTACCAAGTCACCTTGTCCCACCAACCGAGCCGCCGCGCCATTGATACCAATTACCCCCGAACCGGCTGGGCCAGTGATCACGTAGGTCGCCAATCGGTTGCCGTTGGAAATGTTGTAAATCTCGACTTTTTCGTACGGCAAATACCCGGCCGCCCGCATAAGATCCGAGTCGATCATGATGCTGCCAACATAGTCCAAATCGGCCTGAGTAACTCGGGCCCGATGGATTTTGCCCTTCATGAATGTTCGTCGCATCAAACGGTCCGTTAACGAGTAGGGCAAATGGGAATCGGAGGCCAGGGAGCAGCCCGGTGCCCAGGTGCGGGAGCGATCTTGGACTTTGTAGGCATCGGCGTCGCACGCAACTCCAATGAGTCTCTGTCCAATTATACCGCGGGCGCGAGAATTTCCGAGGGCCAGTTTGTCGCCAAGATTCTCTAAATTGCCACGAATGGGACATCTTCGCGATTCGTTCCGCGGGCCAAAAGATGGTTCGCGGAGCGAACCACTACATTGTTGCGGCTCGCTCCGCGATCCGATTGGTCCGCGGAGCGAACCACTACATTGTTGCGGCTCGCTCCGCGATCCGATTGGTCCGCAGACCGAACCACTACATTGTCGCGGCTCGCTCCGCGATCCGATTGGTCCGCAGACCGAACCACGGCCGGAATTGTCGCGGCTCGCTCCGCGATCCGATTCAACCGCGTCAGAGTTTGGCGAGAAACCGCCTTTTGGCCAACTTAGCCGCGCCAAATACGATTTGGTGACAAAGCGCTAGTGCTTGGACGGATGGCTCCGGGCAGACATAATGGCCGCTCCCTGGATTGGCGATTCCACGGCAGGTCCTGGAAAACGCCGAATCCATTCAACCTCCAGATAAGAGAAGCAGCCTTGAATCCCGACTCAACCCGGTCGCAGAACTCGGCGGTGTCGTCCGAGGACCAGAATTCGGCTGCGGCGACTCGAGCGAAGTTGGACCCCCAATTCTATTCCAAATCAAAAAGTGATCGGTCGGGCGAGCGTGGGGCTCGGCCAGTTCAAACCGTCATTGATTTGCAGGCTCTTGGGAAAAAGATCAAGTCCAAGTCCATTTTGACGGACGTCACGTTGCAGATTTCCAACCGAGTGACGGGGCTCTTGGGACCAAACGGAGCGGGGAAAAGTACGCTCATCAAGATATTGCTCGGTTTGGTTCGTCCTTCGGCCGGTACTGGCAAGTTATTGAACCATGATATCCGTCGCGACAAACTCAAGATCCGGCAACTCGTGGGATATACACCGGAAGACGACTGCTATATCGATGGCTTGACCGGCATTGAAATGGTGCAGATGTCGGGCCAGTTCTTTGGACTTCCTGGTCGCGAAGCCTTGCGTCGGGCCCATGAGGTGCTGGATTTCTGCGGCATCAAACAAGAACGTTACCGCGAGATCAGCGGGTATTCGACCGGAATGCGGCAGCAAGTCAAATTTGCTTCGGCGATTGTGCACAATCCCCAGTTCTTGATCTTGGATGAACCTACCACGGGCTTGGATCCTGAAGAACGTGAACGTTTATTGCGTCGTGTACGCTTTTTGAATCGACAGTTCGACATGGGCGTTATGTTGTCCACCCACATCTTGCCGGACGTTCAATTGGTCTGTGATGACGTGATCGTGTTGGCCGAAGGGCGAGTCCGAGCCCATCAATCGCTGGCGTCGTTGCAAAACGTGAATCACTGGCGATTGCAAATCATGGAAGTCAACTCGAGTATTTCAACGTTGTTTGCGCAACAGCTGCGCCAACCGGGTTTGCGAATCGAAGTGGCCATTGATGGAAGTTGGGAGCTGATCGTGGAGAATGATACCCGGTGGGGTAAGGACCAAGTCGCGGAGCTGGTTTGGCGAACGGCGGCGGCGTCCAACGCGACGATCACCTGTTTCTCGCCGTCTCAAGAGTCGTTGGAAGCGATCTTTTTGAAGGCGATTGGGGGGACAAATCATGCCCATTCATGATGTCGGCTACCGTCGTTGGCAAGGAGTTCAGTCCAGCTTTTGGACCCGCTGGGTGGCGATCACCAACAAGGGGTTCGAAATTGCGTTTCGCAGCCAATGGGTGCGGCGCATGATGTTTCTGGCGTGGTTGCCGGCGGTGTATTTTGGGGCGGCGCTGTTCTTCTTCGAGCGAACTTTAGAGAACAATCAAATATTCAACGCCGTGGCCGAGTTGAATCAGGCGGCGGAACAATTGGAAGCCGAAGCCGCACCGCTTATTAATCCCGAGCGCAGCGAACAGCGTCGTCGCGAAGAGACCATGCGCCTCTTGAGTCGCACGCCCATGCTGGGTGGATTGGTGGCTTTGTTAGGTGCATCGGGCTCGCAAGAAGTCTTCGAGGCCATCGTCAGTCAGGACGAGTCGCGCATTCGCCGTGTCATTTGGTCGTGGTTTATTTTGAAGTTTATCACGACGCCCCAGGGATTTGCGTTGCTGTTGTTGATCGGGTGGGTCGCGCCTCCGATGATTGCCAAAGATCTACGAACCAAGGCGTTTTTGCTCTACTTTTCACGGCCACTGTCGAAGTTCAGTTACATCTTCGGAAAGCTCATGATCTTGGTTGTGTTGTGCAGCGTGATCACGACATTACCTGCGCTGATTCTCTATGGTTGTGGGATCGGTTTGTCACCTAATTTGACGCCGCTTTACGCCACGTGGGACGTGCCAATCAGAATTTTGTTTGTCGGACTGATCCATTCGATTCCCGCCAGTTTACTAGCGCTGATGTTGTCTTCGATCACCACCGAAAGTCGCTACGCGATGTTCGGCTGGTATGCGATTTGGACGTTGGGGTTTGTCACGTGGCGGATCTTGTCGATTGCGTATTTGAGTCAGGTTGAAGGCTCTGGCCGAGACCGAGGCCCTCAATTTGATCCGTTAGCGCCGTTGGCTTTGGAAGACGGCGGCGGTTGGGTTTTTGTTTCGTTGTACGATTCGATTTCGATTGTGCAATCGTTGGTGATGGGAGTCGGCGATTTTCATTTACAAACCCAGTTGGCGTGTCTTTTGTTGGCCCTGATGAGCCTGGGATGTTTTGCCATTATTTGGCGTCAACTTAGCCGAGCAACCTTGGGATAAACTATGAGTCTCTTGATCGACATGGAGCACGTGACCAAGTTGTATGGCAACGTCATTGGTTTGAACGATGTCAGTCTCAAATTACCGACCGGGGTTTACGGATTGTTGGGGCCCATTGGGTCTGGCAAAACGACGCTGATCAACTTGATCATGGGGCAATTGCGACCCTCGATAGGTTCGTTGCGCATTATGGGTGCAGATCCCAGTTGGGAGGGAGCCTATCTTCGTCGGATCGGGCTTTGCCCGGCCACGGATATTTATTTGCCCAAGATCACGGGTTTGGAGTGGGTGACGAATCAGATTTGCTTGTACGGCATTCACCGCATCGAGGCCGTCAAGTTGGCCAAAGAGGCTTTGGAAGTTGTGAAGATGAGTCACGCGTGGAATAGTCCGTTGGCCACTTACTCGCTGGGGATGCGGCAGCGTTGCAAATTGGCTCAGGCGATTGCTCATACACCGGATTTCTTGATACTCGATGAACCTTTCAATGGTTTGGATCCAGTCGGGCGAATTGAAATGACGCAGTTTCTGCGCGGTTGGGTCAAGCAAGGGCGAAGTCTGATGATGGCTAGTCACATTTTGCATGAAATTGAAGCGGTCGAGTGCAGTTTCTTGTTGCTCACGGGTGGCCGATTGTTGGCCTCGGGGACCTTGGCGGAAGTCCGGAGCCTGTTGCGCGAAATTCCCAATCAAATCCGGAGTCGTTCCCCGGAGTACCGACAGTTGGCCGCCCATCTGGCTGGTTCCGACGATGTGTCTGAGTTGCGAGTTGATCGCGAACAAGAGTCGCTGATGATCGCGACGGACTCGCCCAGTAATTTGGCGATCCAACTGTCCCGTTGTGTGGCGGAATATGGAGTTCATGTGACGGAAGTACGAGCGGAAGACGACACGCTCCAGAGTCTATTTTCGATGTTGATGCAATTGCATCGAGGAGAACGTTGATGCTTGGAGTCATTTTGCAGGCTTCCATCTCAAGCCTTTGGTTCGAACTGCGGCGTTCGTTTTCGGGGCAACGCATGGCGATCGCGTTTGTCCTGGCGATGTTTCCGCCATTTATTATGTTCATGGTCTTTCGAACGGTTGGGGCCGATGGATATTCGCTCGCCGAGTTGTTGATGGCAATCATGCTGTGGATCGTCGGACTGTTGTCGTTGATCCTGTGGTTGCCGCCTGGGATTTATTCGGAATTGGAAGGGCAAACCTGGATTCTGAGCACCAGCAGACCCTACGGTCGCGTGTCGCTGGTCTTGGGGAAATACGGCGCGGCTGGGATTTGGACGCTTATCGTTTTGGCGATCTCCTACATGGTGACATGGTCTGTTTGTTTGACGCTCCTGGGACTCGATCTGGGCGAGTTCGCGTGGGGGTTCTTTCAGCTTTCCATCCTCGCGGCATTGGCCTACGGAGCCGTGTTTAGTCTGCTGTCGGTCGTCGCTTTGAAGCGAGCCATGGGGTTTGCCGTGGGCTACGTTTTGGTTTCCGAGGTCCTATTGGCGTCTGTCCCCGCGGTCGTGCAAAAGTTCACCGTGCGATATCACCTCCAATCGATTGGACTTGCGACGATCTCCGATTTCGGTTTGGAGCGGATTAATGACGAGCAATTTGTAAACAACATCATTCTCCACGAGCCCCTACCGCTGTGGGGCAATTATGCCAGTCTGATGGTCGGCAGTTTGATCATTGTCTTGGTGACGTTGGCCATCGTAAATTGGCGGCAGTTGATTACCGTGCACGAAAATTAAGCCTAAGTCGCTCCGCAGAGTTTCTTGCGATGTCGGAATGTCGCGGCGTTTGACAGGACATGGGGTTTTTCACGCAAAGGATTTGTCCCGAAATAAGTTCCGGATCTCGAACGTCGAATGCTGCGGAATGAGTTTCGATGGCTCTGGAGGTTGACTTATTAACGATTATTGAAGAATGAAAAATTCAAAAGGTATCGAACTTCTAGTTTCAAGCATTCAGCGAGCAAGCAACGGCTGTCAGCATTTTGCATTTTTCAATTTCCATTTTTCATCACTCATTTCTTAGCCGCGCGTGAACCAAAGACGATCATTTGCCTCGCTGGCGGACTTCCGACGGATGGCAATGCCGATCTGCGGATGAATACGTTCGCTGCATGCGGTTTCGAAATAAAGAGCGTCGAAGTTTCATCTCGGAAGTTAGACCATTGCAGTCGAACAATCACTGTCGGTCAAGGAAGTGTCTGCGGACTGTTCATCCGCAGTTCGGCTCTGCCATCCGTGGGAATTAACAAACGCTCGCATTTTGTCGCACTGCCGCTCAGACCAGTCGGTGGCTTAGTCCGTTTTGTATCTCGGCAGATTCGACGATACGGGTTCTCGGATGAACGAAGGTCGTGCTCTCCCGAACCGGGAAGTAGTTTCGGGACTGTTCCGAAGTCCACCGTCCGGCGATGTTCGGCATCAGGCCCAGAGCAGTCTTAGGGGCGAAGATTGAATTTTGGCTCGCGGCTTCGAATCAATTCGGATTCGTACGCACGGCGGACGCGGAGCGTCGCGCCCGGTGAGTCGCTGGGGAAGACATGCAAATCCACAAAGACCTGGGACCGATCCGGTTCTTGCAGGTAATGGAACAAGGCTTCGCGATCCGAATCCGTCACGTGTGTGGACAATCGAGCCCGCAGGTCTTTGGCCTCGCCGATGTACAGGTAGCCGGTTTGGTCACGAAACAAGTAGATGCCGGGTTGTTCAGGAACGGCCGTTAGGTCGGCGACCAATTCCGAATAACGCAAGCTCCGCTGTTCGATCGGCCAATCGACCAAGCGAGCCGCAAGTTCGGGTTTTAGTTGCCGAGCCTTCCGCAGTGCCAATGCCGCGCGGCGGACGTGCTCCAGTTCGACTTCAACGGCGATCTCGTTTACAGCCGCAGCAAAAAAAGCACGTCCTTGATCGTCCACCAAAATCCGATCCAACGAACGATGAAATTGGTCTTCCGCCCGGCGACTGGCGATTTCAGCCACCAGCCGTTCGCGATCGGTCAGCGGCGGGTACTTGGGGCGTCCTTGGGACGGAGGTAGCTTGCCCGCTTTGCGCAGGCTGAGCAGTCGCCATACCAACACCGACGAATCGACCGGTTGGTGCTCGTTCGATTGTTGGGACGACACCAGTTCCACGCGGGCTGCCGCTAGAAATTTCTCTCGCAGGGCGTCATCGATCAACACCAGGTCCGATGAACCTCGTTCGGAAAGGGCGGAATACGCCGTCAGGATCGCTTGGTCGATTTGAT
>JAEUIP010000038.1:0-17552 GCA_016795075.1 Planctomycetaceae bacterium | reverse complement strand
CCCAGACCTTTTCCAGGGGGTAAAGGACCGGTTCGGTAATGACGTTCGGAACGACAGACGTCTCTTGTTGCAGATTGGCGGTTCCATCCGAACGCTGCATCGCCACGAGGAGATACAAGAACGACAATAAAACGCCAACTTGGATCAACATTTCAAACGGCTCCGGAGGACGAATCGGAATGCCTCATTATAGCTCTATTCCGATTACAGACGCTGCGTAGATACCGCTGATCCGGCAGAATCCATCAGTCAAAACTTCACAAGTATCCGAGGCGAGGCCGTCGTTAGGCCAAGACCGTCTTACTTGGTTGCCCCGGGATCTCTTGAACGTATCGTGGGATCGCGTAGCCCGGCAATTGATTGCGCAGCTCTCGGATCAGTTCCAAGCCACGTGCCACCGGGACTTCAAAGTGGGCCGCTCCCCGCACTTGGTCCAATTGGTGCAAGTAGTACGGTGTCACCCCAAACTCGATCAAGCGACAGCTCAAATCGGCCAGCGCCGAGACCGAATCGTTGACACCTTTTAGGAGCACCGCTTGGTTCAACACTTGAAAGCCACTCGTTCGCAAGTCGGCGACCGCCCGGGCTACGGATTCGTCGAGTTCCTGGGCGTGGTTGGCATGCAACACCAGGGTCTTGGCAGCGAAGCGGTCGAAGAGGGATAAGAACTTGGGCGTGACTCGTTGAGGAATCACGACCGGCATGCGACTGTGAATTCGCAACCACTTCACGTGTGGGATCTCGCTGAGCCCATCGCTTAATCGGGCTAGACTGTCGTCGCTCAGGACCAAGGGGTCGCCGCCGCTGAGAATCACTTCGCGAATGGTAGGATCGGCGGTGATTGGGTCCAACCAAGGTTGCCAGCGGGTCCGTTGCTGGGGCGCGGAAGGATAGGGGAAGTGGCGACGAAAACAATAGCGGCAATGGACGCCACACGCACCCGTCACAATCAGCAAAACGCGACCATGGTACTTTTGAATCCACTGCCGTTGCGGAGGAGGGGCAAGAGTTTCCGCGGTGCTGTCAAGTTCCGTCGGAGTTGGGAATTCAGCTAAAGGGTCCAGCGAAAATCCGGCTTGAGCTTGCGAATCTTCCTCGATCGCCAGCGGCAAGACTTGACGAAGGATGGGGTCGTTCGGCTGGCCAAATTGAATCCGAGCCAGCAAGGCGGGGGGCACAAAGGTAGGGAAGCGAGGGGCCGCGACGATCGAGTCTCCCAACGAATGCCCCAAGCCAACGGCGCCCAACAATTCGCGCGAATCACGAATGGCTCGTTTCATTTGCCCCGTCCACAAACGTTCGGCTTCCGCATCCCGAGCAAGCGAGTCCGCCGGCGGCGACAAAGGCAGAGAATTCAAGGGCGTTCGCTCCGAAGGAAAAAGGATTCGCTCCAACCGGGCACTTAAGATAGGTCACCCTTGGATTCAGGTCGATGGGGACAAGCCCTACCATTAGGTCGCTGTCGGCATTATTATAGCGGACCTTCGGGGCATCCGAACCTGAGCGAAATAGGGACGTACCGAAGTTGATCGGCCTCTTCGCTTGATATTTTTGGTCATTGGCTAAGGAACAGGGACTCGTGGCAACGTACAAGACTAGTGAATTTCGTAAGGGAATCAAGGTTCAAATTGACGGCCAACCGTATTTGATGACGGAAATGAACTTTGTCAAACCGGGCAAGGGTAATGCTCTGTACAAGTGCAAAATGAAAAACCTGATTTCCGGAGCCACGTTGGCTCGAACTTATAAAGGTGGCGATGAATTGGAAGCGGCAGACGTCAGCGAAATCGACGTACAGTACCTCTACCGCCAAGGCGATACCTTCGTGTTCATGGACAGCCAAACCTTCGATCAGTACGAATTGACCGAAGTCCAAGTTGACGAAGCTTGGAAGTACCTCAAGGACGGGATGCCATGTTCGATGGTCTTGTTCGATAATCGTCCGATCACTCTGTCCCCGCCAAATCACGTCGAGTTGGAAGTCATCGAATGTGCCGCCAGTGCCAAGGGCGACACCGCAACCAACGTGACCAAGATCGTGAAAGTGGAAACGGGCGCGGAAATCTCGGCGCCGGCTTTCGTGAATCAAGGTGACATCATCAAGATCGACACGCGAACTGGTGAATACTCCGAACGCGTGAAGAAATAAGATGCAAGTCAAATTCTTCGGTGCGGCCCAGCGAGTCACGGGATCGATGCATTTGGTCCAATGCGGTCGATTCCGCGTCTTGTTGGATTGTGGACTCTTCCAAGGCAAACGTTCCGAAGCTTACGACATCAACCGAAAGTTTCCGTTCCCCGCTGCCCAAATTGACGCGGCGATGTTGTCACACGCGCACGTCGATCATAGCGGCAATCTGCCTTCGCTCGTCCGACAAGGCTTTCGCGGCAAGATCTATGCGACTAGTGCAACGCGGGAACTGGCTAGTACGTTGATGTTCGACACCGCTCGCTTGCAGGTTAACGATCTGCGATATGTCAATAAACGCCGGCGGGCGAATAAAGAACCGGAGTTTCATCCGCTGTACGTCGAGGAAGATGTCGTCAAGACCATTCGGGCGTTTCGAGTGCGCGACTATGAAGAGTCGTTCGAAGTGGTCCCAGGTCTAACCGCGACATTCTTTAATTCTGGGCACATGTTGGGAGCGGCCTCGATTCGATTGCAGTGGGCTGAAACCAACGAGACGCTCGTCTTTAGCGGCGATATTGGACGTTACCAAGATCCGATGCTTTGTGCTCCCGAGGTTGTGCCAAACGCCAACTACGTGATCATGGAAGCGACTTACGGCGATCGATTGCACCAAGATGAAGTCGATGCCGAAGAACAGCTCTTCACGTTGTGCCAAAACGTCTGGAAGAAGCGGGGTTCGATCTTGATTCCGGCGTTCTCGATTGGACGAACCCAGCATCTCGTTTATCTGCTGAACAAGTTGTCGGAACGTGATCGCTTGCCGCCGTTCAAGGTGTTTGTCGATAGCCCCATGGCCGTTGATGCCACGGAGGTCTATCGCTCGCATGTGGAGTGCTTCAACCAGCAGTTCCTTCAGTCGGTCTTGCAAGAAGAAGATCGTGATCCGTTGGGGTTCCGGAACTTGTATTATGTTCGCAGCGCCGAACATTCGAAAGCGATCAATGGTATGGACGAGCCGGTGATCATCATCAGCGCGTCTGGCATGATGGAAGGCGGCCGCATCCTGCACCACCTCAAGCAACGGATCGACGATCCGAAAACAACCATTCTGTTTTCCGGCTATCAGGCGGAACATACGTTGGGACGTCGAATCCTGGATGGGGCCGAGTTCGCCAAGATTTTTGGGGTCGAATATCCGATCCATTGTCAAACCATGCGGCTTGATAGTGTCAGCGGCCATGCGGATCAAAGTGAACTATTGCGTTGGGTGGAGGCCGTCCGAGATGCCGGTGAATTGAAGCAAATTGCCTTAACTCACTGCGAACTAGAACCCGCGCGCACGCTAAAACGCGAAATGGAACAACGGGGACTTCCACCGGTGATGATTCCGGCGCGTGGTGATGTTTTGAACATGGAGCCCTAGGCCGTGTCTTCGACCATCCACCGCATGTTGGCCGGTTCGATACTCGGGCTGTGGTTGGTGTCGGGTGGTGCAACCTCGACGATCTTGGCGCGAGCCAACGTTCCACAAGATACGGCGTTGCCGAAGTCCGATGCGACTTCCACGGAATCGATTTTGGTTCGTCGCGACCTTTCGGTGACGACCCCCGTCGTTGTCACCGATATTGGCCCCAACGGTATCGTGATGCAGTCGGGGGCTTTGGTCCCCTGGTTCGATGTCTTGGTGGCCGAAAATTGGCAAAAGATCTCTGGTACCGAATCGGTGCCTGTCCCCAGCGCGGAAATTCTTGAGTACCAGCAAACTTTCGGGCAACCTTGGTTCTTGGTCCGCAACCGCTTGGCTCGTGGGGAGACCTTGGACGTCGAGCGTATGCTACAGGAGCTGGTGGACCGTGGGAAAGAAAGAGTCCCCGTACCGGCTTGCGTGTTGGCGGCCCAACAACTTCTTGCTCGGCAAATGGCCGACCGTGGCGACGTCGCCGCCGCTTGGGTAACTTGGTTGATCGCTCGAAAAAACGACGGCGCAAATTCGGCGGTTGGTGGGCCGACCGATATCGAAGCGACATGGCTGGCTGTGTACTTGGATCGTTATAATCAACCCGCCGATTCGCTCGTTCACTTGCCGATGTCGATTCCGTTTCCGAGTTCTTGGAGCGACGCGGAGCAGCAACAATTGCTCGAGTTGTCCGATCGTCCTGCGGCCGCTTTGTGTTTGGTTGCGGCCAGTCTGAATGCCGGGAATTCGCCTGATAAAAAATCGCTCCAAGAAGTCGTGCAGCGAAGTTATGCCCAAGCGAACAACACTCAACGAGCACTGCTCGGAAGTTGCTTGAATACCATCGACACGATCGAAAGTTGGCGAGCGAACCCCGAGTTTTTGGCGACCGATCAAGTACGTTTTGGCTATTTGGAAGTGGAGCGACAGTGGACAAGTCTGTCCAACCCTGCAATCGAGTCGGTCAATCCGGAGCGAAGTCCGGCCCCCGTTGATGTCGAGCTTGAGCGGCAGAAACTCGTTTGGCAGTTGCGGCTGGAAGGCTTGTTCCTCAACGCCCATTCGAATCCCCAAGTTGCCGAAGCCGGTCAACTGCGCCTTCTGCTCCTCGAGCATTGGGGATTTAAGACTCAAGCAAGAGCTCGGACCGATAAATAGGCGTGATGCCAACGACGCCTTGGAGGACAGGGAAAGAATTTGTCCTGCCGAAGCGCCCAAGGTCTGCATGGCAATGGCAATACAAGAATTAATCGAATCTTAACTCGCTATTTGCGATTTCTTAACGGCCTCTCAGTAGATTGGGTGAAATGGGCTGGGTGTGTGCCCATTGCCTGGCATTTCTAATTTTTGGAGTATCGAGAAACATGTTAAAGAAGTTCTTTTTGGCGCTTGCTTTGGCGGGCGTTACCTTGGGTTCCGCCCAAGCCGATGTTTTTTTCCTGGGTGCCAATTCGGACGACGGTGCGGGTGGCGATCAGGAAAACTTTGCCTTTGTCGCCTTGAGTAACTACGCGGCTGGCTCTGTGATCAATTTCACGGACTCTTCGTATGGCACCAATGTCGCTGGCCAAGAAGATCGTTTTCGTTGGACCGAGCATCTGCAAGATGCCGGAGCTCCGTTGACTCTGACGTTGACTAGCAACTTGAGTTTTGGGCAAGTCGTCGTTTACAACGATGCGACCAACCAATTTGAATGGCAGGGAGCTGCGTTTGGAACAACCACTGGGTTGGAAAGTAACTTCTCGACCGGTGGCGATCAAATTTTTGCCTATACCGGAACGATCACCAATGATGGCGGTACGAATGCCTACCGCGGGAATCCAACGGGAATCACTTATCAGGGCGCTTTCAATTGGGCAAATCCAGGTTGGCTCAATTCCGGTGCGGGGTCAACATCAAACAGCTACTTGCCGGTTGCCGTTGGCACATCGTTCTTTTTGGCCGACTCGTTCGACAACGTTCAGTACACGGGCGCGCGAACGTTCAATTCGAACGGTGAGATGCTGGCTGCATTGAGTGATTCGAACAACTGGTCGCAAGATGACGTCAACCCGTATGCTGCGAACACCTACGGAGCAGATTTTAGTGTCGTTCCTGAACCATCGTCACTGGCGATTCTCGGTTTGGCATCGTTGATCGGTTTGGGCTTGCGTCGTCGCAGTTAAAGCGAGTGCTGCGCGAACGAAGAATCGGACTTCGTTCTTCTTAAGTCGGTCGTTACGGACGTAAATCAGAATCAAGAAGGCCGGGTCACTGTTGCAGTGCCCGGCCTTTCTTGTCTAACTCATGAAATTTTGGGCAATGAAATTTTGGGCAAAGGAATTTTGGGCAAAGGGATTTTGGCAAAGGAATCTGGGCAAAGGAATTGTCGAGCCGGTTTAAGCAAAAGGGATGAGTGCAAACAAAGGCATGGGACGACCGAATATTAGTTGGTTGCCTTCGTACGTATGATTCACTTCTCTTACGATTGTATTCCCAGTCGTCCGTGGCACCATCACCTAGTCTTCATTCCCTTGCCCCAATTCCTTCGGATAACCAAACGCTCTCATTCTCGTATCCATATATTCCCAGTCGTCCGTGGCACGATCACCTCGTCTTCATTCCCTTGCCCCGATTCCTTTGCCTAATCAAACGCTCTCATTCCCGTATCCATGTATTCCCAATCGTCCGCGGCACAGCCGCTCGATGCCAATTCTGGCAACGCTAACCGATTGATGATCGATCCTGGACTAACTCCAACCGGAATTGGCGTGAGTGTGTGCGCGGACCATCGGTCATCGATGGATTGGGGGAACGCCAACGTTTTGATATTACAGACAACCACTTGCGAACGCTTCTAAGGTGCGGCTACTCGTTGACGTTCGTTTCCAAGAAACGAGCCAAACGGTGGAAGTCGCTGCCGGTTTTAATGAAGCGAACGAGCGTCACGAGGTTCTCGGGATTGACCAACTTTTCGAACGGTTCGTAACGCAAGTCGAACTGACCCGAGACACTCACCATCACGCCATTGAGTCCCTCTTCAACCATGGCTCGATAAGATCCGACGCCCAATTGGCTACCCAAGATTACATCGTAAGCCAGGGGTTGGGTACAGCGAGCTTCGTACCCCAACATGACCGGATTGATTTTCTTGGACTTCCCAGTGACTTTCTTGTAGGCGGCTGCGATCAGTTTGGAGAAGAAGCGTCCCAACTGAATTTCGCTGATGGCGATATGACCATGATCGTCGCGCGGCACACCTTCCAAGCGTTCGTACGGTAGATACTCTGCCAAGCCTTCGGCCAACACGATCACGCCAAACGGCTTGCCTTCGGATTCACGAGCGGTCATCGTTTTCACGATCCGCGCGACCACGCGGTCCAGATCCATAATCGGACGGGTCTTGGTCTTTCCGGTGGTGGGATCCGTGATCGTTTCCTCGGTTCGATAGTCACCGACGATGTCTTCGACACTGACCACCAAACTGGCTTCACCCGCGATCGCCGCACCGTACGCCAACCAACCAGCGCTCCGGCCCATGGCTTCTGCCACAAAGTAAGCATGATTGGCTTGCGCGTCGTAGATCAAGTTGCGAATTTCGGTGGACAAGAACTGCACGGCGGTGAAGAACCCAAACGTGAAGTCGATGCCGTTGTAGTCGTTGTCGATGGTCTTGGGCAAATGGACGACCGGGATTTGTTTCGAACCGGACGGCAGTCGCTCTTGAAATAGTTTGAACTTGTTGGCGGTTTTCAGTGTGTCATCGCCACCGATGGAAATTAGTCCGTCCACGCCCAGGTCAACCAAGGCTTGATACGTGCGCTTCATCGGCGCCGTTTTTTCTGGGTCGTTTAGATCGGCCGGCGAGCTGATCTGCTTTCCTGGGTTCGCTCGGGCCGTGCCGATCAAGATCCCCTGCGAGTTTCGGGAGCGAGAAAGTACTTTTGCATCCAAGCGGATGAAGTGTTCGCCTTCTTGCAACGGTTTGGCAGGATCATAGTCCAACAAGTTCTTGTAGCCGTTGAGAATCCCAATCGCCTCGATCTTGGCTTTCCCAAAACAGGCCGCAGCGGTCGAAATCACGGCATTTGCGGCCGGAGCTGGGCCACCTGAAAACAGGATAGCGACTCGCTTGAAAGAATGTTTTGGGGTGGGAGGGGCTGACAAAGTATTGGCCATGACGCGACGCTCCTAAGCTGGTTCGGCAGTTTTTTGCTCGTATCTTTCAACAGACCACTCGATTCTAAGAGCGAACACAAAATTCGGGAAGTCACGTTTGGCGGCGTCGACGGTCACCGAAACACTGTAAAAATCTAGTGCAAATCCGATTGCCGAAACTGTGCCTACAAGGGCTGGTTGTTTCTCGCTAAGCATTCAAGCCGGCTTTTTCAACGGAAAATAATTTTCAGCGGTCAGGTTTGGACGGCGGTTGCGCCAAGGTAGAATCAGCACTTGAAACCTGCTGTTTCTGGTGATCCTCGAACTCAGGGCAATGCCACGTCAAGCAATGGAATCGCATGTCGGAGTCACAACGCTCAGAACAGCCGAGTTTATTTCCCTTGGACCCTGACCCGTGGGTGGCCGATGCGCTCGACGATTTTTGGGTCGCCCGAGTGGTGTTCTCCGAACCACCATTTGGCCCCTACGATTATTTGATTCCCGACGATTTACGGTCGCAAGTTCAATTGGGTTGTCGCTTGGCCGTGCCGTTGGGACGCGGTGGTCGTCAAATGATGGCGTGGTGCATCGATATCACGCACAGTCGGGCCGGCACCCCAGCGTTATCGTCGAACGGTTCGGGCCCTGTGAGCGCCGCGCCGCCGATTTGGGACCCGCAACGCTTACGTCCGATTCTTTCGATCGTTGATACCGATGTTCTGCTGAGTCGATCGCTGCTGCAATTGGCCAGTTGGATCAGCGAGTACTACGTGGCTCCCTTGGGGCAAGTGATTGAAACAATCATTCCCGCCGGTGTTCGCGCCGGAGCAGGGACTCGGCCGATTTCCTATTATTCGCTGGCAACACCCCAGCGAGATACGTGGGAGTCCCTGCGGCTTTCGGCGCAACAGCGGGCCGTCATGGAATACTTGGCACGCTTCGATGTCCCGGTTCCTGGGCACCAGATACTGCAACAAGCGGAGGTCGGCAGCAGTCCCCTTGCTTCCTTGGTCAAGCGTGGTCTCTTGCAGGTTGAAGTGCGCCGCATGCACACTCAGGAATTTGTGGTGGCACCCGAGGAACGCGAGCAGTCGTTGCAGCTCAATACGCAGCAACGCCTGTGTCTAACGCGGATCATGGACGCGATCGAGTCGCAATCAAGCCAGCCGATTTTGCTGCATGGAGTCACGGGCAGCGGCAAGACGGAGGTTTATCTACAAGCGATCGAAGCGGTCATCGCCAGTGGCCGTCAAGCCATTGTCTTGGTCCCTGAGATTAGTCTGACGCCACAAACGCGGCAACGCTTTCGCCGACGTTTTCAGCGCATTGCGGTCCTGCACAGTCAATTGACCGATCCGCAACGACACTGGTATTGGCAACAGATTGCGGCTGGGAAAGTGGATGTCGTGATTGGCACCCGGAGCGCCATCTTTGCTCCGACACCTCACTTGGGACTTGTCATTATCGACGAAGAACACGACGGGTCTTTCAAGCAAGACAAATCGCCCCGTTACCATGCTCGCGATGTTGCCGCTGAACGATGCCGTCATGCCAAAGTCCCATTGGTGTTGGGCTCCGCGACGCCTGCAATCGAAACGTATCAGGCTGCCAAAGCCGGACGGAGTTTGTACTTGTCCTTGCCCGATCGAGTTGAATCGCGACCACTGCCGGCCGTATCGGTCGTTGATATGCGAATTGCTGAATCAATTGGCAAGAGTGGGCGATCCCTCAGTCGTCAACTGCGGCAGGCCATGCAAGAGACGCTCAACGACGGCGGCCAGATTATCTTGCTATTGAATCGCCGTGGGTTTTCCACGTGCATCCAATGTCCAAGTTGTGGTGAAGTGGTGAAGTGTCGCGATTGTGATATCGCCTTGACTCATCATCGCGACACCGACATCGCGGTTTGTCACTTTTGCGATTACCAAATCCCAGCCCCCAACACGTGTCCGGCCTGTCGCTACGAAGGTATCAAGTTTTCAGGGCTGGGGACCCAAAAGTTAGAAGCCGAAGTTCGGCGCCAGTTTCCCAACGCCACGCTGTTGCGCATGGACACCGACACAATGCGGAAACCGGGAGCACATGAAGCGGCATTGCATTCGTTTCGCCAAGGCGACGTGAGCATCCTGTTAGGCACGCAGATGATCGCCAAGGGCTTGGACTTTCCTAATGTCACGTTGGTGGGAGTCGTCAATGCGGACACGGGACTGCACATGCCCGACTTCCGAGCGCGGGAACGTGTCTTCGGCCTTGTGACACAAGTCGCCGGGCGGACGGGCCGCGGCCCCAAAGGGGGCCGTGTGATTGTTCAAACCCTGAATCCCGACGATCCCGCGATCGCGGCTGCAGCCCACCATAATTATCTTGCGTTTGCTCAGGAAGAACTGCAAACTCGGGCCAAACTCGGATACCCACCGTTTCGTCGCTTGACGCGCGTCGTTGTACGTAGCGGCAGCGAGAAGCAGGCCGAGGAGGCCAGCATGGCGTTGGCCGACGCGATTCAAAATAGTTTTGCCACCGAAGTAGAACCCGCGTCGTTTCAAATCATCGGCCCCGCACCGGCGCCCGTCACCAAATTACGTGGTTATTATCGATTCCACTTCTTGGTGATCGCCCCCAGTACGACCAACGTTGGGCAAAAGATCCACGCTGCCACAAAACATGTGGTTCTTCCCAGCGAGATCCAGTGGATTGTCGATATCGACGCGTTGGACATGATGTAGGCCCAAGATGTAGCGACGCTTGTCAAAACGTGGAGCCACCGGGAACCATTTGCGTCTTGGCAAACGCAGCTACAGCAGTGCTTCAAAGCGATAACGCTTGAGGCAATGAAAATCAAATAAAAAAGCCCGCCAATTTGGCGGGCTTTCGGAATTCAAGACCCAATGCAACTGCCTTCGTCTAAAGAAACACCAAGACTAGTTGGCGCTAACTTCGGCTGGGGCTGTTTGAGCAGGTTGAGTCTCGGCTGGTTGAGCCGGAACTGTTGGAGCTTCGACGGGTTGGGGTTGGGCCATATCCGAACCGCAACCAACTTCGTAAGAGTTCATTTCGCAGCCGTTTTGACAATGGCCACTCCCACAAGAGCCGAACCCAGCCAACTTGCCGCGAAGTCCGCTAAACAAACCGCAGCCGCACCCTTCGTGTCCTGAGAACAAGCCATGACGATGACCATGTCGACTCAAGCAACCGAAGAAATGTCCGTCGTTGCGAAAGCAGTTGTGCTTCAGTCCAAAGATGCTGCACCCACCAGAATTGCATCCTCCGGTATTGCACCCGCTGTCGCATCCAGGAGCAGCAACCGTTGCTTCATCCACTCCGCAACCGCAATCGCTGGGCAAACCGTAAGCACCGGATCCACATCCTGCAGCTTGAGGAAACTGGAACATCCGCAGACCTCGGCCGAGGCCACAGTTGCGACGTAGGCTGCAGCCCGAGAAATGATGACTACCGAAAAAGTTGCAACGGCCCGCACCACAACCAGTGCTGCAACCATCTGCAGCTGCGGTACCGCAGTCACTCGTGGCGACGGCTTCTCCGCAACCGCTGCCGGTGCCGCAACCAAAACCAAACCGCGGAAGGCTGCGATCACATGCCACGCGTTCATCACAATAGCCGTCCCACAATCCTGGGCGGAACTTCGAATCGCAGCTAAACGCGTTGCGGAGTCGTCCCATGAACGTCCCCGTTCCGCAGCCGTTGTCACATGGCGACGCGCCATAATTGTCTAGGGAGTAACCTTGAGTGGGCCCTGCTTGATTGCAGCCGCAATCCGATTGAGCCACAACGGTTTGGCTTCCGGTAAAGATCGCGAAACAGGCGAGGGCCGCGCAGGCGATCCAACTGCTTTTTAATGTCTTGCTCATTTGTGTTACTCCTGTCGCGTCTCAATTCAACGCGAGAACAAAATTGGGTCTTTGAATTTCCGATGCCCAAAGGACGTCAATGCTCGGTCTCCGACCTTTGCGCCTTGTGTTTTTCGGCCGACGCAACTCGAAGGGCCGATCGAAAGTTGTTGACCGCTTCTGCTTCCTGCAAGTGTTGAGCCGATTAATCGGAACGTGCCGCCAACTCACAAAATTCCGGGTTTAGGGGTTGTCCGGGCTGGGGCGATTATTTGGTAAAGATTCCCGAAGCGGACCGCCGACTCGTTCCGGCAAGGTCGTGGCTCGATCCGCGTCCAACTGGGCCAAATAGTTGGTGTAGAAGTTCTGGTATTCGCGGATCATCTCTTCGCCGATCGCTTCTCCCTGTTGAATTCGCTGAAAAACTTTGACGATTGTATCGCTTAAATTGTCGATTTCAGCCGGTCCAACGTATTGGACCATCCCATGGGCATCCCAAATGACCAGCCAGCGGCCTTGATTCAAGCCGATGGTTTGCCAAGCTTCGGCACCGTTCGGTACGAGAAACGGGTTCGTCGCCGCAAGCGGACGGTGCGCGACATTGGTCGTTCGAGGTTGAGTGTCGATGCCATCCAAAATGAGGGCAACAGTCGCGGTACTCAAATTCGAATGCGTTGCGGTGCTGGACAATGCATGCCACCACGCCGCATTAACGTCCATCTGCGACAAGAACAGAGCGACCGTGGGACGCTGGTTCGTCGGCAACTGCAACGTCGCGTTTTCCTGCGACTTCAACATCAGGATGGGCGAAACCCGTCCGATCCACGGCGACGGAAATGCCTCAGGGATCTTGACCAAGCGCTGCACCGTTCGGTCCGCGGGAAAGCTGGCGAATCCTTGCGGGGAACGAGCGTCCGTGCCGGTAGCAATTGCAGTGAAGTCAATCTGCAGTTCCAAGCCCCGTACTTCCGGGGTCTCCGCCAGTTCCCCATGCAGCATCGATTTCGAGAGCACCATTTTGCGGATGAGTTTGGCGTCGACATCGATCCAGAATTCCGTTTCATACCCGTACCAAATCCGCGATAATTTTAAACAGCGGAAATCGTTATAGACGGCCCAGCCCTGATAACGGCACTTGGGAATTGGGTTGGATTCTACCTCTGGTTCTTTACCTTCTCCCGAAGTCGATGGAGCAGGTCGATGATCGGACAGCCATTCCATCTGCGGCAGCAACAATGCGAGTTGCGTCATGGCCGGTTCGCTCAGCGGAAGGTCCGTCGCGCCGCTCAGGTAGATCTGGGCGACGGGATCGCCTTCCGCCAGTTGTCTTGGCTCCTTCGACTGTGCCAATAATTTGACTTGTCGATCCAAGTGATTTGTCGCTGCTTCTTTCACGGTCATGACATGATATTGAGTGTCCCCATACAAATGCGTGCGAAAGAATTGGCTCTCCCAGACGCCCGATTCACGATCGAACGACACGGTAACCGGCATCGCTTCGAACATCACGTTCCCCAGCAATTCGTATCGCAGTTGAACTTGTGCCCGATCGCTGTATCGATTCAAGCCTGCGTAGAATTTTTGGACATCGTCCCAGAGTTGTTGAGTCTTGGCCTCGACGTCTCCCGTCTCCCATGCTCGCTGTTGTTTCAAAACATCGAAGGCATTGAAGTTGAGCCCCGATTGTTCAGCGACCTGGGGTTGCGGCCCTCCAACATCCGTCCGACCACAACCCAGCAACCCGGCTGCGAACAGCAGGCACAAAGTTAGCTGAAAAAAAATCTGTTGTGAATTCACGTACCATCACCTGCTATGGATTTCAGCGACTCCGTTGCTTCGCAACTTATCGTCCCGCCAAAGGCAAAGGCTGGCATCCGGCTGCCGCTCGTGTTACGATCCGGGCGATCGGCAGAACATGCCGTCCGATTGTCAGTGGTTGGAAAATCCGGCACAATCGTGAACGTCTGGGCAGAGTTGCTGGAACGCTGGCCCAGGTCAACTATCTTTCGCGGTGGGTCCATTTCCTTGTCGAACGACGCAGATTTTACAGATTGGATGCGTGTGATCCTTGACCATCCGGGCCTCATGATGCTCGGAGCGACCGGAGCGGTTCGTTCGTCTGGGGATGAAACCGACGGGACTTGGCACGACAAATTGGTGGCGGCCTTGGTGGCTCCATTGGAAGCACCGCCATTGCCGGACGCGGTTTACCCCGGCGATAGTGTCGCCATCAGTGTCGGGCCGGATGTTCCTGGTTCACGGGCAATCGTTACCGGCTTGGTTCATTTGTTGGTGGCCCAAGGAGTTCGATTCGCGGATATCAAGATCTTGGGACCGACGGCGGCCTTGGTCGAACCGATCGTCATGGCCAACGATCAGGCCCATGTTTGTCAAATCGAACATCACGCGGATGATCCAGAATCGTTGGCCATGGTCGGAGTCTCACGACACAACTTTCCGATTTACTTGAACAAGCACTTGGTCGAAGCCGATGTGGTGATTCCCATTGTTTTGTTGAATCGCGACGAAGCACTCACCCTGTCGGGTTCAATCTACCCAACGTGGTCCTCGGCCGAAACTCAAGATCGTTTGCGTGGACATCAAGCCGAGCAATGCGAAGAAGCCAAAGAAGCCGAAAACCTGGTCTGTCCTTTCTTGATGATCGGCGTCATTCCGGCGCCCGGTGGTGAACAGGGAGAAGTTGTGGCAGGTTTGCGACCAGCGATTCAACATTATGCCAAACAACGTTTGAAGGCCTTGTGGACCGCGGCACCCGCGCAACACGCGGCGGTTCTGGCGACTTTGGAAGCGCATTACGACATGGGACTGTGGGATCGCGTGCGCCGGGCGATCGAGAATGCTGTGGCACTGTCCTCGGACCAAGCTCCCATCATCTTGTGGCTGGCTCCAGGCGTCGGACGGTCCAGCCAACCGCTGGGCAGCGCTCGAAAACGCAGCAGCGAGAAGTCTCGCTTGATCGAAATCATCGAAGAGGTCACTCGGCATCGTCCGATATTTTTGGCGAGCGACTTGGATGCCAATGAAGTTGAAGAGTTGGGCTTGGGGGCCATCGAATCCTTGGCGGAATTCCAGAAACTTATAAATAGAAGTCCTGACTTGGCCGTGATCCGAGATGCGGATCGTTGGAGAATTCACGAATGAGCGTGACGGAGTCGTTCTGGGTTGCTCCCACCATCGGTTGGAGCTATGTCCGTTTGGTTGGCAAAGATGTCGTCAAGTTTCTCAATAACTTTTGTACGGCGGATTTGAAACGACTCGTTCCTGGTCAAACGCGGGAATTGATGCTGCTGAATCCGAAGGGGCAAGTCTTCGCTTGGGGAACCGGAATCCTGGGCGATAATACCTTGTCGCTGATGTTATCCGGTCCAACTGCCGACCAAGTCATCCAGCACTTGGACGCTTATTTGTTTTCGGAAGATGTGCGTTTGTCGCCCTGGCCGGTGCGTGCCTGGTTGATCGGTCGCGTTCCGAATTCCGAGGACTCGAGTCAAACGTCGCGGGAACTTGTCGGCAGCGCTACTGAGACAATCGCACCGATCCTTGGCCAACTTGTTTGCGATGATTCCGGCGCGGACCCATCGCATTCGCAGTCGGTCGCTCCATGGAGCGTCTGGCAAGCGCCCGGCGGAGCGGCCTGGTTGATAACCTCCGACAAGTACGAGATGTCCGAGATCTTGGATGAGGCGTCACCGTGGCGAAATGCCCTTGCCAGTGCTGGTCCATGGCTTAGCCACACCGTGAGCGACTACCATCGATGGCGAATCTCCGCGAGGGTTCCCATTGTCGGTCAAGATACGACCGCGACGACCTTGCCTCAAGAGTTGTTGCGCGATGATTTTGCGATCAGTTTTACCAAGGGTTGTTATTTGGGCCAGGAAACCGTTGCTAGGTTGGATGCGATGGGCCACGTCAATTGGAACCTGCGAACGTTGACTCTGGATCGGGACTGGCCGAAGGACCTGACCAGCCCAACGTCATCGGCACCAAATGAAGAAGTCACCATCCGCACTTCCCAACAAACCGTGGGACAATTGACATCCCTGGGCGGCGGCAAAGCGCTCGCGCGACTTCGCTCCTCGGCGGTCGAAGAGTTTCAACGCAGCGGCGGAGCCCATTGGCAGTTGTTCGTGAACGAAACTCCCCTGCCCCACAAGATCAGCCAGATCGTTTAGCGTGCAGGAGCCGCTTGGCCTTTCAGCGACACAGATTTTTCGATGAGTTTTCCGTCGACTTCCAAATAAAACGTTGCTGGCTGTTCGTACTCACCAGCTTCGTGGTTCTGCATCACGAGATTCACCGCCAGTGTTCCACCGGCAGGGATTGAGACAGGAATGGGTGTTTCAGACCGAAACACGCAATTTAATCCTCAGCAGTGATTCAAACCGACAATTCGGGCGGTGTTCCAACTGCGATTCGTTAGAACGATCGGCGCAGCAGTCTCTTCGCCGACGGTCGCCGTCGCAGGGGTCGGCCAATCTATTTCGACCAATGTCTGGGGATCAATTCCGGCGTGATAAACCTGCCAACCACTGTAGGCGATCAACGCCACTCCGACACACATTAGTACTGTACTTATTTTTTTCACCACACACCTCCGTTTTTCCTGAAATCAATCCAAAAGAATAGTCCCAGCCGATACCTCGCACAACCCGACAGTGTATCAACAAAGAACCGGTCAATGCCCAAGTTCCTTTGCCTTCATTCCAATGCCTCAAAGGCACTTCGAAGATTTCAAAATCTCCCCGGTGTTTTTCGTTCGTGTCTTTGGTGTCTTTCGTGGACCATTATGGCATTTCGAAAACTTCACCGCCGGCGCGCGAGGCCATGGCAGGCAGGAGTTCAACAGATTCGTAGGGCATGAACTTGAGGCTGCCGTCGGCCAAAACAAATTGGGCGCCGCCCGGGTGTTGGCTCCAGTAATGCAAACTGCTGCATTGGAATTCCGGATGTCCCGACCGATACCTCGCACAACCCGACAGTATATCAACAAAGACCCGGTCAATGCCCAAGTTCCTTTGCAATCATTCGAATGCCTCTAAGGCACTTCGAAGATTTCAAGTTCTCCTCGGTGTTTTTCGTTCGTGCCTTTGGTGTCTTTCGTGGACCATTATGGCATTTCGAAAACTTCACCTCCGGCGCGCGAGGCCATCGCCGGCAGGACTTCGGCGGATTCGTAGGGTAGGAACTTGAGACTGCCGTCGGCGAAGACAAATTGAGCGCCGCCCGGGTGTTGGCTCCAGTAATGCAAACTGCTGCATTGGAATTCTGGATGTCCCGGCCGAAAACTGAACGGACCGCTGCCGCAGATACTATTGCCGCGCGCGCCGATGTTGTGTTCGCGCACGCCCAGGAGCGAATCCAGACTACTCGTTCCCAGTTGCCCATAGCCCGCATACCACCAACCGAACCATTGATCGGTACTGGGTGGTCGTTCACCGATCATGATCGTGTTGGACAGCCCATCACGGATTTCGGCGGTCCGAGTTTTTGAATCCAGATAGAACACGCCATCTCGCGTGGTAAAGTCTTGGCCGTTGACACCCAAGTAGGTCGTGAACGCAACAGCCGGATAGCCGGTGAGATAGGTGGCTGGCTCCCAGCCCGCCGTGGAACTAGGGCAGATTAACATCGGTAACACCTGTCCAAAGCCGCGATGGGCACCCGGGTTATCAAACGGGTTGGGCGTCGTCGCGTAGTCCGCAATCATCTGATCATAGACCGCTTGTTGCTCCAGGTACGGCAGCAGCGTCGTGATCCAAGTACTAAACCGTCGCGAAGCCGTCGCACTCGTATAACCTGCAGGCAACCGTCCCTTGGCACTTTCGTAATTGGCCACCGCCAAACCAAGCTGCCGTATCTGCGACCCACAACTTGTCCGCCGCGCTGCCTCCCGCGCCATTTGAACAGCGGGCAACAGCAGGCCCATCAAGATGGCGATGATGCCAATGACGACGAGGAGTTC
>JAEUIP010000389.1 GCA_016795075.1 Planctomycetaceae bacterium | reverse complement strand
CAATCGATAAAACGACTGGTCGAAGACATTGACGCCTCGGATCGAACCTTGGGTCAGGGTTGGATCAGCGGTGTTTCCGCTCTCTTTCTGTCGCTCTTGGGCTTGGCAACGGTCTTGTGCTTCTGGTTTCCCGAATGGCTCACGGTAGCTCAGACGCGTGAATTTTATGCGCAGAATTTGACGCTGATCCGATTGACCTTGTTTGTGGTCCTTGTGTCCGCGTTTGTCTTGGCGCTGATCAGCACGATCCTGCGACAGAGAAAGATCTTGGGGTTCACGTCGATGGGGATCACGTTGTTGGCGACGCTGATGGGAGGTTCGGCCGCCAGTAGCAAGCTCAACGTGAATAGCGATTTGTATCTGGGCCTCGATTTTTTTCTGTTAAACGTTTTGTTCTTGGGCGCGATCTTTGTACCCATCGAACGACTATTCAAACAGGTAGAGCAACCGATCCTGCGCTACGAATGGCGTGAAGACTTGTTCTATTTCTTGGTTAGCACTCTGTTCGTTCAGACCCTGACGTTTTTATCGCTGGCTCCAGCTTTGGCGACCTTGGCCGCCACACCGTGGCTCAATAGTCTGAGGTCCGCGATTGCGTCCCAACCACAATTTCTCCAGTTTTTGGAGATCATGTTTCTTACCGACCTGGCCCAGTATTGGTTTCATCGCACGTTCCATCAAGTTCCGGCACTGTGGAAGTTTCACGCCGTCCATCACTCCGCCCAAGCCATGGATTGGATGGCCGGATCGCGAATGCACTTGTTCGAAATCATTTCCATGCGAGCCTTCACGACGCTGCCCATGTACGTGTTAGGATTTTCAGAAACCTCTTTGCACGCTTATATTTTCTTTGTGTATTTGATGTCGGTCTTCATCCATTCCAACGTCCACTTCTCGTTTGGATTCCTCGGTTACATCATCGCGACACCCCGCTATCATCATTGGCATCACGCGATCGAATCCGAGGCGATTGATAAGAACTTTGCGATCCATTTCCCAATTCTCGACATGATTTTCGGCACGTTTCATTTGCCGAGCAATCGATGGCCGCAAGGCTATGGCATCAACGGTCATCCAGTCCCCAGCGGGTACTGGCAACAGTTCTGGTACCCGTTTCGCACGTCACCGCGTTCTGCCAAGGAACCGAACAACGACGTTCAAACACACGATTCCAACGGATAAATCGGCGTGATAATTTGGCGCTGCCCGAACACAAGACCGTTCGACGGTCTCGTTCGGCGACACAATGCATGGGCAATCTGCAGAGACCATTGGGAAAAGTAGGTTGCAGCCCAGATTTGCGTCGCGATCAAAAAAATGAACGGTATTGCGGTTAAACGCAATACCGTTCAATAAATCAAAACGCCACTATTAAACTCTATGGATTTTGCGAGCCTTCGCTCATTTCACGGAAGTACCGTTCGATCAACTTGCGGTATTCGGGAGGAAGCTGCTCTTTGACAGCCGAGTTAGCCGGGTCTCGATCGCGATCCCGCAATTGACTCCAGATGCTGATGGGGCCGTTATCAAATGCTTGACGCGACGCCGAACCGTTGGCATTGCTGCTTTGACCAGGCGATTGACCTTGGCCCGGCTTGGGTTGTTGTTGTTCTTGACCAGGCTTTTGGCCAGGCTTGTCGCCGTTCTCTTTCTTTTCGCCTTTGCCGCCCTTGCAGTTGCCACTGCATTCTTTCTTTTCAGCCTCTTCGATCAATTGGCTGAGAATATCGACCACCTTGGCTTGTTCGGTTTGTGTATCGCCATCCGGCAATGCTTGACCCAAGCGACGCTCGGAATAACCCATCCGCAATTCCGCGTCCGCCAACTGATTCTTTTTGGCTTGTTCCAATCGCACAAGTTGGTTGTAAGCGCCTTCTTTCAAACGCTCGGGAGCTGTCGCGTCGGTTTGCAGAAACCGGATGAGATTTTCCATCGCGGGCTCGATTTGCAACAGACCAGCTTGGGCGGTCCCCAAATAGTACAACGCCTCACCGCTGCGGAGCGACGACTCTTGATATTGATCGATCAATTTTTGCAGGTGTGGAACCGCGTTTTCATGTTGTCCGGCCAACAAATAACTGCGCCCCAAAAAGAAGGAGGCATCGGCGGCCAAGTAGCCGTCACTATGCCCGACCAATTCCCCAAGTCCCTTGAGCGCCGTCGCCAAATCATCCGATTCCATCGCGGCCATCGCGCGTTGGTATTCGGGATGGGCCATCTGCAGACATTCGGTGATCGCCTCTTTGGGCGCGACACCTTGGGAAGTCAGCTCCTCATAACGGGCCACGACCTTGGCCTTTAATCCCGCCTCCAGCGTGCTTTGATTGACGGCTGAAGTAAATGAGTCCGAAGATCGAACGGTTCCGGCCAGGCTTTCGCTGGTGAAACCCCAGCTACCCAGCGCTAGGGAACCAACCATGGCCATTTTGCACCCAGTTACCCAAACACGACCCATTCGCATTGCAATCTTCCTTCAATCCAAGGACGTTCCCCAGCCATAGCCAACGGTTACCGCTGCCAAGCCAGCATTTTCTATTATCCGCGATTTTTTTCTGCCGGGCAAGCTTCAAATGCAGATTTCTCTAAAAACCCTGGGAAAGCCGTTTGATTCGTGCTATCTGTGAATAATTGCACATTTTCCCAATTCGACGGCCGACGCAGACCTTCAACCGTGGGGTTCACTGACGGAGTGCACAATTTGGGGCACCTACGAAACACAGGTGTTTCTCCGGCTTTCCCTTTGTATCCCCAGTCTTCCCTTGCCACCGCTCCGCGACGATTAGCCAACCAGACGGACAAATGTGTGCCCCCGGCTTCCCCTTGCCACCGCTCCGCGACGATTCCCCGTCTTCTCTGCGTCCTCCCCATCTCGCGCGGTGTACAATTTCCACGATGATTAGCCTCTCCCGCTAGCGCGTTAACCGGTTAGCAGAGCGTGGTCGATTGAGCATTCCCGTTTGCGCGGTAACCGGTTAGCAGAGTGTGGTTGGTTGAACAAACGTGGTAGCGAGTTAACCGGTTAGCAGAGCGTGGTTGGGCGGGCATCCGACCAACCACGCGCCGCTAAGCGTTTACCCCCGAGACCCAAAATCCATCCCCCTACCAAACGACCCCAACCTCCGGGTTAAGATCGCCTCGTACCCGCCCCTCTTCTCTGCGTCCTCCCCATCTCGCGCGGTGCACTCTTTCCAGGAATCCGGGGACACACAATTTTGCAGCCTCCAGGTGCTTCGCGAGTCGGCTTTCACGCGGGCCGAATAGACGTTTTGCGGGGGGAATCCGGGGACACACAACTTTGCAGACTCCACGTGCATCGCTGGTCGGCTTCCCAGCGGGCCGAATGGACGGTTTGCGATCTCTACGCCCGAAGAATTTGAGTTTTTCTTCAGCGCTGTGACCTGATGTGTCACAGGGGTGTTGAAATTGTTGCATTTGTCAGCACGGGTTTCGGAACGCATTCCTTTTTTGGATCACGACCTGGAAATTGGAGGTGCCGTATGGCGAGGTTAGCGCGAGCGGAAGTGTTTGCGGCCGATGAGGTTGCTATCATTCACGCCATTGGTCGCACGGTTCGCAGATGCTACCTTCTGGGAGTAGATCCCCTGACGGCCAAGAACTACGACCACCGCAAAACTTGGATGGAAGAGGAACTCCAACGTCTCGCACGTTTCTTTGGCTGCGATTTGCTCTGTTACGCCGTGCTTTCGAACCATTTTCACTTGATTTTGAGATCGCGGCCGGACGTCGTGGCCACTTGGGATGATGCAGAGGTCGCTCGGCGGTGGTTGATGCTGTGCCCGAAACGACGCGACCGCAACAAACAGCCACAGGAACCAACACGCGAAGATCTAAACATGATCTTGAATGACCCGGCAGCCGTCCGCGAGATTCGGAGTCGGCTGAGCGACATTTCGTGGTGGATGAAGTTGTTGTGTCAAAAGATCGGGCAACGGGCAAACAAGGAAGACAGCGAAGTCGGCAAGTTTTGGCAAGCGAGATATCGGGCCGTTCGCCTGCTTGATGAAACCGCAATCCTGGCCTGTGCGGCCTACGTCGACTTGAACCCCATTCGCGCGGCCTTGGCCGAGACCATCGAAACCAGTCCATACACGTCGGCCCAGCAGCGGGCTCTGGAACTGCAAGCTCGGACGGCGAAGGCGCGAGTGACAACGCCGCAATCTAGCGTTGAATTGCCGGAGAGTCCCGTCGCACGACCGGAACTCAGACCGATTGCCCATTCCTTAAGCCCCGTGTGTTTGACTGAGGACGGCAGTGGGATCGGGCCATGCGTCCATACGAGCGGCATGCGAGCCAGCGATAAGGGGTTCTTGCCGCTGAGTACGGCGACTTATTTGGAGTTGCTGGATTGGACTGCTCGGCAGATACGCACGGACAAACGGGGAGCCACGCCAGCATCGGCGGCTCCGCTGTTTGAACGATTGGGGATCGACGCTTCAGCTTGGTGCGAGTTGACCAAGAACTTCGGTCGGTTGTTTAGTTCGGTGGCCGGGAA
>JAEUIP010000388.1 GCA_016795075.1 Planctomycetaceae bacterium | reverse complement strand
GTTTTGTTCTCGGGCCATGCTGACCGTTGTCTCATACATTTGCCGAAAACAACCGTTCCCCCGATGACTCGGTTTTACCTAGACCGACTGAATGTACCAGATGTCCGTGTTCCGCCAATCGGACCATTCTTTCGTAACCAACAAACTAGCGACGACAATATCCCCTTCAGCCGCGACCAAATAAAATCCGCGCCCGGCATCCGCGAAGACCGCTTGGACACCCGCCAGGACGTTGGGGCGGTCCAGCACTTTCTGCTCAGTTTCCCAAGCCATTTGAAGTTGGAATTCACCGATGGTCGCAACGTCTCCGATTTCTGCATTTCGAACTTGTATCGTCATGGTTGAAGCCTCCGTGTTTGGCGCTCAGTATTTATTTCCGAACTAAAAAGATGGCCCGTCGGGGCCCAACCTTGCTATGCCCTAAATGGACGAATATTTTCACGTTGCCCAAGTTTATGCAACCTCAACAAACGGCCAGCGCCAAGAGGCGGCTTCGGTTTTTGGGCACCCATTCTACCGCTTCAATTGCCCATGCGGGCACCCAGTGGAACCAGCTCATTAAATCGGTCGATGGGCTCGTTGGCCGTCCAGGAAATGCCGCGCAACATCAAGATCCGAAACAAAGGATCATCAAACGTCCAGTTGTAATGTCCGGGGATACTGACAAAAACTCGGCCATTTTGATGCTCGCGAACCCACATCTGCGGGGTCGGTACGCCATCCTCCGTACTGGTGGCCAGTAACGTGACATCGTTCTCTTCTCCGGTCAGCTCCCAATAACTCTCGTCATACAATTGCAAACGTTCGAAGTTTCGCACAATCGGATGGTCTGGGCTGCGCACATCCAGGGTTAATGGTCCGTGACGATACTTGATTCGACCGCCCCACGAGGCTAAACCGATTCGCTTGGCAAAGTCTTTCACTTGATCATCGCCATTGACCGCCCAATGAATCATGACCACACCGCCACCTTTGGCGAGGAATTGATCCAGTTGCTGCGGTCGTGAGCCACCAAAGCTGCCTTTTTGAAAGAAGATCACGACATCGGCCTCCAACAACTGCTCATCGGAGGGGAACTCGCGGGCATTGCTGACCGACACGTTTTTACCTGCGCGCAGTAGCTGTGTCCAAGCGGTTTGCCACGCGGGATAATCGTGTTCTCCAGGACCATGATCTTTGACTCCATCAACCAGCACAATGTTCAGCGGACGAAGTGTCGCTGGAAGCGGTTCGCTTCCCTCCAGCGCGGCCGCGACTTCGGCTCTCGTTCGCACGGGAGGAGCCGGCAACGGTGAGTCGAGGGGCATTCGTGGAGCCGGCAATAACAAAAACGAGAGCAAATCGCGTTGTTGCTCTTCCGATAGTTTTTCCCAAATATTGTCAGGCATAATCGATTTCGAGTTCGGCTGCATCTGTTGCACATCACTGGCCAAAACCTCAGTGACGCGGCCGTCCGAATCGCCAATCAAAATATGTTGGCCTTTGGAGCGCAATACGCCCGTCAAAACCCGACCGTCACTCAGTTCCACAATCTGACCGACATAGTCAGGATTGATTGAGTAACTTGGATGTTGGATGTCCCGAACCACAGACGCCAGATCACGATGGGTCAAATTTCCTAAATCTGGTCCAATTTCACCACCCGAATCAAGTCCAACACGATGGCACTTGTAGCATTGTGATTGATCGCTATGAAACAATTGGCGACCTCGTCCCCAGCTTCCGCCCAGCTTCGTGAGTTTGTCGGCAAGTAAATCGACTGCCGTAGTTTCCCGTTGTTCGCCCACCGAAACCCACGGCATCCAAAACCGATGTTTTTGCACGGGGCGCCAGGTCGCATCTTCGGCAGTCCAATACGTCGGATAGAAGTCCAACGCACTTGGATCACCCGTTGGCATTTGTACTTTGATCCGAACCCAACCGCTGGAATCGGAGGGCAATGTTACCGCAACGTACACGCGACCGTTCGCTTCGCCACGAACCGTCGCCAACGGTTGCTCCCCTTGGGTTTGCCCATTGGCAAGTGAAATCAAAGCCGCCGTCAGCTGGATCTCTGCAGGGCCCACGATCGCGAACGTGGGGACTTCCGGTGGCAGCTGGAAGTCCAATGTCTCTCCCAATTGAACGCCGGGGCGTAATAGATTTTGCAAATTGACGACCGACTCCAAAGTTAGAGTTCCTGGCTCGTCTAATTTACTCCACAAGGATTCGTGACTTGCACTACCGGCCAACCAATCGCGTGCCACCCGCGGATCCACGTGCGGCAAATACCCTTGCCATGCAGGAACAGTCGCGTCCGTCGCTTGCCAAGTTGCTTGAAGTCCATTGGCCGTTAAGTCAATTTCCGTCGGATGGGTTGGCAAATCCAGTAACACCGCGTGATGGTCATGACTGCGCATGGCGGATGTGTTCAAGATCAAAGTCCGCAGATCGGTTGTCAACGAAGCGCCAACGACGGGTAGTTCGAATCGAGGTTGCAACAATTGGCGTTGGACAACCGCATACGGAGGCACCAGGTTTTCCCAACGATCGCCCGCTCGTACATTCGCTCCATATTGAATCTTCGTTTTGTCGGTCATCCCGACCAGTGTCAATGGATCCAAGGGGCGATCAAACGCGATGCGAATTTCATTAGCCGATTCAGCCCAAGAAGCGACAGGTCGAGCCGCTGTCGAATCCGTCATGCGAATGCGAAACAACTTGCCAATGCCTAGTGGCCCCGTTCCCCAGTCCGGTGGACCACTGTGACAGGCGACGACCAAATCCCCTTGCGGTGAAACACATGCATCAATCGTCAACATCTGCAGACAGGCAATCAATTGACTGTCCGCGACGTAACCTACCGGCGTCTTCGTCAGCATGGTACGCCAAATCTTGCCGCGTGACTCGCCGCAGACGATGGCGTTGTGTTGCCATGACGGTGGTCCAAACACAGGCCCGCCCCAGACGGGCTCGTTGAAGACCATTCCGCAAGTTGATTGATGTTGGGGTCCAAAATCATAGGTGGATGGTTCGTCGATCACGTTTGGGTTGTGGCGTGGATGTCGCGGAGGGAACCCAAAATGTCTTCGTCCTGTCGGGCTCGAAGTTACGTTGTTGAGCGGGAGATGCAGTAGTTCATCCCAAGGGTTTCCATTGGCCAACCAGGTGGCACCTTCTTGCTCTGTACAAAACAAATCCCCGAGGTGATTGAATTCAAATGCAATCGGAAAGCGGATCCCTGTGGCAATGGTTTCACGAGTCTTGAAATCAGGCGAAACTCGTTGAACCGTTCCGCGATCACTGTTCAAGTCGTAGTGGGCTTGGCCTTGCTCATCGACCAAATATCCATTCGCGAAATTGGCCGTACCCAAGCCGAAATAGAGACTTCCGTCCGGTCCTAAGGCCAACCCCACCGCATCAACGTTCTGGGGGATCTCTTCCCAGCCACTGGCGACGATCATTTCCCGATCCGCAAGATCATCGTTGTTTTCGTCTAGGATCAACGAAACCTTTCCTTTCGAGGCCACAAAGACGCCGGCCCCCAAATGATAGTTCGGTGGGGTAAGGACCATGCCAATCGGCCCACGTAACGAACCAGAATTCTTCCAAAACAACGACGCTTGATCTTCCAAACCATCGCCGTCGGAATCACTCAACAGATGAATGTCTCCGTTGTAGCCCAACGTCACCAGCTTGCCGTCGTTTCGGTAACGGACGTTGTTGATATTGGTCAACTCCAACGGAAGTTCCTGAACCTCAAAGCCACTTTGCAGCATTTGAATCTGCGGCGGGTTGGGTACATGCACAAGCGGAACTCCAAGAACCGATTCGACCGGTAAGGTCGCGGTCAAGGCTTCACTTAGTCCCGCGTGCTTCGCTTGTAAGTATTGGCCAATCATGTCGGCATCCGACGTACTCAATGCACCGTCAAATACGAGTATCTCGGCGAAGTCGGCTGCTACAGGTCCACGAACGAGTTGTTCCCCCGGACCATTTGTGTAGTATCGAGCACCGATTGTCCATTCGAGCAGCGCCAAAGCGCTTGGTTGGTATTCACGCGTTGTTGCAGGCTCTCCGTCCACTTTCAATTGAACCGTGCGATTGTGGGCGTCGATCGTGGCATGCAACACACGAACGCCACCAAACGACGTTTCGCTGGAACATAAATCTTGCGCCCCACCAAATCCGCGACCCTCGACATTAACTTGGCTGAGCCTTGCCGTAGGTCCAGGACCCAAATCCACGGTAAACCCCGATTCATAGTCTCGCTGTCCCGGAGCATTCGTCGCTAACAACCCACGGAAGTCACCTGGATTTCGATGAATGGCTGCGACGATAAAGACAGTCAACGAACTTGGAGTTTTCTCAATCCCGGACATGCGAAAATGATCGTCTTCGCCATCAAACCGCAGTACCGAGTGTTGTCCAAGTCGTAGCAATTTGGGCTGTTTCACCGGATCCGCTTGTTCGGCTACTAGACCATGGGACGACGTCAAGTCGACAGGTAGCCAAGGTCGGAGCGTGTCGGACATCGGAACTT
>JAEUIP010000387.1 GCA_016795075.1 Planctomycetaceae bacterium | reverse complement strand
TGACACGGGTGCCCGCGCCCTCGGGCTTCAGGGTGAATTCCGCCGTGTTGCGCGCCTTGAACGGCCGAAAGAAGTCGAGCTGGATCGTCACCCGCTCCGGCGCGGCCACATCGAGAATCTCCATGCGCCCGGCGCCGATGTTGCGGTTGCACCGGCGCTTGTCGCTAACCTGCCCACCGTATCGATGGCTGTGGCCAATGAAGCCATGGCCGCCAAGCTGCTCGCTTGGACGACGGCGATTTCTAATAGGCAGCGAATCTGCGTGCTCTGGCGCATCCGAGCCAAAGCCCAATCAAAAATCTGCATCGTGGCCAAGATTCGGACCGCGCCCATGCGTTCCGCCCAGTCTCGACCAGCGGAAACTTGATCTGGGCCTAGTTGCAACAGGACATCGGGGTGACTGCCGACGCTCAAGACCATCAAGTCTCGAAAGTACCCGGTTAGTTGTTCCAGGACTTGGCCAACATCGGCTCCTTCCGTAACTGCCGAATGAATTTCTTCCAAGGCTCGGCCCGCCTGCCCATCGGCAATGGCTTCGACCAATGCCTCGACTCGTCCACCCGGCGCCGTGCCCAGCATTTGATGTACGGCAGCGACCGTGATCTGTCCGGAGGAAAACGCCAGCAATTGTTCGAGCAACGATTGGCTGTCTCGCATCGATCCGCCCGCGCGCCGAGCCAACAACGTCAGTGCCGCGTCTTCTGCTTCGGCTCCTTCTGATTTCACAATAAATTGCAAGCGCTCTTTGATTTCATCGGCGACAACCGGGGCAAAGTCGAACCGCTGGCAACGACTGAGAACCGTGATCGGCATCTTCTCGGGGTTAGTGGTACAGAAGATAAACTTGACGTGTGGTGGTGGCTCCTCCAGCGTTTTCAACAGAGCGTTGAACGCTTCTTTGGTGAGCATGTGAACTTCGTCGATGATGTAGATTTTGTACCGCGAACGACTGGGACGAACGCTGGCAAACGAGCGCAATTGACGTATCTCATCGATCCCGCGATTGCTCGCGCCGTCGATTTCGAGCACATCGACGTCCTCACCACTGGCGATCCCTTCACAGGCATCACATTTCCCGCAGGGCGTGATTGTCGGTCCAGTCACACAGTTCAGGCACTTCGAAAAAATTCGGGCAGTCGATGTTTTTCCGACCCCGCGGGCGCCCGTGAAAAGATACGCGTGACCGACTCGGTTGGTTTCGATGGCGTTGCCCAAGGCCCGCGCGACTTGATTCTGGCCGACCAGTTGCTGGAACGATTGGGGCCGGTACCGCCGTGCGACCACGACGTAAGACTCGGACGATTCTTGCCCCGTAGATTCCATGGTCTTCGAACGCTCGGCCATGATCAGGGGGTCCTTATAGGTCGCGGACTGCTTTGCGATCCGAAATGGTCGCGGACCGCTCTGCGGTCCGATTCTAACTGGACCGACGGAGCGGTCCACGACATACCCGGACCGACGGAGCGGTCCACGACATACCCGGACCGACGGAGCGGTCCACGAATTACACTGCCGAACAGAGGACTCCACACAAGAGTACCCCGCTTAGGGCTGCACCAGTTAAGGCCTGACCCGGTTCACGGCTCCCCCTCGTGGAGCCCACTGCTCGGCAGTATCAGGGCTCGACTAGCAAAAGCTTCTATCAAGAGCCGCCACTATAACACCTGACGACCGCCTGCGAAAGGGACTACAATCGGCTAGAACCCTAGTTTAACGCCCTTGGAGCGAGCCACGTTCGCGAACCGGGACGGTAGCCACGTTTACCAAAACGTGCGTGGCGCGGGTTGGAATCCTGCGGAGGCCGTTGCTGGGGAGTCTGGTCCGGGTTCAGCCTCGCTTTGGCACGCGTAGCGATGTGCGCGACCAAGCGGCGTGTGAACGTGGGACCGCCGGAGCGGTCCACGACATACTCCGGACCGCCGGAGCGGTCCACGACATACACCGGACCGACGGAGCGGTCCACGACACACACCGGACCGCCGGAGCGGTCCACGACATTTGCCACAAATGATTCCGTAAGAAAAATTACCACCTTCGACAAATTCCTATGGCCACCGATTCCCGAACCGCCGCCGACCTGGATCGCCGTCTGCTCCAATTGGAGGAAACGGTCTGTCACGATCAACGCCTGATCGAGGAACTAAACCATGTCGTGATCGCGTTGCGGCAGGAAATCGAGCGTCTGCAGTTGCGGCTGTTGGCCACGGAACGACAGTGGGGCATGTTGGATCAACGAGTTCGCAGTCACGAGGACAATCTCCCCCATGAAAAACCACCCCATTATTGATGGCGCGACCGATACCGCGTCGGCGACCGAAAAACACGGACCCCTGCTACCGCTGCCGGTGGTTACTCTGAACCAACAAGCCATGGCTCTGTTGGAGGAAGCTCGAAGTTTGTTTCCCACGTGGTCGATCCAAACCCACCGCATCGGAGGAGCCGAGGTCCTGGATTTTCGCAGTGCCACTTGCCCACCCGAGGCCGGCGTTTTGTTGGCCCGCGTCTCGGGCGGAGGCCAATTGGACGTGGCCCTTGTTCCAGCCGCCGAAGGCTCATCGTGGCCGTTGGATGTCTTCGTTCGAACCAACGATCCTGCGGCCACCTGTCTGGGAGCTCAATACGCCGGTTGGCCACTCAGTTGCGGCAAGTACTTTGCCATGGTCTCCGGCCCCATTCGCGGAGCCCGTGGTCGTGAGCCAATGTTCCAGCACTTCTCGATCGTGCCAGATGCATGGCGGAACAACGCCGACGTGAAACGAGTCGCGGTGCTGGAGAGCGATCAATTGCCCGACGAACCAACCGTGCAACAAATGGCCAGCGAATGTTCGTGTCCGCCCGAGCAATTGGTATTGTGTGTGGCTGGTACCGCCAGTCCCGCAGGGACCCTGCAAGTGGTCGCTCGCTCGTTAGAGACTTCACTACATCAATGCGAAGTCTTGGGTGGCGACATCGGTGCGATTCGAGTCGGAACGGGCCGAGCCCCGCTGCCGCCAATTCCCAAAAAGAGTTTGACCGCCATCGGTTGGACCAACGATGCGATCATCTATCACGGCCAAGCGACGTGGCAAGTGACCGGAGATTGGGATGCATGGCAGACGTTGGGCGCTCAGGTCTCCTCAGAGAACTCGCCCAGTTTCGGCCAGCCGTTCTTGGCCTTGTTCAAAGCCGCAGGTTACGATTTTTACAAACTCGATCCACGCTTGTTTGCCCCAGCCGTGATCGTGATGGAACATGCGGAAAGTCAGCAAATCCTCAAGTTCGGCTCGGTCCATCCCGAACTGTTGCGCAGCAGTTGGATCGAGTCGTAGTACCGATCCGAGCAATCATTACGCGGCTACTTGTCGCAAAGCCAATAGTTTTTCCAGCAACTGTGGCAGTTCGGCCAATGGGATCATGTTGGGTCCGTCGCTGGGGGATTGGTCTGGTTCCGGATGAGTTTCTAAGAACAACGCGTCGATGCCAAATGCGATCGCCGCCCGCGCCAACGGCGCGACGTACTCGCGATTGCCACCCGTCGAACTGCCCATGCCACTGGGGCGTTGCACACTGTGTGTGGCATCAAACACCACCGGGGCAAACTGCCGCATGACGGCCAAGCCAGTAAAGTCGTTGACCAATCGGCCGTAACCAAAGAACGTGCCGCGCTCGGTCAGAAGTACGTTGTGACAACCACCAGCGACCAGCTTGTCACGCACATGACGCATGTCTTCCGGAGCCATGAATTGCCCTTTCTTCACGTTCACCGCTCGACCCGTTGCCGCAGCGGCCAATAACAGGTCCGTTTGCCGAGCCAAAAACGCAGGGATCTGCAATAGCTCGCAAACTTGAGCCACGGCCGGCACTTGAATCGTTTCGTGCACGTCCGTGGTCACCGGCACACCAAACTCATGACGGATCCGATCCAAAACTTCCAAGCCAACCGCTTGCCCCACTCCGCGATAACCACTGACCGATGTCCGATTGGCTTTGTCGTACGACGCTTTGAAAATCAAGTGGATCCCAAGTCGTTGACAAGTTACGGCCAGTTGTTCGGCAATCCGCCGAGTCAAATCGAGGTTTTCGATCACACACGGCCCGGCGATCAACGTTAGTGGGTGACCAAGGCCAATGCGATAAGACCCCACATCGCAATGTGGGCCAATGTCTGTAGTGGTCGGTTCATGTGCGGACATGGGATACCTTAAGCCTGGTAGGGCGCGGCGAATGGCTCAGCGATTGACTGAGGTCTTCCTTCGTCGGCGAGGTTTCCTGGATTTTAGGTTGTTGAGCGCGACTCCGAAAGGACGTGGCGGAAGCGTTGTGAGTTTGTGGTTGCTCGGGCATTTGTGGTAGCGGCTGAGTGGACGAGGTTAACCCGTTAGCAGAGCCAGGTTGGGCGGGTATCCGACCAAGCCGGCGCCGCTAAGTGTGTGCGTCTCGAGCATGGCGTTTGCTTGGCGTTGAGTCGGTGGTTCGTTGGCGTTCTGGCTGTATTGATTCCGGGATGATGATTCGCCTTCGGATGTGAACGCTTAGCGGCGCGGGGGGGGGGGGGTAAACCCCCCACCCCCCAA
>JAEUIP010000386.1 GCA_016795075.1 Planctomycetaceae bacterium | reverse complement strand
GAATGTGCCGGCCGTAATGGTCGACGAAACGCCTACCCTCGAACTGGAATGGTTCGATTCGCTGGGACTATCCGCGAAATCGCCATTGCAGTTGAAACTGCGAACCGTTGCTGATGAGGCACCTTCGATCCACTGTCGTGATTTGGAGCAACAACGCGTACTCATGGAGCGCGATGTGTTGACATTTTCCGTCGATGCGGCGGACGATTACGGGATCAAGCGTATTGGCATGACTTGGCAAGGTAAGCCGGCACCCGGTTCGGCAGCGACAGCGGCCGTAGGCGAAAAACTTGTAATGGCGGGGAATCCGTATGCTACGGAACTGACCCAAGTGGCGGCCACATTTTCGCCGGCCTCGGAGGGCATTGCTCCCCAGACCATTCAGTTGCGATTGTTTGTCGAAGATTATTTGCCTGATCGCGAGCCAATCTACTCGCCCGTGTACACGGTATTTGTGCTGTCGGAAGACGAACACGCGATCTGGATGACTCGACGATTGGACGAATGGTTCAAGCAAGCTTTGGAAGTTTACGAACGTGAACAACAATTGTTCCAACGCAACGTGGAAATGCGTGGACTGCCTGCGGCAGAACTGGATCGACCGGAGACACGTCGTCAGATCGAAGCACAAGCGGCTGCCGAAACGGCTCAAGCACGTCGTTTGGAAGCCTTGACCGACCGTGGAGCAACCTTGGTTCAAGAAGCATCGCGAAATGAAAATTTTGGCGTCGATCATCTGGAAAAACTCGCAGCAATGATGCAGCAATTGAAAGAGATTCACGAGAACCGCATGCCGTCCGTTTCCGATTTGCTGAAACAAGCGGCCTCGGCAGCGGCCGGTAATCCCAGCCAAGGAGAACCGTCGGACAATCAAGTCACGTCCGTGACCGACGCACCGGCCAATCCGGGACAGGCACAGGGAGACAACGGTGGCGCGGATTCGGCGAAAAAAGACGAGGATGGGAAAAAGGCCGAAGCACCTTCGGTTTCTCTGAAAGAATCGAACATGAACGCCGCCGACGAAAAGTCCAAGGAAGCAGAGCAAGCCGCATCACCGTCCGCTGCGTCTCCGCCGTCCTTAAAGCTGCCAACGGTGACCTTGGATGCCTTGCCGGACAAAGGTGATGACGAAGCTCCGTCCTGTCCGGCCGGCAATCAGATGCAAGCGGCCGTTGAAGCTCAAGAAGCCTTGTTGGCCGAATTCCAGAAGGTTGCGGAAGAGTTGCAGAAGTTGATTAGCAATTTAGAAGGGAGCACCTTCGTCAAGCGACTGAAGGCGTTGTCGCGCCACGAGTTGGTATTGGCCGGTGACGTGAGCCGCACCAGCTTGATTGGGTTTGGTGAAGGGGCCGAACAAGTGGCCGAAACCACACGCACTCGGACCGAGATGTTGGCAGAACGACAACGAGCCTACATCGTCACGACAGAAAATGTACTGGAAGATTTGTCCGCATATTTAACACGAAATCCTGACGGAAAGTACAAGACCGTGCTGGAGGAAATGCAAAATACCAATGTGGTCAAGCAAGTCGGCATCGTGGCCGATCGCTTGGTCACCAACGAGGCCGGGACATCGGTGGCTCATGCCGAATGGTTAGCAGATACGTTTGATCGTTGGGCCGAGCAGTTAGTGGGCCCTGGCTGACGGGGCGGCACGTGACCGGGAGGTCCCGGTGGCAGTTTGCCACCTTCGCTAGTGTTAGAAGTTATGAAGATCTTGGCTGCTGAAATAGAACTGAGAGAACAAACCCGAGAGATTGAACAAGCCAAACCACAATTAGCAGAAGCAAACTTCGCGGAACGTGCCGCCACTCTGCAGACCACTCAGCAAAACTTGGTGGAACGAACCGATAAGGTGATCGAAGCGATCCTGGAGCTGCCGGACGGCGAGTCCCAGTTTGCTCGCGAGATCAATCAATTGACTCAGGCCTCATCGGCCATGAGTGACGCTGAGGTTTTGCTGGGCGATCTTGAGACGGGGAAACCCACCATGGCGGCGGAGACGGAAGCGATCGAATGGTTGCTGCAGGCGAGGCGAGCTGGAAGTGGTGGTGGCGGCGGCGGTAGTAACCCCGGCGATGGCCAACGGTCGGGCGGCGACTTGGCGACCTCGGCACTCGCCCAATTAGGTAACTCGACCGAAAAGAACGCGGCGGTTGTCCAACGGGAGATCCAACAAGCGACCGGAAAATCCGGCCGTGAATTGCCTGACGAATTTCGCCACGGGCTGGATCGCTATTTTGAAGTGTTGGAAACGAAATAGCCATATCGAGAAACGGCGGCGCTTAACCGTCAGCCGCAGGCGTACGAGGATGCTGGCGTCTGGCACTTTCGTAATTTGGGGTTCGCTGATGGCGCCCGCGTATGCATGGTGCCATCGATAAAACACTGTCCATCAACACAAACGCTTACGAGATTCCTATGTCGACAAACAAACTTCGTCTGTTGCTCATTCTTGGCATGTTCCTGTTTTCGGCCGTCGGCCCCCGCCTCGCTTTGTCGACCGCCTGTCAAGAAGAAGGCGAAGGCAAAGCTGGCGTTCAGGAAGCGGTCCAGAGGATAGAGCTCGCCAAAGAGGAAACGAAAGCGGCCACTGACGAAATGCAGGAAGCGATTAAAGACGCCAAAGCTGAGGTTGTGGAAGGAGATGCGGTCGTCGTCGAGGGGCAGGCGATCATGTTGAATGCCTTTGGCTTTGAACCAGCAAGAATCAAGGCCGCCAAACGATTTCAATTAGTGCAGGTCTTCCAAGTCGAAATCGAGTTGATCGAGCGATTGTGTGAACCGACGCCTCAACAACTCACGAAACTTCGTGTGGGCACGAAAGGTGCCGTGAAGAAGTTGACCGATGCTTGGTGGAAAAAGGCGGGGCCCCAGTTCGGCGGAATGGTGGCTCCAGGAGCACCGCTTGCCGATGAGAATGCGCAAGACGGCGGCGGAGAGTCGGAAGGCGAAGCCGCGGCGGAGGAGGCCGAAGCAGTAGAAATCACGGATACAAATCAAATCGACTCCAACATGGCTCAATTTGTGTTGACGGACCAAATGGGCAATCCGTTTAAGGCGAAATTACCGCAACATTCCGCAACCTGGTTCAAGTTGGTTTCTAGTGTATTGACTGAACAGCAGTTCAAGGTCTTATCCGAATACAAAGCCGCACAAGAAAAGGAACGTCGCATTGGATTGCTCGATTCGATCATTAGTCAGTTGACGCGTGAACTTTCGCTCACCTCAGAACAACAAACAAAGTTGCGAGAAATTATCCAGCCACATATTGCTCAGGCCCCCTTGAACTGCCTCCCCATTTTCGAGTTGTACATTGGCTACTACTATGCTTCCAAACCGACCAACGAAGAATTTGCGAAAATTTTGTCGCCGGCTCAAACTCAATCCTTACGCATGTTCTTGCTCCCGGTTCAAGAAATCGGTGCCATGATGGAGATGGAAGACCAGAACGACGTCGAGGACGAAGAATAGGACGATCAGCGATGTTCATACGCCTGCTCCTGGCACCGCCCAAATCTATTGGACAACGATGACCGGCACTACTTGCAACAAACTTTTTGTCGTCGCTGCTTGCCTGATCGTTCTTGTGGGCAGCACAAATTCCGCCGTTGGCCAATTGGAACAACTCGAGACGCAAATCCAAGAAGGTACTGGGGTGCCCTCCGAGGTTCGCACGATTTACCAGCGTGGCATCGAATACTTGGCCAATGCCCAACGACCTGATGGCAGTTGGGTGTCGGGGAATTCGCATGGTGATGAAGCCAGCGGCATCGCGGGGCTTTCCGTGATGGCATTCCTGTCCACGGGCGAAGATCCGAACTTTGGTCGCTACGCTGGCAACCTCCGCAAAGCAATTCGGTTCATCATCCAGAAGCAGAATGGCTCGACGGGGTATTATGGCGGCAACATGTACGTCCATGGCTTTGCCATGTTGGCCATGGCCGAAGCTTATGGTGCGATCGATGATGACATGATTTGGGCCGGTGAAGAAGAATCAGCCAACCGCCGTACGATTGGGGAATCCCTGGAGTTGGCTGTGAAGTTGGCCGTGACGGCTCAGGAAAAAAACCCGTCCAAGGGCTGGCGTTATTCGCCGAACGACAATTCGGCGGACACTTCGGTCGTGGGTGCGGTTTTGATGGGTCTATTGGCGGCTCGCAATGCGGGCATCGATGTACCCGACAAATCGATTGACGGAGCCCTGGAATACATGAAGTCCATGACTTCGACGGCGGACGGAACGGTGGGCTATAGCGGCTTGGGTGGCTTGGGTGGTTCCGACGCGAGGACAGCGATCGCGTGTCTGGTGTTTTCGATTGGCAAGCGCACCGAATGGGCCGAGCGAACGGCAACGCGACAGTATTTGATCGACAAATTAGACACGGGGACCGGAGCCGGCTGGGCCGAGTACGATCGTTACTATAAAGCTCAAGCGTTGTTCCAAGCGGATTACGAATCGTGGCAGAAATGGAATCAATCGACGATTCAAACTCTCCGCGCCATGCAACAGGCCGACGGTCAAATTGGCAACAGCCCACACGGCCCGGCTTACTC
>JAEUIP010000385.1 GCA_016795075.1 Planctomycetaceae bacterium | reverse complement strand
TGTTGGCTGGCCCGATCAAACACAAAATGCGGTAACTCCTGGTCACGTAGCGGACGGAAATCGAGATGCACGCCGTTTGATCCTGAAAATGTGGTAAAGGTTCCCCATTCGTGGACGACAAACCTGCCGGCCGAAGCGGCATCCGTTTTCGAGTCCTTGGCTGGCGGAGGAACTTGCGCCAGTCCGAAACTGGGACCAAGTCCAATTCCAGAAACCAAGAGTGTCAGCGCGACCAGCATACGACGTGAAATCCTGCAACTCATCTTCGGTACTCCTAACGAAACCAATGAACACGGACAGTCCCAGTGATGGCCAGCATTTTGTGCAGAATTGCCAGTGCTTCGTTACGCTAGTTAATTGGCGTAGCTACCCCGAAAACTATTTCAAAGTTTGACAAAGCACTTGAGGTCCTTCCGGCGAATGGCAGCCATTCGCTAATAGAGTCGAGGTTCCCTGTCGGTCAGACCGGCAAGAAATTCACATTTTTCAAGAACTAGGGAATTTTTATCCGGTCTGTTGAACACGGAGCGGCGACTAGATTAGGAGGCTTGGAGATTCGATCGTTTTTACGCCCATACGGTGATGCCGTACCGTGATGATAGAAGTGACACTCGTTCAGCGCGCATCTGCCGGCGATCGCACGGCGTTAGGCGAACTTGCGCGCCTGGCGTATCCGCGGGTCGTTGCATTTTGCCGTTCGCGAGTGTCTCAGCGTGTGGATGCGGAAGAGTTGGCGCAAGAGACGTTGCTGCGGGCATTCGCTAGTTTGCCCTCCCTGCAACAACCAGATCGGATCGGCGCTTGGTTGCGGGGGATAGCGGCGCATCTCTGTCACGATTGGCATCGGAGTCATCGCGTAATGGCACCACTGGCCGACGAACACGTGGCGCGCGCCGATTTGCGACCCGACGAAACATTGGCTCAGGCCGACGAGCAAGCCTGGGTCCAACAATCGATTCAGGAATTGCCGCCGAAACTTCAGGAGGTAGTGTTTCTGTTTTACTTCGAAGAGCTGACCTATGATGAAATCGCCAAATGGCTGGGCGTGGCCCGAGCGACCGTCAATTTACGGTTGAGTAAAGCCCGGGAAGCCCTGAGGTCGCGACTCGGATCACTCAGGAGTACGTCGCTATGACACAACCGATTTCCAACCGCGATTTGTCGGCCTATTTGGACGGGGAAATTTCGCCTGCGGAACGACTTTTGGTTGAACTGAATTTGGCCAAAGATCCCCAACTTCGTGCGAGCTTGGATGGTCTGCGCGAATTGGATAATTTGTTGCGTTCGGAACTGATTCCACCGCGATTGGACGTGGAGCATCTTCTGTCGCAGATGGCTCGGCCTGAAAACGAGGTGAAGGAGCAGCGTTTTGAACTCGGAACAAAAAGACAACACCGTTCCATGTTTTACTTTGGATTAGCCAGCGCTTTGGCGGTTAGTCTGTTGTTGACGCTGGGGAACTGGGAGCGACTTCTACAGAGAGGGACGCAATCGGAGACCTTGCCATCATCGATCGCCGAAATCGTTCGTTCGTTTGGCTCTATCGAGTTCCGGACCCAACCTGGAGGTCCCTGGGAAGTCTGGACCAGCGCGACTTTGGTGCCATTAGAAGCCGGCGTTTCTATTCGAACTCCGTCGGATTCGCTTTGCGAGATCATTACCCAACAAGCCGGAACGCTCCGTCTGAACCGTGGTACGGAATTGGTTCTACATCGCCCCGATGAGGTAGAGTTGCGTCGCGGTGAGTTGTGGTGCGAAACCGGGGATTCACCGTTGATTGTACGCGGGACGAAGCGCCTGGAGGCGACTCGAAACGACTCGAATCAGGTGCAATTTACTTGTCCCCAAAACGTGCGCGTGCAATGTCGGATCGAATCCGATGTTTTACGTCTTGGCTGTGTGTCGGAAACGCCGTTAACCGTGTTGCTTTCCGATCAACAGGAATTGGCGATTTCACCTGGCGAATGGGTGGCCTGTTCGTTCTCTGTGCCGCAAACGGTTACAGGACAATTTGATCAAGTTGACGAAACGGCTTGGCAGTTGCCGCTCCTGATGCAGCGTTCCGCCGGAGACTCGGAGTTGCACGATTTCCTGTTCGTGTTGCTTGCGCGATTGGGGCAATCCAAAATGCAGTACCTTTACGAGGAGCGAATCCGTGAGTTGGGACCGCCGGGTGCGTTGCCGTTGATTGCGTTTGTTCAATCGGAGAAATCGCGAACAAATCCCGAGACGCGGCAACGCGCGATGCGAATCGTCGCTGATCTGGCTCCCGAATCAACTCGCCCGGATTTAACCCGGTTGAGCTACGATTCCGACGCTGTGGTTGCGGGCTATGCGAATCAAGCCATCGCGCGATTGGACCAAGATATCCCCAAACAAAAGATGTAATTGGGCGGCCGCGTGTGTCTTTTCGACGCGAAATGTCGCTGGGTCCGGTTCGACGGTGGGGTGGTCACTGTCCAGTGCCCATTCCCCTGGCTTCAAATCAGGCCAGACCAACGAATGCATGTCCCAAATTAAGAAGTATGTTTTCTGTTCATCCTCGCCGCTCGCGGCGGCGCTTTCGTCCTCAAGTCGTATTGATTTATTGGGCTCGTCCTCTTCTTGGTCGTAAAATCGTTCCAACGTTGCATGTCTTAAGAGTTCTGCATCAGGTCGTTGTTTACAATTGATCGATTGCTGGAAAAGTATGCGGGAATTGGTGCGATGCAGGGCACGGATCTGGCGCCATTCAGCCTCGGGAGGGTCGTGGTCTCACTCCTCGTAGCTCCAATCTAGGTGCTCAATGACGGCATCCTCGTGCGACATTTCGGCAAGATCGCAATGGCGTGCCGAACGGGTCTCGGATTCCATATGTTAATTCGCAGAATTATTTTGATTGCTGATAGAAATTTGATGGTTTGTCTGATCCCAAGTGAAATGTGTCTGTGCTAGTATAGTGCCATGAACCACCACGAAGAGACTCGCAACATGAACGGGACGGATGATCTTCGAGCCAACCTCGAAGCGGTGTGCCGCGCCTACGAACGGGCTTGGGAGAACAACGAAGATCCCGTCATCGAATCGTTTGCGCAACAAGTGCCGCGGTTTGGGCGGGCGGAAGCAACGGCAATTCTGATTCTTTTGGACGTGAAGTTGCGTTTGGCTGCCGGTGAAAAACCGCAGCCACAAACCTATCTCGATCGGTTTCCCGAACATGAACAAATCATCGGTACCGCTTTTAGTACTGCGGATACGCCCGTTAGCGATATGATGAGTGTCGGCGAAACCAGCGGTTCCGAGCAGTCGGATTACCCGCGCAAGTTGGGGCGATATGAAGTTGTTTCCGAGTTAGGGTCTGGGGGGTTCGGGGTGGTGTGCCTGGCCCGCGACGTGACCCTCGAGCGGATGGTCGCGCTGAAGTTTGGTTTGCGTTCCAAGTTCCGCACCGAGGCTCACGTTTCGGCGTTTATCCGGGAAGCTCGCACGATTGCCCAACTGCAGCATCCGGCGATCGTGACGATCTACGACGTGCTGCAAGTCGATCAATGGCTCTGCATCGTCCAGCAGTTTGTGGATGATGGCGATCTGCGTCAGCATTTGAAAGCCGGGCAGCTAACGTTTGCTCGAACCGTCGAAATCTGCCGCCAGCTGGCCGCTGGCTTGGCGTTTTCTCACTCGCGTGGTTTTGTGCATTGCGATATCAAGCCCGCGAACATACTGATGGACAAAGCGGGCAATCCGTACATTGCCGACTTCGGATTGGCGATTCACGAAGTCAATCGTGTCGAAAACGGGGCTCGGGCTGGAACGCCGCGTTACATGCCGCCGGAAGTGGTGATGGGCGAGACACACCGGATTGATGGCCGCGCGGACATCTGGAGTCTGGGCGTGATGATGTACGAAATGTTGACCGGAGTCTCACCGTTTCGGGGGGCAACTCAAGGCGAGTTGTTCGATCAGATTTTATATTCTGAACCGCGACAGCCACGCGCGTTGGTCCCATCATTGCCGCGGGAACTGGAACGTATTTGTCTCAAATGCTTGTCCAAGTCCGTGTTGGAACGTTACCGCACGGCTCAGGAATTGTTGGATGATTTGGAGCACTGGATTTCCATGCCGGATGCGGCGGACGTAACTCCGTTGATAAATTCAACGAGGGTTCTGACGGACGACCCCGAATCGTTGCGCTCGGATCGGGATCCCATTTTTGGTGGCTCGGACCCTGTCCGCGTGGTGCCGCGCGGACTGCAATCGTATACGGCTCATGATTCCGAGTTCTTCTTGCATTTGGTTCCTGGACCGCGCGACCGTGATGGTTTCCCCGAATCCATTCGTTTTTGGCGGAATTGGGTGCGCGACAATGATCCGGTTCATAACTCGGTGGGTTTGCTTTACGGCCCAAGTGGTTCGGGAAAATCTTCCTTTGTCAAAGCCGGACTACTTCCCAACTTGCCCAACGACGTTGTGACCGTCTACGTGGAAGCAACCCACGGTGAAACGGAAGATCGTTTGTTGCGTGGCTTGCGCAAGGCCCTGCCGTCGATTCCGCGTGATTTGCCGTTGCAGCGCATTTTGGAGCAGGTGCGTGATGGCAAGTTGTTACCGTATGGC
>JAEUIP010000384.1 GCA_016795075.1 Planctomycetaceae bacterium | reverse complement strand
ATTATTCATGTCGGCACCGGAAGTACAAGGCGGCTTAACCAAACTTGGATTTGATTATTGATGTTGAACGATATGCCTTGTTGAAGCTAAAGCTGCTTGCTGCTGCGTTGGTGTTCTCAATTGCTGCAGTTTCTGCCCAGGAACTGCACGACATCCAAACCTGGATCCAGAACCAAGCCGTGGACCCACGTGTAGAACCAACCGCGGCCCAGCCGACTCATCAGCCGCTTACGCCACCTGACGCTCAGCAACATTGGGCCTATCGACCGCTGCAACGTCCACCGGTTCCGGATCCCGAAATAAACGACACAAATCCCATCGATCGCTTCATCGACCACGAACTACAAGCACGCGGCATCACGGCCTTGGACCAAGCAACCACAGCGGCGCTCTGGCGACGATTGCATGACGACCTCAGCGGTCTGCCACCGGAATTTTCACATGAGTTACCATCGGATAGTTCGTCGTCTGAGTTCCAAGAACGCTACCTTGCACAAGTTGAAAAACTGCTCGTATCAGAGACCTTTGGCGAAAAGTTTGCGCGGCACTGGATGGATGTGGTTCGTTACGCGGATTCGGTCACGCTGCGAGGATTTGTATTGCCCAATGCGTGGCGTTATCGCGACTACTTGATCGAAGCCTACAACCTCGACAAGCCCTTCGACCAAATGATTGTCGAACAGATCGCCGGCGATCGTCTGCCGAGTCCCTCGGATGATGAGATTACTGACCCAGTAACGTTGCATCGCTATCGGCAATCGTTGATCGCAACGACCTTCTTGACCTTGGGGAACACAAATTTAGAAACCCAAGACAAACGAGCCTTAGAACTAGATTACATCGACGAACAACTGGATGTGATCGGACAAGCATTCTTGGCCCAGACGATTTCGTGTGCTCGGTGCCACGATCACAAGTTCGATCCGATCCCCACGCGGGACTACTACGCATTGGCCAAGATTTTGGATGGTTCGATCGGCTTGGTTCATGACAATGTTTCGACGTGGGTGGAAACACCGCTCCCACTATCGGCTGAAGAAGAGATTGTCCGCGCGAACCTTGTCTCCAAAATATCCGCGGCCGATCAAGAACTGGCGATTCTGAAGACAAAACTAGCCCCGATTGCCCAGCAAAAGAACATCCGCGTGGACTCGCTACCGGGAGTCGTGTTGGATGACGATCAAGCACAGTTGGTAGGCGATTGGGTGGTCTCGCAACATACCGCTCCATTCTTAGAAGCCGGTTACCGGCACGATGCGGCGACGTCTCGCGGACAGAAGACCGCTACGTTTCAAACGCAAACTCTGCCACCGGGAAATTACGACGTCAGAATGTCTTACTCGCTGGGTAGCAATCGAGCGACCAACGTGATGGTCGATGTGTTCAGCGCGGACGGCCAAACAACCCTCCGAGTCAATCAGCAAGAGCGGCCCAATGTGGACGGCATGTGGCATTCGCTGGGTTCATTCCGATTCGAAACCAATGGCCAAGCCTACGTGATGATCTCCAATCAAGATGCGGACGGGCATGTCATCATCGATGGCGTGCAGTTCTTGCCAATCGCTGAAGTGTCATCGCCCAAGGAATCAAAGCAGGCCGATTTATCGCCAATCGGAACAAACCATGAAAAGCCAATCGCTGACCCTTCCGCTGAAATCCGCGAGGCCGTGGCGCGATTGGAAGTTGAACGGCGCCAGTGGCAACTACAACTGGATGCACAGCCCAAATTCATGAGCCTCCGCCTGAAGGCCGAACCTTCAAAGCTGCCGATCCTAATTCGCGGAGATCACAAACGCCCTGGTCCTGCCGTCGATCGTGGCTTCTTGTCGGCCAATGGCTTTCCAAAAACGATCTCGATAACTGAAAACTCCGACGGTCGGTTGGAACTGGCCCATTGGTTGACGGATCGGCGTAACCCGCTGACAGCGCGGGTGTATGCCAACCGAGTTTGGTCTTGGTTGATGGGGCAAGGCTTGGTTCCGTCGCTCAACAATTTTGGTACGACCGGCGGTCTTCCCACGCACCCCGAGTTACTGGATTGGTTGGCCTGCGAACTGATCGATAACAACTGGTCGACCAAACATCTGGTGCGTTTGATTGTGAACTCGAAGGCGTATCAACGAAGTGTGGCCCAGCGAGCTTCCGAGTCAGATCCAAACAATCAGTGGTACGGATCAGGCCATCGTCGCCGTTTGTCGGTGGAAGCGCTGCGGGATTCGATGCTGTTGATCAGTGGCGAATTGGATCAGCAGCGGGGAGGCTCGACCGTCTCGTCTGGAACGATGGCGGATTACGACTACCGACACGAATCGCTCCGCCGCAGCATCTACCAACCGGTCTTCCGCAACGCGCTGCCCGCCTTGTACACCGAGTTCGACTTTGCGGACCCGGGGCGCTCGATTGGCCAACGAAACCGCACGACCATTCCGGCTCAAGGCTTGGTCTTGTTGAACTCGACGTGGGTCTCGGCGCGAGCGAAAGCCACTGCCCAACGGCTTCGCGAAAAGTGCCGCGAGAATTCGGCCTCGGAGGTAACCGCAAATGTCTTGGTACAAACGGCCTACCAACAATGCCTAGGACGTTTGGCGACAGAAGAAGAGTTGCGAATCGGTCGAGTCTACTTGGAGACGAGCGGCCCCGAAGGAGACGATCCCTTGGTCGATTTGGTTCAAGCTTTGTTCGGCTCGTTAGAATTCCGCTTTTTGGAGTAACCGGTCATGGCCTGGTCATTGGAACGCCGTCGTTGGTTGCAGAGTGCCGCTTGCGGTTTTGGAGCCCTCGCGTTGCAAAGCCTCTTGGCAGGTTCCGCCCCTGCCGCTCGTTTACTGCAACCCCGCCCCGCTGCCAAACGCATCATCTTTTTGTTTATGCAGGGCGGCGTGAGTCAAGTCGATTCGTTTGATCACAAGCCTTTAATCAATCAACGCGCGGGGGAAGTCTTGACCTTTGCCGACTCGCGTCAATTGGCCAAGATCGGTCGTCCCACGGAGCAACGGCTGTTGGCTTCCCCGTGGAGTTTTTCGCAACATGGCCAAACGGGACGTTGGGTTTCCGAGTTGTTTCCCGAGATGGCCAAACACGTTGATGACCTATGTTTTTTGCATGCCATGCACACCGAAGGAGTGGCTCACGGACCGGCCACCTTGTTTTTGCACTGTGGGGCAATGCAGGAGGTTCGACCATCGTTTGGCTCATGGGTCCTGTATGGACTCGGGGCCGAGAATCAAAACTTGCCCGGCTTTGTCTCGATCGCCCCGTCGCTGGGTAACGGTGGAGCCCGCAACTACGGCAATGCCTTTTTGCCAACGACCTGTCAAGGTTCACCGATCGGCGCTCCGGGAGTGGAGTCGCTGGAAATCAACGCATTAACATCACCGTTGGCTCCACAACAGGAGTTGGCCCGCCGTGAACTTCTGCGGCAGATCAATCGGCAGCAAGTCGATCGCTTGGGCGCAGCAGATGAACTGCAAGGCGTCCTCGAATCGTACGAACTCGCATGGAGGATGCAGGCGGTCGCACCCGATGTTCTGGACCTAAGTCAAGAATCGGCCGCAACGCTGGAGGCCTACGGCATCAACGATCCAAAAACGCAAACCTATGGTCGCCGCTGCTTGTTGGCCCGCCGACTATGTGAAGCGGGCGTGCGGTTCATTCAAGTGAACTATGGGGATAACTCTGCCAATCCGGCCTGGGATCAGCACTCGAACTTACCGAAACACGCAGAACATGCCGCGGCCGTTGATCGCCCCATTGCCGGACTGTTGGCAGACTTGAAACAGCGTGGTTTGTTGGAAGACACGATTGTGTGGTGGGGCAGTGAATTCGGTCGAACGCCTTACTCGGAAAATAACGGTACCGGACGCGACCATAATCCGAATGCGTTTACTATGTGGGTCGCGGGCGGCGGATTCAAGCCTGGCTTTGCGTTTGGCGAAACGGATGAATTCGGATTCCAGGGCGTCCATGGTCGTGTCCACATGCACGATTTGCACGCAACACTCCTACATCAACTGGGTTTGGACCACTTGCAACTGACCTACAAACACGCGGGCCGCGACTTTCGGTTGACCGACGTTCACGGCCGAGTCGTGCAGGACTTGTTCAGTTAAAACTTACTTCTGAACCAGCTCCCAACCGTCCGGGAGGTTGGCGTCTTTGACAACAATCGCCACGCCATCGCGAACGACAAACTGAGGATGATTGATGTCCGTGTCAGGACTATTGGGCAACACGTCAATCTTGACGTTTTTGCCGATGCGACAATTCTTATCGACTATGGTTCCTTGGATATAGCTGCCGTCACCAATCCCCAATGGAACTTGGCCCGGCAAGTCTCCGGCTTTGATGCTGCCGGCGTAATAATCCGCACCCATGAGAATCGAGTTCTTGATGGTGACATTATCTCCGATAACCGAACGCAAACCGATGATACTGTTTTCAATGACCGTCCCAGAACCAATTTGACATCCATCGGCAATCAGACTGTCACGGACGGTGGCGTTCCGGAGTATCGTTGGTGGCAAGTACCGAGCTCGCGAGTAAACCGGGGTATTTGGCGAAACCAAATCAAACGGCGAGTCCGGGCGACACAACTCCAAGTTCGCTTCGTAAAACGAAC
>JAEUIP010000383.1 GCA_016795075.1 Planctomycetaceae bacterium | reverse complement strand
GAGGATTTCAGTACACCGGACGAGTCTCCGCCGCAACTCGCTTAGCGGCGCCTTGTCGATCGGATTCCCGCTCGACAAGGCTCTGCTAACCGGTTAACCGCACGAGCAAGCGGTAGAGTTCCGTTTGCCTACGACGTTAACCGCAGGAGCAGAGCATGTTGGGTCGGGAATCCGACCCAACCATGCGTCGCTCTGCGCGTGCATCTGCAAGTAGACGCAAGATCAAAGCCCAGAGGATTCCAGTACTCCGGACGAGTCTCCGGCGCCAACTCGCTTAGCGGCGCCTCGTCGATCGGATTCCCGCTCGACAAGGCTCTGCTAACCGGTTAACCCAAGATGCTTCAACGAAGGGCGACTCTCCGGCGCCAGCTCGCTTAGCGGCGCCTTGTCGATCGGATTCCCGCTCGACAAGGCTCTGCTAACCGGTTAACCCGAGATGGTTCAACGAAAGAAGAATTCTGGCTGGTTAAGTTCCTAGCGCCCGAGTTGCTTCCATCGGGCTATTTCTTGGCCGGACTCCATAGATCCTCGATTTGGATTTCCTTCCCGTTCGCCAATGATCGCTCGCCTGCTTCCAATACCGCGATCAGTTCGACCTCTTCGCTTAGTGGGAATGGCGCTTGCCCCGAGCGGACGTAATCGATAAAGGCTTGAAGCAAGTACCAGTACAGGTCTGTCAAGTCAGGTGTGATGCTGCGGGAGCCTTGGTCTCCGAACAATTGCAGTTGGTATCCCATCGGAAATTGATCTTGTTCGGTCACGATCAAGAGCGTTTCGAAATCGTTGTGGTATCTCAACCGCAGCACGTGCCGTCCGGGGCTGCCGACATGTTGTACGGAGCGAACGCCTCCGCCCATGACCGCATAGACCATCGAAAGTGCGTGAATGCCGTAATAAACTAGTTTGCCGGGTCCCGTGGCGATCGCCAATTTGATCGTTCCTAAGGCAGCACGTTCCTCACGCAGGCGCACGATATCGGGAACAAATCGCAGGCTGGACGCCGACATCAGCTTTGTTCCAGTTTCGGCGGCTAGGCTCGCGATTTTTTGCGCGTCGGCTGCGGTCATGGCCAAGGGCTTGTCGCAGAAAACGGGGATGTGGTTTCGCAGGGCTGGCTCGGCATATTGCCACTGTCGTCCGGAACCATCATCGATCAAGATCACCGCATCGACGTCCGAACAGCATTCCTCGGGGGTCGCGCAAACCGTTTCGATTTTGCATGCGGCCGCCATGGCTTTGGCAGCCGCCGGCAACGGATCCCAAACCTTTGTGACCGAGACGTTGGGGATCTGGCGTGCGGAGCGGATAAACGTACCAGAAAATTTTTGAGACAGGTCCTCGTCCCAGCCATTAAAAATCGTGGCAAAAGCCGTCCCATGGTTCGAGCCACTGGTGCGTTCTTGTCCGGCTGTTCCATAACTCGCAGCGGATATCAGAGCGACTCGCAGGGGTTGGTCCTGCGTGGTCTGCGGCCCACACCATCTTGCCGTTTGAGCCAGCACATTCGCGCCAGGTAGCAAACCCAAGCTACACGTCATTTGGCTGACAAACGTGCGGCGGTCCATTGCATTCGATGCCATGATCGTAGCCTTTCCGAAAGAGTCTGAGGCCCCGTCGCTTCTGCTGGTGATGGAGTTCATCGTATTTCACGGAGTGAAGGGCAGCAATCGCGGGCTGGGCGTCCCAGAAGCCAACCGGGTGCGGTTCGACATGAATCGGTTCCACCGAATTTTTCGGTCGTGCGGAAAACGTTCGAGTGGATCGAACCAAGCTGTTAGCCCGGTCATCGTGGATAGTTGGCAAAATTGTCACATTTGGTCGCAGGACCCCAAACGTTGAAGGCGGTAATCCATCGCCGTGACCGTTGTTTCTTGTTATGGGGCGACGATGCTTAACGAACACGCGGTATGGAAGACCGCAAATACAACACCCGCCGCAGGCGGTTATCGACAGGGAGGGAATACCATGCAGTCGATTGGAATATGGTTGATTGTCGGCGCGATGATGGTTCTGCCAGTGCAAGAAACCAAGCCGGTTCAAGACGTCGGGAAAACGGTTACCAAAGCCGAAGATCGGACGTATGCCACAGCGTTTGCCGAGGCCCAAGCGGCCCAGCGTCCGTTGGTCGTTGTGGTAACTGCCACCTGGTGTCCTCCTTGTCAGGTACTCAAGAACAAAGTCATCAATCCTTTGGAAGCCAAAAAAGGTTTCGATAACGTCATCTTGGCTTACGTCGACATGGACAAAGAACCTGCGTTGGCCAAACAGTTGATTGGCGGCCAAGGAATCCCACAACTGATCGTTTTCGAAAAGAACCAAGACAAATGGGTCAAGCGAAACCTTAGTGGGTTCCAGGAACTGGCGACGGTCCAGGACTTCATCAAACCACAATTTTCGGGAGATGCCTCGACGTTGCGTTTGGCGGACAACCTGTCCGGCCAAGTTCAACGCTAAGCCATCAAACCTGGCGAAGAGCAACCCAAAGGCGAAGATCCCACGCGGGACCTTCGCCTTTTTTCGTTGCGCCAGATCGTGTCGCCTTTCCGAGGGTTTCGGCTCGCGAGTCGCATCGAAACCGTCGCGCGCGCTCCTCGGCCGAGGTTTTATCGGCCCATAGCTTGCCCCTATCGTCGAGTTATTAGCCGGTGTTCTTTTCCCAGGTACCTCCGCCAATGCGTATCGCAACGGACGTGAATTCGATATTATTGTCGGCACAGACGACTCCCCGACGTATTTCGAAGAACGCACTACCCCTATGGCAACTCGTGTATTTTTACCGGAAGAGATGGATCCCTTGGCCTTGGTCGGCAAACGGGTCGCGATTATTGGGTATGGCGCCCAAGGCCGAGCCCATGCACTGAATTTGCGCGATAGCGGGATCGATGTTGTCGTTGGCCAGCGGCCTGGGGCGGGGTATCAAGCGGCGGTTGCGGACGGTTTCGAACCGGTTCCCATCGCCGACGCCGCGGCGCAGGGACAGATTGTCAATCTCTTGCTGCCTGACGAAGTTCACGGCATCGTTTTTTCGGAATCAATCGCGCCGGTTCTCCAGGCCGGGCAAGTTGTCATGGCCTGTCATGGGTTTAGCTTTCATTATGGGCTATTGAAACTGCCAACGGGCGTGGACTTTGTGCTGGTGGCGCCCAAAGGTGCGGGGCCGCAGGTTCGGCGACAGTTCGAATTGGGCGGTGGGGTGCCATGTTTGATTGCGACGGGCCCGAACGCTCGTTCGGAAACCTTGCGACTTGGGTTGGCCTACGCGGCGGCTTTGGGCGGGGCTCGCGCCGGAATTTTCGAGACCACGATTGCCGCCGAAACCGAGACCGATCTCTTCGGCGAGCAAGTCGTGTTGTGCGGCGGCGTGAATCAATTGGTCATCCAAGCATTTGAGACGTTGGTGGAAGCAGGCTATCAGCCGGAATTGGCCTATTTCGAATGTTTGCATGAACTGATGCTGACCGTCGATCTCTTGCATCGTGGTGGCGTCGCCTACATGCGAAAGATGATCAGCAATACCGCCGAGTACGGCGATCTGGTCAGCGGCGAGAAGATCATCGATTCAGGTACCAAGCAACGCATGCGCGAGGTGCTCGCGGGGATTCAGAACGGAGAATTCGCTCGGCAATGGATCGACGAAGTCACCGCTGGAATGCCGGCATTGACCAAACAGAGGCAGCAAACAGCGTTGCATCCAATTGAACACGTGGGGCGCGAACTGCGGAGCCGGATGCCGTGGCTCCAGTCGTGAAATGTTTGTCGGTCTTCATCGAGTACGGATCAGGGAACAGGCGAGAAAAATGAATTCGAACCATTGGCCAAAGCAGCAAATCCGCCGAGGGATCCTATTTAGCGTCAGCGTCTTGATCGCCGGATGGGTTTGTTCGTTGGTGGCGAATCCGATCGCTGCTACTCAAACTCGCGAAGATTCCACCATCATCGTGTCCGCAAGAAATGCGGAGCAGGCCCCTCAGGCGGCTGACCCATCACAAGTTGGCAACCCTCCAGTCGTCGCGGAACGCGACGCGCGGCCGTTTGTGTTGACCGCGGCGCACGTGCATAGTCTGGTGACTTTGTGTGTCGGGGTGTTGATTGTTTTGATTGGCATCATTGGTTTGAAGTTAAATGCATTCTTAGCCTTGATTGTGGCGGCCTTGGTTGTGAGCCTGATGAGTGCCGGTGAATGGAGCGAAAAAGTGGCCCGAGTGGGCTCCGAGTTTGGTGGTTTTGCCGGGCGACTAGGTTTGGTGATTGCCTTGGCTGCGATCATTGGCCAATCGTTTTTGGCCAGTGGCTGCGCGGAACGCATTGTCAACGTGTTTGTCAAGATTCTGGGCGAGAAGCGGACGCCGTTTGCCTTGTGTGGTAGTGGCTACATTGTGGGCATTCCGGTCTTTTTTGATACCGTGTTTTACTTGTTGGTGCCGTTGGCTCGTTCTGCTTATTTGAAAGCCAAAGGTCGCTACTTGGCCTGCCTCTTGGCGGTGGTTGCTGGTGGAACGGCCACACACACGATGGTACCGCCGACACCGGGCCCGTTGTTGGTCGCTTCGAATTTGGGTGTCAACGTCGGCACCATGTTGATCGTTGGTTCCGTGATCAGTGTGTTTGCGGCCTCGGCCGGCATGATC
>JAEUIP010000382.1 GCA_016795075.1 Planctomycetaceae bacterium | reverse complement strand
CATTATCTTGGACTTGCCGGTGGAGGTTGCGGCGGCGCGGACGCAACGGGCGTTGGACCGAATTGAATCTCGTGGACCGGCGTATTTGGCGACCGTGCGCGCGGCGTTCCTTAGTGAAGCGCGGGCCAATCCCGAATCGATCCGTGTGGTTGATGCTACTCAAACTCCCGAAATCGTGGCGGGGGAGATTGCCAAGTTGGTACAAGAGTTTCAAACTCTGGCAGTGGCGGCACGAAATGGGTAGCCATTCGAAACTGGGGTTTGCTGCGTTCCGGATGTCGCATGGCTGTACAGCGCGAGTCGACGCGCGAAACCTTGGATCATTCACATCCAAGCGGGATTGCCTAGCAAGTTGCGGCACGTACTCTCCATCTCGTGCATCGTTGCCGAAATAGAAAGGGGTTGAGATGAGTTGGGAATCTGTGTTGGGCCACGACCGAGTCCGGCGACAGTTTGCTACGGCGTTGGCCAACGATCGGCTGGCTAGTACTTTTTTGTTTCTGGGGCCGGACGGGATTGGCAAGCGAACCTTTGCGTTGAAGTTGGCGCAGACCTTATTGTGTCCGCAGGCAATGGATTTTCATCCTTGCGGTGTGTGTCCGTCGTGTCGCCAGATGTTGGCTGGTGAACATCCGGACTTCGAATACTTGTGCCGGATGCCGGATCGCAATCAAATCATGCTCGAGCAGTTGATAGGGGAGAAAGGTGATCGCGACGGATTTTGCCATTCGATTGCGAAGAAGCCCTATTACGGTGGCCGCAAGGTGGCCATCTTGGACGATGCGGATGACTTGCGGCACGAGGGCGCCAATGCGTTGTTGAAGACGTTGGAAGAGCCGCCGCCGAAGACGGTCATCATCTTGATCGGCACTGCGGAACAAAGACAACTGCCAACGATTCGTTCCCGTTGTCAGATCGTGCGCTTCGCGCCATTGGATTGGGAAGAAGTGCAGCAAATCTTGCTGCAAAAAGATTTGGTGTCTCCGCCGGACATGGCCGAGCGCCTCGCGCGGTCGTCCGGCGGAAGCGTGCAAAGCGCTTTGCATTTGTTCGGCGAAGACGTCTTGGACTTTCGTACTCAATGGCTCGAGCACTTGGCTTCGGGACGAGTAACGGAAGAGGGGTTTATCAAGTCGCTCCAGAGTTTTGTGGAGCGAGCGGGTAAGGAGGCCACTCCGAAGCGCCGGCGATTGATGGAAGTGGCTGCCTGGGCCGCCGAATACTTTCGACAAGCCTTGGCAGTCTTGGCCAATGGTGGTCCGCCGCCTGCGATGCGCGAGTTCCCAGATCAAGAACTGGTGCGCTTGGCAGTGGCGGGTGCTGAAAATTGGCCGGGAACCATGGAGAGCATGGCAGTGGCTTTGGATCGTTGCCTCTTGGTGGAATCGCAGGTCATGGCTAATGCGCATGTGGTGACGCTGGTGGAATCCTGGTTATTGGATTTGAACCAAGCGGCGCACGCCAAAGTTCCCTTCTATCCCAGTTTGGCGACTGTCAGCCCGCTGGCGCAACATTGATCGGGAGTCTGTGAAACTTTTCTCGGGTTTCTTTACGAACGGCTCGGTCAACGGTAGGATGTCGACTCGCGTCCTATACGACCGGGGTTGAGCCCCGTGGACCTGCACCCCATTACCCTAGTCCAGACAGAATCGCGTCGAGAATTCTATGAGCAATTTCGTCAACGAAGGCAAGATCCGCGGCATTATTCACCTGATTGAAGAGACCAAGACTTTTGGTCAAAAAGGATTTCGCAAGCGAGTCGTCGTCCTGGAGCAACCGGGTGATCGTTTTACGAATTACGTTCCCATCGAATTCACTCAAGATGCCTGCGATAAGGTTGACGGCTTGAAGTTGGGGCAGGAGATCGAAGTCAGCTTTCGCTTGAGCGGTCGTCGGTGGCAAAAGGACCCCAACAGCGAAGTCAAGTTCTTCGTTAATCCCGAAGCGTGGAACTTCAAAGTTGTCAGCGGCGAAGGCGACGCCAAGTCCGACTCGATCGAGTCGGCGAATGACGAATTTGCGCAAGCTTCATACGAAGAAGATGACATCCCGTTCTAATTTCGAACAGGTTCTTTCTTCGGCTCTGTTCTCAAAGGGGGCTGACCCAACGTCGCGAAGGATTTCGTTCCTTCGACTTGTGTTGGCTTTTCAGGCCTTTTCTGGATGAGATGTCGCTCTAACCGGTGGCTCGCGCACACCGGCAGAGGCTGTTTCGGCCCATTCGATCGGAACTACAAGTTACCGTGAGTTTCTTGGCGTTTCGCCACGCAGGGATTTGAGGTACGACTTTCGCGCGTACATTTCGTGATCGGCGCGTCGTAAAACGTCGGTGGAAGTTTCGGTGGGAAGTTCGGGCAAAGCAAAGCCGGCCGCCACGCCGACATGGACGATGGCCGACCCGACATCGATCGGCTCGACCAGGGTCGCTTCCAAGCGGAGGGCCATCGACTGCACGGACTCGCGATCCAATTGTCCGATCATCAATACGGCAAATTCGTCACCGCCCAAGCGAGCCAAGCGGTCGGTGGGCCGAATGGCGGACGCGAATCGAGCGGCTGCATGTTTTAGCAGCAAGTCACCGGCCTCGTGTCCCTGTTCGTCGTTCACTTGCTTGAAGCCGTTCATGTCCATAAACAAGATCGCGTAATCGCGGCGACCTTGTCCGTTGATTTCTTCGACGGCATCTTCGAAGCCTTTGCGATTGAGAACTTTCGTCAACGGGTCGGTGGTTAGCTGGCGCTTTAAGGCTGCTTGCTCTCGAGCCGCTGCGGTGATGTCGTTGAAGACCACGAGCGGCAAATGACCATGTGGCCAAGTGAGCGTCCACGTTTGTTCACCGTCCGTGTTTGTCGTGATCCGTTCGGCGTGATCGCCGACTCCGGGCGAGCATAATTTGGCCAAGAGAACTCCATCTTTGGCGAACGACGGTGCGTGCAATTTGAATGCTTGAACAGCGGCTTGGTTGGCTCGTTTGATCATGCCCGACGATCCAAAGAGAACGGCAGGCAACTTGCCTTCCGATTGGGTTCGCCACGCCCAGGCTTCTTCGGGACTGAGATCACCCGACATGAAGCCCCAAATCAATTGTGGCAATTTTAGCCGAAAGGCTAATGCCGAATACAAACTACTCAGTGTGAGGATCAACATGCCAGCGGGTTGCGCGTGTGTGCCATTCGAAACGACCATATACGACGAGCCGAACATCAGCACCGCGCCAACGGCCATGAACCACAAGAAAGCGCGTCGCACGCTTTTGGACCAGAGCCCGATCAGCAACCCCGCCAGAACCGCTGACCCTGCATGCACGAACTGCACGATGTTGCCGATCGCCAGTCGCCGCTCGTATTGGTGGAGCTTCGCGTGGGTGGCCATCGCCAACAGCGTACCGCGATTCGATTCACCGGTAATCGGCAAATAGATGCGCGTACGATTGACCGATTGATCCATCGCCAGAATTACCAACTTGTCACGAAGGTTGGCCGGAGGAAACAACGGTTGATGCAGGTCGGAAATCGTGTAGGTCTGGAAGCTATGGGGATCGACCCGCAGGTCGTACGTGGTGTTGGATTGAGTTCGTTCGCCAAACGCCAGCCAGGCGATCGGATCGGCCACCGGGGACCCTAATGGGTAACGGTGCTCGCGAAAGCGAGTGTCCCGGGCGGGAATCATTCGCAGATCGACCAACGTCGCCAAGTTGAGTAGCTCTTTTCGCCCTTGCATTTGCTGGTTTGGTTCGTAGCCGGTGGCAAATCTTTCCGGCCCCAGCTGTTTCATCGCGTGCAACAGGGCTGTATACTCATCGGCTGACAACTGAGCATTGAGATTGATGTCGGACAAAACCCGCCGTGCGCCAAATTCGGCGAACTTTTCGAGGGTTCGGGCGACAAATCTTCGATCCAATCGATCGACGCCGTTTTCCAACACATCGGCAGCGGTAACCTGAACAACGACGATGTCTCGATCCGCCGGTTGTTCTTGGCAAACCAACAAGACGTCGGACCAAATTCGGTCGACATTTGCCATCGGCTGCATGGACCAAACGAACCAGCCAATTAGCAACGTGAACCCCACCGCTTTCAACTGCGTGGGTAACGAACAATCGCGAGCTGAAGTTGTCGGTCCCAATTCCGTTGTCCTCGTTCATCGGTTGAGCAAATCCGCCGTTGTCGGTGCATCCTGCGGTTCTTTCGGCAATGGACCGCGAGGACCTGGTTGCAAATCATCAAAAACGGGTATCGTTGGAGGTTCCGCCATTACGGCTTTTTAGGTGGGGCAACCATGATCACTTGCGGTGCCGATATCTCAGATGCTTGTGGACTTGGCGATGCCGAAGAACTGTCATCGATCAGCGCATCGGCTGTTCGCTGCAGGACTTGTTGGACGTTCCGACCCAGGACTTGCACACTGCCGATACAAGCGATGGCGATCAAACCAAGCACGATCGCATATTCGACGGCCGTGTTTCCTCGTCGCTTTCTCCAAAATCTATCTGGTAAAAACATGTTGATTCTCTCTTGCCCGAATTCACTAGTGCTTTGTCACTACTTAATTTTGGGGTGGGTCTGGTAAAGGTGTCAGGAGTCAATTGCCGGAACGGCCCTGCGGGTGCTTCGCACAATTGACTCCTGACA